>DIKJ01000188.1:1184-15063 GCA_002424525.1 Bacteroidales bacterium UBA5621 | reverse complement strand
GGCAATTTTGAGTATGTGCTGGAGCTGGCAGAGAGTCAGATCAGGGCAGGTGCAGACGCACTCGATGTGAATGTAGGATTTCCGGGTGTGGACGACATAAAGCTTCTGCCCGAAACCGTAAAGGCAATCCAGTCAGCTTTTGACATTCCCCTTTGCCTCGATTCACCCAATCCTAAAGCCATAGAGGCCGCCCTGAAAGCGGCCAGGGGGAAATGCCTTATCAACTCCGTGAATGGAGAAGAGGCTTCACTGAAAGCACTTCTTCCTGTTGCCAGAGAGTATGGTGCCGCTATAATCGGCCTCTGCATGGATGACGACGGTATTACTCACGATCCTGAAAAAAGAGTGGCCATTGCTGAAAAGATCCTCGAAAGAGCAGTGAAGTCGGGAATCAGGCAGGAAGACGTAATTATCGACCCGCTGGCCATGGCTGTCAGTGCCGATCCAAATGCCTGTCTGGTAACCCTGGAAACAATACGTCTTGTCCGGCAGAAGCTCGGACAGAATATAACGCAGGGTGCCAGCAATATATCTTTCGGATTGCCGGACAGGGAATCATTGAATGCCGCATTTATGGCATTGTCAATCTACAACGGACTGACCTGCCCCATCGCTAATCCTGAAAAGATAACTCCGATAGTCAGGGCGACCGACCTTGTTCTCGGGAGAGATGATTTTGCGGTAAGATTTGTGGAGTATTTTCAGAGTCGTTAGTCAGCATGTAACCTTACCCCCCTGAACAACTTTCAGTCGGGCAGGCAGCAACCACCACCAGCAACCAGCAACCAGCAACCAGCAAACAGCAACCCGAATTATTTTGTTTCAGATAAATCATAATAAGTAATGTCTGGTATTAAGCCTGTACGTCGATGGCAACCTGCGTTTTATCCTTTTAAAAGGGAGAAACCAGGCAAACGCTTGCTGGCACGGGTGGAACTCATGGTCAAAGGGCCTCTTTTTGGTTGCCGGATGTGCGGGAACTGCCTTCTTCAGGAAACCGCGTTCATATGCCCGATGGAGTGCCCGAAGGGAATGAGGAACGGACCCTGCGGCGGCGTTACTCCCTCAAAAAGATGCTATGTTGATGAAACCCGATGGTGCGTCTGGAACCGGATATTTGAACGCGCGCTCAGAAAAGGGAGAGCGGAAAAACTTATGGAAGTGCTCCCGCCTCTTGACTGGAACAGGGTCGGATGTGAGACCTGGGGCGATGTGGTCTGGCAGGTAAGAAAAGTGGGTACAGGCAGGTTCATAAAAGCTCTCCTTTCAAAAAACAGTGAGGAGAGATCAGCAGTATGGGAGAGCGTCTTTATGACTGTGAGGCAACCTGCATGGTGGCAGGGTGATTCAGATTTTCACCCCCCGTCATACAACGAACCTGTTTCAGATCTGGAGCGACGATTGAGGAGAGGTGAATTTGTTGTAGCAACGGAGGTTGTTCCTCCTCTCGGTCCGGACAGCGGGAAACTGGCAAATGGCATCGAAATGGTAAAACCATTCGTAACTGCAATCAATTTCACGGATGCCTCTTCCGCCACCCCGAAAATGTCGAGCATTGCCTGCAGTAAAATTGCACATGACCTGGGCGCTGAGCCCGTTCTGCAAATTGCTGCCCGTGATACAACACGCACGGGGCTTCAGTCGGCAGTGATCGGAGCAAACGGTATGGGAATAAAAAACATTCTCTGCATAACGGGCGATAGTTCACGTATAGGCCCTGCACCGGTAAGCGATATGAATTTCGTGGATCTGGATTCCGTTCAGATGCTGTGGATACTGCGCAGGATGAGGGATGAAGGTATATTCCTCGATGGAAGAAAGATAAAGGATCCTCCTAAGTTCTTTCTTGGTGCTGCCACATCACCTTTTGCTTCCGATCCGGAATTGCAGGCAATACGGGATCATAAAAAAGCAAATGCCGGTGCACAGTTCTTTCAGACGAACATTATTTTCGAACCGGACAGACTTGATATGTGGCTCGGTCAGCTTGAGAAAAGAGGAATCCTGGATAAGGTTTATATTCTTGTTGGCGTCGCCCCCCTGAAAAGTTACCGGATGGCTCACTATCTTCATTCAAAGGTTCCGGGCATCACATTGCCGGACAACATCCTGAAAAGAATGGAAAGAGCAGGTGATTCAGCAGGCGGGGAGGGAATTCAGATAGCACTTGAAACCATTGAAAAAATCAGAGGTAAGAAGGGAGTCAATGGCATTCATCTGATGACCCTGGGATGGGAAGCCGTTGTTGAAAGGATCGTAAAAGAAGCGGGACTTGGATGATAAAACCAATGTTGGCGCGGATTTACAATCCGTGCCTTATTGTAAAGTAAATGACAAACGCCAGATTTCAATATCGTTTTTCGGATCTGAATCTTAATATAACTCAGATTGAGAGTTTTATGGGGTATAAGGACGGGGAATCGCATGAAACGGTCACAGAACTGTTAAGCGGGATCCTCGCAGAAGCTGAGGAGATTTGTGATATCAGGGCTGAATACCACATCTGGCCCGTTGCCAGTTTCAACGATTCAGAGAAATCACTTAGCCTGGATCACCACACATTCAATATAGGCAGGATAATATACGGGCAGATGAAAAGATCCGGATCAGTTGCTCTTTTTCTCTGCACGGCCGGGAGAGAGATCGGCTCAAAAAGCAGGAAAGAGATGAGAGAGGGTGATCTTCTGAAAGGATATCTTTATGATGTTGTCGGAAGCGAGATTGTTGAGGCTGCAGCTGATCTTATGCAGGAGAGCCTCGAGGCTTCGGTGGCTGGCGAAAAGAGAAGGATCACAAACAGGTATAGTCCGGGCTATTGCGGCTGGGATGTCGCTGAGCAACACAAACTGTTCCGCCTTATTCCCTATAATTTCTGCGGAATACGCCTGACCCCGTCAGCACTTATGGACCCTGTCAAGTCAGTAAGCGGGTTTATCGGGATCGGGGAAAAGGTTAAACGGCTTCCATATACCTGCAGCCTGTGCGATATGAAAGATTGTATTTACAGAAGAGGGAGAAGGTAGTTGTGAGTTATGAGGCGTGAGTTATGAGGCGTGAGTGGTAAGTCGTGAGTTAAACCGTTGATTATTTGCCGGACCTGTATTTTTCAAAGGCTTTTGCAATACCGGCTTCGGCATGGGTTCCGGCATGTACAAGCACCCGGTACCTGAGCGGAAGCTGTGTCCCATTTTTCAGGAAAGTCTCTTCACCGTTCTCCGGCCAGTACATCGGAGTTGGTGAGATGAATCCATAATCTCTTGTAAACCAGGGTGAAGGATACCATGGGTTTGAAGGATGCTGCAGTATGGCAAGTCCCTCGACACCATCGCCACGTTTTCCGTAATAATCTATCCATGCAGATCCTTTGCCGAAGGTATCCTTCTCACCTTTTGCCCCCTCGGCATTTATCATTGTTCCCCCGCTGGTCACGGCCAGATCGGCGGCCATCCGTGCACTGAAAAGAGAGTGGTTCGTTCTCCGGATATGCACGTCCATAAGCATTTCCATGGTTATCTCAACATCAATCTGGGTCATGGCTGCCGAGGGGGAGGTTATTATATACCTTCGGGTATCTTTTACCGGAGAAAGTGCCCCCGGGCGGCTCCAGATGCATTCATCGGTAATAACGACCGTATCTCCGCCCTGCCTCTCTATCTGCGCATTAACGGATATTATCCTTCCACGTTCAAGCCCCTCCTGCCAGTAATTGCCTCCGTTTACCAGATCACACCCGAAGAAAAGCGAGGTGTGATGAGGATAAACGGCATTGCGCATCGATGTTACTGATCCGCCTGACACCGGCCCGTTGACGGGGTAGAAGAACGGATATTTTTCATCCTCCGAAAAAATATAGCTTGTGAAAAACTTCCCATCGATAGTCACATGAATCTTTGATCCGACCTTTTCAGCGGTAATTTTTGCTCCGCTTGACGGGAAAGAAACAATGACACCCAGGAGTGACACGAGTGTGAGGCAATAAATTATCTTCATGAGCCTACATTTGAATATAGTTTGTTCCATACGGTTTGCGTTGCGGCCTTGAGAGCCAGCTGTTCGCTTCGTCATCATTGACAAACCTCTCTTTTACGGGGTCCCAGTCGAGCTTGCGGCCCAGTTTCATGCCGATATGAATGATCAGGCAGACGGTACAGGCACGGTGTCCGATCTCAACGGGTGATATGGGTTCCTTCCTTGATTTGATACAATCGAGCCAGTTGCCATGCTGTTCCCGGCTCTCATAAAGGTGGATCTCATTGGGCCCGATCACTGATGTCAGTATCTTCGGGTCGCTGGCACTGAGAGCCTGCAGATTCCTGTCAGTAGCTACGGGATCGCTTGGAGTGGCGCTGTAGTCTCCCCGTGTGACAAATATCCAGCCATCTGTCCCCTCATACCTTATTCCGTTTGGATAGCCGCCGCTGGTGAGCATTGTTATACCATTTGCATATTCTGCCTTCGACATGAAGTCACCATGAACATCCCACAGGCCTGATTTCGGAAACTGAGCTACAGCTTCCACCGCTACCGGGCCGGTCAGTTCGGTGTCCATGCCCCAGGCGGCAGAGTCAAAATGATGCTGTCCCCATCCGGTAATCATACCTGCTCCGAACTGCTCGCACCGGAGCCAGCCCGGGCGGTCGGTAATGCTGTTCTGCGGATGCACGCGTATCTCTGTGTAATACACTTCGGCAGTGGACCCGAGCCATCCGTCATAATTCAGGTTCTTCGGGACCGGCTGGGGCGGCGCTTCCGGACCTGAAGGATCGCCGGGAAGACCAATTTTCACTGTCTCAAGCTTGCCTATTCTGCCGTTCCTTACCAGTTCCGCTGCATATCTGAACTGTTCCGAGGAGCGTTGCTGTGTACCAACCTGAAGGATAACCTTTTTCCTTTGTACAACATCGCTCAGTAACCGTCCCTCGGTAACAGTGAGAGAGGTTGGCTTCTGAAGGTAAATGTCTTTCCCCGCAAGAGCTGCCTCAATAGCAGGTTGTGAGTGCCAGTGATCCGGCGTGGAAATAATCACTGCATCAATCCCTTTATCGGCGATTATATCATGATAGTCACCGTAAGTCTTTACATTGACATATCCCTTTTTGCCTGTTTTCCTGGTGTAGAAGCTTTCAATGAACTCCCTGCCTTTTGCCAGCCGCAGGGAATCGTAGTCAGCCACGGCTGTTACCCTTGCACTGTCGTATTTCATGGTCTCAGCAAGGTCGTGTGTCATGGCTATCCTCCCAAACCCGATCTGGCCGATATTGATCATGTCGCTGGGTGGGTTTTTTCCAAAAACCGATGAGGGAACAATTGTTGGAAGTACGAACGTTCCTGCTGCAGCTGTCAGACTCTTTGATATAAATTTTCTTCTCTTCATAATGGGTAAAAATAGTATATTTTGACAAAATTGGTACCGTAAGGAGCTCTCTGAGGACGCGAAAGCATGGAATTTATTGAACTTTTTTCACAGTTATTTCCGGCGGCCAGGCATAATAATGCCAGGCATTCTCTGCTTTTTCCATATCGACACGGCCGTTATAAACAAGAAACCTGTACCTGAGTACGTATTTCTGCCGCGGATGCAGCAGCCAGTCCATATCTTTCGTCGGACAGAAATTGGCAAACATATCCCCTCTGTCGTACTGGTTCTCGGGCCATATTCTCAGAAGTTCGGGAAAATTATAGTTTGTCGGGAAAGACATCATTACAACTCCTGCATAATCGTCGTCGATTGCTCCCTGAACGATGCACCAGCGTGCCTTGCTGCCATCGGCATCCTTCCTGGTCAATCCTTCTGAAGTCAGAACCATGCTGTTCTTGTTATCCCACTTCTCCGTGGTCCTCCATCCCAGGCCGGCATAACGGTATTCGAGGATTTTGAATGGTGATTCGTCAGCGCAGTTCATCTCTATATTGAAATCGACGATAAAGAACGGCTGGCTCTCCTGGGGACGATACACCCGTACTCCCTGTACTTCGTTCAGTGCAACCTTTTCCTCTCCGCTCTTTTTGAAGACCACATGTTCATGAAGGGCTTTGAATTCCGAAAAAACCGGTCCGTCCTGCACTGTTACAAAATTCGCAAAACGCACGGTTCCCTGTCTTGAGTTTATGTTCCAGAAATCGATCCGTTCTCCCTCATACTCAACCTGAGTCCAGGGATTCCAGATGCCGTAATGATGGTAATGGTCGGGTGGCTGGATGCGGGTAAGTACCTGGCCATAAGGCGACCAGAGGGGATGGATGAAACCGCTTCTTTTATACGCTTCGTTGACCCCCTCAGGAGGATAAAGCGTTTTAAAATAATACTGGATCAGATCCTGATCCCCCTTATGGATTTTTAACACTCCGTCGCCGGCAGATGCTGTAACCTGGGGAAATGGGATTGCTTTTTCCTGAACAAGCTCAAACTGGTGCTTCTCACCGGAACCCGACCCTGCAGCCACGATCCAGTGGAGCAGGCGCGTGCCCCCCGGCTCGACCTGAAAAGGTATCGCCTTTCTCTGACCACCGGTTATATTGTAAAGATTCAGGAGCGTGTCGGAAAGGTAAGTTATTTCATCAAGGTTGACGCTTACCGGCATCTCAAGACCGTAAGCAGTTTTTGGGAATTCCACTTCGATTGAAGCGATTTTCTGGCTGAAGCTGTCTGTAGCGATCAAACAAAACAGAGCCAGTGCCGAAATTTTACTTGACAAATGTGAAAGCATGGTCGGTTCATTGGGTATAGTGAGAACTTATTAATCCGGGCAGGCATAATAAAGGATAAAATATCAGATAGTTAGGTTGCAAGGTGATTTTTACAAAAAAATAAAATTATGAAGAATATTTAATAAATGCAACCGGTTACAGAAGAAAATGCAATCGGTTGCGAATTATCATTCGTCGTTATTACATTTCTTTCTATTTATGTTACTTTTGTTGAAGGCTTTGTTTATTCAACAAATCCTGACTCAATAAAAAAAATTAACCGATGAAAGGCAACAGGGAGGTTACTATTTACGATGTGGCAACAGCGTTGAATATTTCACCGTCGACAGTCAGCAGAGGTCTGAAGGATCATCCTCACATTAAACTGGAAACAAGGGAAAAAATCAAAGCACTGGCGAATGAAATGGGATACCAGCGAAACAAGTTTGCCAGCAGTCTGAGGAAGAAGAGAACCGAAACAGTGGGTGTGGTTGTGCCTAAACTGAACAGCTATTTTATGGCTACCGCCATCGCCGGCATCGAAAAAATCACGAACGAACTTGGCTACGGACTGATAATCAGCAGTTCGCAGGAATCCGAGAAGAAGGAAGTAACTTGCATCTCAACCCTTTTCAATAGCAGGGTGGACGGATTACTGATCTCTCTGGCCTATGATACCCGCGATCTCGATCATTTCAATCTGCTGTTCAATAAAGAAATACCGGTGGTATTTTTTGACAGGGTGGCTGAATGTCATGGCTGTATGAGTGTTGTGATTGATAATTACAAAGCCGGGTATGAGGCCACCAGCCATCTGATAGAACAGGGATGCCGAAAGATAATTCACCTTGCAGGCAATCTCCTCCGTAATGTTTACTCCGAACGGTTTAAAGGTTACCGACAGGCTCTCGCTGATAACGGAATAAAATATAATCCTGATCTGCTTTTCGTCAGCGAACTCAATAATCAGACCGGTATCGATGCCGCAAACACTATTCTGAGAATGAAAAAAAGACCTGACGGAATATTTGCTGCAAACGACACTTCTGCTGTTGCTGTGATGGTTGAATTGCAAAAGGCAGGTATTAAGATCCCTGACGAGGTTGCAGTGGCAGGATTCAATAATGAGCCGGTGAGCCAGGTGATCAAACCTAATCTCACAACTGTTGATTATCCTGCAAGAGAGATAGGTGAGATAGCCGCAACTTCTCTCATTAACAAACTCACTAACAAGGAGAAGTTTGATTACAGCACTATCATTCTAAAGCATAAGCTCATAGTCCGGGATTCAACAATGAGGAAATCTGATCAGACGGTTCCGGGTAACGCGGATCAAAATCATTAAACTTGTATTCAGAGTTCTGCTGCGGTTAACTCACATAAATATCATGATGGAGTCAATTCAGTGAGATGGATGCAGAAAGAGTGGGAAAAAACAAAAAAAACATATCGATGATGAGAGGTTTGAAACGGTAAAATCGTTACTTTTGAAACAGGAGCGGGATGCAAAGATCTGGAGAGACGGATGTATCCTTTATTTTCAGACCTTCTCGAGAATGGAATTGCCGCGAGGACTTGAAAAGGCGGAACAGGATTTGGAACTTTATCTTAACTACAGGTACGCGGATATACCCCGAATCAGGTAAATAATTTTAATCTCAAATTCTTCTCTCTGTGGCCTCTGTGTCTCCTCAGTGGTTCTCTGTCTAAGTTATCTCTTTGTTGCACAGAGGTTAGCAGAGGTTACACAAAGGGACACAAAGAAGAATATAACTTAACTTTTCTGACATTATGCTGTTACTTGGAATAGATATTGGAAGCTCATCGGTTAAGGCTTCGGTTATTGACGGGGAGTCGGGTAAAACGCTGGCTTCGGCCTTTTACCCCTCCGATGAAATGAAAATAATTGCTGAAAAACCTGGCTGGGCTGAACAGGATCCCGAAACATGGTGGGAAAATCTGAAAGCTTCAATTGCAGACTGCAACAGACAGCTGGGCAGTAAGAAGGCTGAAATCGGGGCTGTTGGTATTTCTTACCAGATGCACGGACTTGTTGCGATCGACAGAAATCGCAAAGTATTGCGCCCGTCAATAATATGGTGCGACAGCAGGGCTGTTGAGACCGGGGAACTGGCTTTTAAAGCCATTGGGAAGGAGTACTGCCTCTCGTCTCTCCTCAATTCTCCCGGAAACTTCACTGCAGCAAAACTGGGGTGGGTAAAAAAGAATGAACCGGAACTATTTGATAACATCTATAAAATTATGTTGCCCGGCGATTATATTGCCATGAGGCTCACCGGCAATATTGTTACTTCATACACCGGCCTTTCTGAGGGTATTTTCTGGGATTTCAGGGAAAACACGGTTTCAGCGAAACTTATGGAACATTTCGGGTTCGATCCTGATATACTCCCCGAACCACAGGCATCCTTTTCCGAACAGGGAAGCCTGCCTGGCAGTATAGCTGATGAGCTGGGATTACCTGAAGGGATCCCGGTATCCTACAGGGCCGGGGATCAGCCCAACAATGCTTTGTCGCTGAACGTTCTTGATCCGGGTGAGGTGGCTGCTACCGCCGGCACCTCCGGGGTGATTTATGGTGTGACCGATCAGAAGAAATTTGATCCGCATTCAAGAGTGAATACTTTTCTTCATGTTAATCATAGCAGAACAGATCCCCGGCTAGGGGTTCTTCTCTGTATCAATGGGACGGGCATACTTAATTCATGGTTAAAGCGCATTACTGGCAATCAGCTGTCATACAATGAGATGAATGACCTTGCTGAAAAAATTCAGCCAGGATCGGACGGTCTTTCAATCATGCCTTTCGGCAATGGTGCCGAAAGAATGCTGATGAACAGGGACCACGGCGCAAGAATCTCGGGATTGAACTTCAACAGGCACTCGGCCCCTCACCTGTTCAGGGCAGGTCAGGAGGGGATAGTTTTTGCTTTCAGGTACGGACTTGATATTATGAAAGAGACAGGGATCACACCTTCGGTCATCAGGGCAGGTGCTGCGAACATGTTCCAGAGCAAAATCTTCAGGGAAACCTTATCCATTATCACGGGAGCTGAAATACACCTGTATAATACCGACGGATCAGCCGGCGCTGCAAGAGGAGCCGGGCTGGGTTGCGGATATTACAGGTCGAGGGACGAGGCGTTCAGGGGCCTTCAGACAGTCGGCGTGACCCATCCCGGGAGCGCGAAATCCGGTCTTTACGAGGATATTTATGCCGGATGGAAGGAGGCTCTGACCTCAATGTAACTTCGCTTATCCTTATAAACACATAAACACATAAATTACAATGGCTAATAAAGGAAAAAAAGAAGCATTTCCCGGAATCGGGAAAATCGGGTATGAGGGGAAAAAATCAAAGAATCCTCTGGCATTCAGATGGTATAATCCGGATCAGGTAGTCTCCGGCAAGAAGATGAAAGATCACCTCAGATTTGCAATTGCTTACTGGCACTCATTCTGCGGCGACGGAACCGATACCTTCGGCGACGGGACAAGGATCTTTCCATGGAAAGATGCCTCTGACCCTGACGATAAGATCAAACGGCGCATCGACGGTGCATTCGAGTTTATTACCAAGGTGGGAGCGGAGTTCTACTGTTTTCATGACTTGGATGTAGTGGGGAACGGGACTGTTTTTGAGATCGAGAAGCGACTTGAAAAATATGTACCGGTTATGAAGAAACTGCAGAAGGATACCGGAGTAAAGCTTCTCTGGGGCACAGCAAACCTTTTTAGTCATCCGCGCTATATGAACGGCGCAGCTACAAATCCTGATTTTGCCGTGGTGACCAATGCTGCCGTCCAGCTCAGGAATGCCATTCAGGCCACGATTGAGCTTGGAGGTCAGAATTATGTATTCTGGGGCGGCCGGGAAGGCTATACCACTCTTCACAACACCGATATGAAGAGGGAGCTTGATCATATGGGTATGATGCTTTCGCTTGCTCGCGACTACGGGAGGAAGAATGGTTTCACCGGAACATTCCTGATTGAACCCAAGCCCATGGAGCCCTCAAAGCACCAGTATGATTTTGATTCGGCGACAGTTATCGGCTTCCTGAGGCAGTATGGACTTGAAAAGGACTTCAAGCTGAATATCGAAACGAACCATGCGATCCTTGCGGGACATACCTTTGTTCATGACCTTCAGGTAGCTGCCGATGCAGGAATGCTGGGAAGCATCGATGCCAATAAGGGTGATTACCAGAACGGATGGGATACCGATGAGTTCCCGACAAACGTTTACGAGATAACTGAGGCGTTGATGGTTATCCTGCAGGCAGGAGGGTTCACAACAGGTGGCATCAACTTTGACGCTCACATAAGGAGGACATCCACTGACAATGAAGATCTTTTCATAGCTCACATAAGCGGAATGGATACCTTTGCACGTGCTCTTCTCATAGCTGACAAGATATTGAAGGAGAGCGATTACCTCGCCATGAGGAAAAAACGGTATGCATCGTTCGACAAAGGTTCCGGCAAAGATTATGAAAAGGGAAAGCTGACACTCGAAGAGCTCAGGACGATTGCGCTGAAAACAGGCGAGCCTGAAATGAGAAGCGGTAAGCAGGAACTCCTTGAACAGCTTATAAATATGTACATGGTTTAATAATAATTTTCCGTGCACTCCTGTGAGTACTCAGTGGATCTCTGTGTGACTAATATTGAAGAACTGGCACTGTGGGACACTGAGAAGTCACAGGAGGCACTGAGGTTTTATGATAAGTTCCCTCTGGTTAATGGGTTGATGTGATTATTTCAAACTTAGGGGGATTATTAATTGACTTCTTTACAGCACAGAGTTCTGCCGCATAAATAACGGCTTCCCTGTATTTCTCAGGGAAATCCGCCGGCAGCTGAATATCCAGCCTGATGTTTGAAGGGACCCGGGTTTGAGGATCGAATTCGATATTCTGAATGATACGGATGCCTTCTGCAGGTATTTCCCTCCTGTCGCAGAATGATTTGACATAAATACCCGCGCAGGTTCCGATCGAAGCAAGATAGAGTTCAAAAGGGGCGGGGGCTGTGTCGCCTCCGCCGCCGCTGACGGGCTGATCGGTCCTGATTATGTGAGAATGTGTGTGGGCTGTTATTACTTTGCCGCCATCGAATGTAATTTCCATGTTTGAATATTTATTTGTTTAATTGCTACATTAACAGATTTCATCAGACTTTGTTTGCAGTCAGCAAAAAAAGATCAAATTGCCTGATCTCCTCCGGGGAGATTTGCCTGGTTATGGTAAAGCAATGATTGCTGTTGATATTCATGAAGCCTTTCTCTTCTGCCAGTGCTGATAATTCCCCCGTGTCAAATCCTTTATGACCATGAAAATCAATTCCATGAAATGAGCCATCCTCAGGATAAAGATCTGCCAATGCCAGATGGCCTCCCGGATTCAGCATATAATAAAACTTGCCAATAATATCCTGAACGTCATTTACATGATGAAGGACCATCTGTGTCAGAATGAGGTCAAATTTTTCATCAGAAAAGGGACTCTTCTCAAGATCAAAATAGATTGCCGAAAGGTTGGAAGCCCCTGAGAATAAGATTTTCTGATTCATTACCCTCACCATTTCAGGTGAGTTATCCATCATGGTAATCTTTTTAAGATGATCCTTTAAAAGAAAACTTGTGATCCCTGTGCCGGCTCCAAATTCCAGAGCATTCATCCAGGGTCTGACAGGGATTCTTTCAAGTATCTGTTCAGCTATCGCTTCAGCCCGTTCAATATGCATGGGATTCGCATCCCAGCCTTCTGCCTTTGTGTCAAATTCATTCATTATTGATAAAAAAGGGGCTGTTAAAATTAACTCTTTTAACAGCCCCTGAAACAATTCAGACTGATTTTTCTTTATTTCTTCAAAACCGTTTTTATTACCTTCTTCTTTCAAGCATTAATTCGAGGTCCTCCTTCAGTGCCACCAGGTCCTCTTCATGTTCCACCTCGTCGGTAATTATCTGAAGGATAATGTTATAAGTAACAGGGTCGGCCTCCCTTGTAATATCCAGGAGTTTACTGTAAGTCCGTATAGCACATTGTTCGCCTTTTATGTTCTGATTCAGTATTTCCTCCACATACGGATCAGACGGGGCATCATAGCCGCAGTTTGTGATTTTTGACCACTCGTCGGGGGACAATACGGGGGTTCCGCCAAGCTGAACGATCCTGACGGCAAGCAACTCCGCATGCGTAAGTTCTTCGGTTGCATGCAGCACCAGTTCACTGGTTACTGCATCCTTCATCGGACCCTTAACGACTTTTGCCCCGACCCAGTACTGATAATAAGCGAGCCATTCGTCGGCCAGCGCTTTGTTAAGGAGGTTGAGCAGTTCATCAACGTCCATTTTTACGATTGATCTTCCAATTTCTGCCATAATAATTTTATTTTAAATACTTTAGATTGTTAATTAGTTTATATTGTTTCCTTCTTAATTCTTATTGCCTATTGCCTATTCCGTTTTCGCGGAATCTTCGCGTTGCTGCGACTGCCTATTGCCAACTGCCTACTTAATTCCCAGCCCTTTGGCAATTTCCTTCGCCAGCTTTTCGTCGACCTTCCGGAAGTGGTCAAGCTGGCGGGTTAAGATCTCTTTCTTTTTAGGACCGGTCACACCTTTAAGACTGCCTACGAAATTGCTTACAGTATTTCTTCGCTGTTCGTCGGTCATCACCTTTCTGAAGAGAGTGGCCGGCTGGGAATAATGATCATCATCGTTCTCGTTGCGGTCCCAGGTGTCAGCCAGGGTCGAGTCAAGCTTCATAGAAGGTTCCTTATAGTCCTTGTCAGCAACAATATTATCAAAACTATTAGGATAATAGTTTGGCGCTGAACCGTGATTTCCGTCAACATTCATGAAACCATCCCTCTGATGGTGATGAACGGGCACAATGGGTCTGTTGACCGGCAGCTGCTCATAATTTGCTCCCAGCCTGTATCTGTGGGCATCGGGATATGCGAGTATGCGTCCCTGAAGCATCTTGTCAGGAGAAAGACCTATTCCGTCAATTGTATGCGCAGGGGCAAAGGCTGCCTGTTCAACATCGGCAAAATAGTTGGCCGGGATTTCATTGAGTTCCATAACTCCTGCTTCAATCAGGGGGAACTCTTTCTGCGGCCATACTTTGGTTACATCAAATGGGTTCCATTTGAATTTTTT
>DIKJ01000188.1:0-1136 GCA_002424525.1 Bacteroidales bacterium UBA5621 | reverse complement strand
ACCAGGTCTCTCTGGGAATAGTCGGGATCCTTCCCTTTTATCTCTTCGGCCTGCGGACCGGTAAGCGTTTTGTTTCCCTGTTGTGTCTTGAAATGGAATTTCACCCAAGTTTTCTGGCCCTTCTTACTGACCATTGAGAATGTATGACTGCCGTATCCGTTCATAAAGCGGTATCCGTCAGGTGTGCCCCTGTCGCTGAAAAGAATCATGATCTGGTGAAGACTTTCCGGATTAAGGCTCCAGAAATCCCACATCATTGTCGGACTCTTAAGGTTGGTCCTTGGGTCCCGCTTCTGGGTGTGAATGAAATCAGGGAACTTTTTTGCATCCTTGATGAAAAATACCGGTGTATTGTTCCCGACAAGGTCCCAGTTCCCGTCCTCAGTATAGAACTTGACAGCGAACCCCCTGGGATCCCTTTCAGTATCAGCACTTCCCTTTTCACCTCCGACTGTCGAGAAGCGAATGAGAACACGGCATTTATTGCCTGCTTTGGAGAAGAGTTTAGCCCTTGTGTATTTCGATATATCACCTGTAACGGTAAAGGTTCCGTATGCGCCTGTTCCCTTGGCGTGAACGACACGTTCAGGGATCCTCTCACGGTTGAAATGTGCCAGTTTCTCGTGCAGGTAGAAATCCTGCAGGAGAACAGGCCCCCTTGGACCAACGGTCATGCTGTCTTCGTTTTCGAAGTACGGCTTGCCTGAAGCTGTTGTGAGTTTTTTGTTTTTCATACTGTTAATTATTTAAATAGTTGGAATATCATTCTTTATCTTTTTGCCGCCTGAAATATTTTAGTTTGAAAATTGTTCCTGCAATACCGGCAACTATCAGTATAATGACAGCTGCAATATTCTCAAATACAAATACCGATACGAAAATTATCATCAGCCACATGATTGAGATGGCCATGTTCCTTGTCCTGACTTTAATTTCACTTGATTGCGCTGTTAAAAACTGTCCTGTAATTCTGTTATTTGCTACTTTATTATATAATGCCGGTGAACTCCGTACATAGAGACCTGCAGTTAGCAGAATGAACGGGGTAGTAGGCAATCCCGGCACAAAGATCCCGATAATCCCAAGAAACAGTGAAACAGTGCCGGCTAATATAAGTAAAGGTTTAAGCATCAGTA
>DIKJ01000139.1:23821-24349 GCA_002424525.1 Bacteroidales bacterium UBA5621 | reverse complement strand
GACTTTATGGACAGACACTAATTAATAACAGAAAGGTCAAAGAACAGCAAATGAACCTCAATAAACTGAAATGGAAAACGTCAATTCTTTATCGCGAAAATTTATTGTCCTCTTTCTGGCGGTTTGTATCCTTCAGATAGTGACTTCCCGGGGTACCAACGGCCAGTATCCGGGTATTAATGAATCCATTGCAAAACATCGAATGGGAGAGCTTATTGTTAAAGCAAGACCGGGCGATCAGGTAACCGTTCAGCAACTGAAGCATGAGTTCTGGTTCGGATGTGCAATAGCCAACTCTCTGGCAGGGGGCAGGATATCAGAAAATGACCTTAAGCAATACAAGGAAAAATTCCTGGAAAATTTTAATTCTGCCGTAACGGAAAATGCTGTGAAATGGGGAGACATGGAGCGTCGCAGAGGGGAAGTCAATTACAATACGGTGGATGGGATCCTGAATTGGACGGAAGAGAATAAAATACCTTTAAGAGGACATAACCTGTTCTGGGGAATTCCCCAGTTTGTTCAGCC
>DIKJ01000139.1:15994-23792 GCA_002424525.1 Bacteroidales bacterium UBA5621 | reverse complement strand
GACAATAACAAGCCGCTACAGGGGACGTTTTGCGGAATACGATCTTAACAACGAAATGATCCATGGCAACTATTATGAGGAGAGACTGGGTCCGGATATAACAAAGCTGATGGCGGAATGGTCCCTTGCCGGCGATCCGGAAGCGAGGCTCTGGTTAAATGATTACGATATACTTACAGGCAACAGGCTGGCTGACTATATGGCCCATATAAGGAACCTGCTGAAACAGGGTGTCCCGGTTGCCGGAATAGGTGTCCAGGGACACCTTCATGCTGAGACCTTCGACCGCATTCAGCTAAAGCGTGCCCTTGATTCGCTGGCGGTTTTCAACCTGCCTGTAAAGATCACCGAGTTCAATATGCCCGGCCAGCGTTCAAAATACTACAGGGACAAGATTACCGTGATGTCTCAGGAAGAAGAAGAGCTCAAAGCCAGGGAGCTCACTGACTATTACCGGATCTGTTTTGCACATCCCGCAGTCGAAGGTATACTGATGTGGGGATTCTGGGAGGGCGCCAACTGGATACCGGTATCATCACTTTATAAACGCGACTGGACACCGACTCCGGCCGCAAATGCCTATAAGGACCTTATCTTCAGGGAGTGGTGGACAACGGTATCCGGAACTGCCGGTACCGACGGAATCTTTTCGGTTCCGGCTTTCTACGGTACATATAAAGTGACAGTAAATGGTATTTCAAAAGAGGTTGATCTGACGAAAGCCATGGGAAAAGTTATTCATGATGTAGGGGATAAGTGATACGACAAATAATAACATATTGTGCATGAAGCAATTAGCTTATGTTGCTGGTTGCTGGTTGCTGGTTGCTTGTTATTTTCTGGTTTATAGAGTAATAGGTCATTTAGTCAAAAATTATTCAATTATTAAGCAATAAAATATTCATATTCAATTAACTAGCAACCAGTAACCAGTAACTTGCAACCTGGGTTAATTATAAATATGTTTAAATAAAGGAAATAATAGTACCTTTACCTCCTGATCGAGCTTCGCGATTTTGCGCATTTTTCTGACAATCACAACCGGTTTGTTTATCACTGCACACCATCACGTTAAGCTGGTCACAGATATAACAATTAAAAAGACTAATACATACCTATGGGCAGATCTCAGGAAACATTCGGCAAAAAGGAAGTAAGAAACAAGAAGGAGAAAAAAAGAAAGGATAAGGAGCAAAAGCGTGCAAAGAAGAAAAGCGAGACTAAAAGTGCTAGTTTCGATGATATGATCGCCTATGTCGATGAGTTCGGAATGATCACCTCAACTCCTCCGGATCCGGATAATAAAACTGTTGTTGATGTGGAAAGCATTGATCTGACGAATACCAGGAACAAACCTGAGCATGCTTCAACTCTGGAGCGAAAGGGAGTTATTACTTACTACAATGATTCGAAAGGTTTTGGTTTTATCCGCGATCTGGCGTCGAACATTAGAGTTTTCGTACATGCAAACAATCTGCTCGAGGCTGTAAAGGAAAATAACGTGGTACTCTTTGAGATCAGCAAGGGGCCAAAGGGGCCTTCCGCCATAAAAGTCAAACTATTTAAGGAATAAAATCATTATCATGATTATTTGATTACCTTTGCGCCCTTATTAACAAAGCGGTTTCCGCAAGGCGTAATCAGGCGTTTTGCCCTGTCTGTATCTGAGTTCATTTCAGCCGGGATAACAAATCCATCGCACCCGGAAGCACACCATAAAAATAATTGATGAAGAATTTTGAAGAAATGGGACTCACTCCCGGGATACTCAAAGCAATACGGGAAATGGGATTTGAACAACCCATGCCGGTTCAGGGAAAAGTAATCCCCCTTATGCTGGAAGATAAGGTTGATATAATAGCACTCGCACAAACAGGAACAGGAAAAACTGCGGCTTTCGGTCTGCCTCTGGTTCAGTCGACCAATACAGAAACAAACAGCACTCAGGTACTTGTACTTTGCCCCACGCGGGAGCTTTGCATTCAGATTACGGGCGACCTTGCGGACTATGCAAAATATACAGGCAAGGTAAAAATACTTGCCGTTTACGGAGGTGCAAGCATTGATAATCAGATTAGGGAACTGAGAAAAGGGGTACAGATCATCGTTGCCACTCCGGGAAGGCTGATCGATCTTATCGGGCGAAAGGCTGCAAACCTGGCCGGTGTCAATACAGTAATTCTGGATGAAGCTGATGAGATGCTTAATATGGGATTCCTTGACAGTATCAATGAAATCCTGGAAAAAGTACCGGAGGGCCGAAGGACCCTTCTTTTTTCAGCAACCATGTCGGGAGAGATCGCTTCAATTGCCAGGAAATACATGAACGAACCGCGTGAGATTACTATCGGGACAAAAAACTCATCTGCCGAAAATGTCAGTCATGGTTATTACCTGGTTCAGGCAAAGGATAAATATAAAGTGCTTAAACGTATTGCTGACTTTGAACCGGATATTTATGCAATCGTCTTTTGCCGGACAAGAAAGGAAACGCAGGAAGTGGCTTCAAAGCTTATCAATGATGGTTACAATGCTGATGCGCTCCACGGCGATCTTTCGCAGGCGCAGCGCGATGCGGTGATGCAGAAATTCAGGTCGCGGGGTCTCCATATGCTCGTGGCAACAGATGTCGCTGCCCGGGGCCTGGATGTGGACGATCTCACACATGTAATTAATTACAGTCTGCCTGATGACTCCGAAGTTTACACGCACCGGTGCGGACGCACCGCAAGAGCCGGGAAGACAGGAATATCCATCTCACTCGTTCACCTCCGCGAAAGGCATAATCTTCAGAAAATAGAAAAACTGGTAAAGAAGCCTTTTAAAGCCATACCTGTTCCAACAGGCAGTGAGATCTGCGGAAAGCAGCTTTTTAACTGGGTAAGTAAGCTTGAGAATGTTGCGACGGATCACCAGGAGATTAAAAAATTCCTGCCTGAGATTGAGGCGAAGCTTGCAAACCTCGACCGGGAGGAACTTCTTAAAAGGGTGGTTTCGCTGGAATTTGACAGGTTTCTCGATGATTATCGTTATGGCGAAGACCTTATTGATCCTGTGCCTGAAATAGAGACCGGCCCCGGCAGACAGGGCAGAAAAGGCTCCCGTGAGGAGTATACTGGTAATTATGCCAGGCTCTTCATAAACCTGGGAAAATCCGATGGCTTTTACCCGGAACAGCTTATCGGGCTTGTGAACGGCAACACAAAGGGAAGAAAAATTCAGATAGGAAAGATCGAACTCCTGAAAACCTTTTCCTTCTTTGAAGTTGAGGCCGGTCATGCCCCTGACCTTATCGGAGCTCTTAATAATGCGAAGTTCATGAATCAGAGGGTAGCTGTGGAAATTGCCCAGGAAAAGTCCGGCGGAAGAGGAACTGGTGATTTCCCGGGCAAAAAGCCGTTCAGGCGCTCTGAAAGGAAAAACGGTAAAAAAAGGTCCGGAGCAACACATCACCATTACGCCGGAAGGTAAATCCCGTCCGGGCAAAAATGCCAATTCGTTTTAAGCGTTGCGATCTCTTTGATCGCCTGGCTTGTTAGAAAGATTATTTCTTATTTTTAACGACTAATAATAATCTTCAAATACTTCTGGCATGAGAAAATGTTTACCGGCTATTCTTCTGCTTATTATGTCATTGGGTACAATGGCGCAGCCGGTAACTGATCATATCGGCCGGGATGAGCTGTACATTGTGAAAGCCGGTCCTGATGAGAATGACCTGCCAAAAACCAGGCTTTCGGAATTGAAAAGCTTCAAAACTGCAGAACAGCAGTATGGTCTGAACTACACAGCCAGCCGTTACATGAATAATCTGAATGATAAGCCATTTATAGGAATGGTGTATGATAACGGACTGGAGCTTTATATCCCGGACGATGGATCCCTGAACGGGAATCTAATCTTTCATATCAGGAGTGACAACTACATATTGTTAAGGAGCAACGGACAGAAGATTCAGGTAGGTATGGTGGGAAGTGAACTTGAATCTATCTTTCCAAAATCCTATGCAAACAAAAGGATCATTCCCGGCAGACAGGGAAGGGCTGGAAAGACCGTCATTACGGTGTTTTATTCGTTTATCTCAGGGAATGTACTGACTATCTTTGATTCCTGTATAGAATTTATTCTCAGCGAAGACGGGAGTTTTCTTGAGGAGATTTATTCTTATGAACCGGGGTAGATCTGCAAACCATATCAAACTTCTCAGGCAATTGTCCTTTTAATTTCTTTTTGCAGCTCAGTCAGCATGCCGGAGACCCGGTATTACTTTCCGTTTGCTCCCGGACAGATCCAGTAAGTATAGTTAGTTCTTGATTTAAACGAAGGATCATTGATCCCTTTGATCTCTGCGATGTGTTTCTTTGTATGTTCCAGCAGCATGTGAGCGTTGTGGTCTCCCTTGGTGGCCCAGGCTTCAGTCAGGCAAAACAAAGTACTGTCGTTATATGACTGGAATAAGGAATAGTCCAGGCAGCCGGGTTCTTTTGCCATCACTTCTGCCTTGCAGGCATCAAAGGATTTTTTAAAAAGCGCAACATTCTCTGGTTTGACCTTCCTCTCAAACCGCATAACCACTACCATTGAATCCTTATTGTAACCACAATCAGTATTGGAAGTGCCATTTCTTAGTCCGCTGGTGAAGAAACCGATAGCAAAAAGTCCGATCATACCTGTAACAAGAGTTTTCATAAGTTAAATTTTTGAAGATGAATAGAGTTTATAACCGGAATAAATATATTCATATAATTCCATTAATCAGTCCTGTTTTCAGGGATAAATAGTATATTCGGGATTGTCCAATTATTTAACGTAAACCAATCATCAAAAAAAATCGTTATGTGGATTTCTCGGGTTTTTTATCTGTCGGGGCTTCTGATTTTGTTAAGCTGCAAATCTTCCGAACTCACCAGGCTCAATGTGGTTGTGGGACTGAATGTCGGTGAGTCAAAGGAAGTTGAGCTGATCAATGGTGAAGTAATAAAGCTGAAACTGATAGATATTAACATTGTACGCGACTCTCTCCGTAAGGCTGTCAGGGCAGCTTTTCTGACACTCTCTGTTGACGGGGAAGAGGTAACTCTTGGATGCGGGAATTACAACCTGCCCGTAAGGGTCGGAAATATAAAAATTGACTGCCCGGTTATTAAGGAAATAACCGCTACTTCGAGTTATTACGCCAGAAGTGCTATCCTGCAAAGCGATGCCCGGTTCAGGCTCTGGCCGGCAAATTCGCCCTTTATTCAAAAAGGAACATTCGCATTTCCACTCAAGCAGGCATGGATGGCCAGCAGAACTCAGTCGCAGAATGAACCTGCGGGCCTGGGGTGGGCTGAAAATTTGGCAAGCGATAATATGGGTTACCATGCAACCCACGATTTCGGAGGGGCAGAGGGAATGGAAGAGATATTCTCGGCAACGGACGGACTTGTTGTTTCTTCGAATAATGAAGTTATGGATGATTACAAAGACCTCCCGGGAGATGTAAGGCCAGATGTAGTCTGGGTCGTTGACGGACGCGGATGGTACATACGTTACAGCCATCTGAACAGCATCAAGCCGGAAATAAAAGCCGGGACCAATATTAAGATGGGTCAGAAAATAGGGTATATGGGTAAACAGGGAGGCAGCGGGGGATGGGTGCACCTGCACTTCGGGGTTCATTACAGGGATCCGGTAACATCAGTCTGGGAAGCAGAGGACGCGATTCCCTACTTATGGGAGGCTTATGTCAGACAGTATAAACCGGCTCTGCTGGCAATTGCCAGGCCCCGTTTGCTCGCCAGGACGGGTGATGAAATTACTCTCGACGGGTCCAAATCATTAAGTCTGTCAGGCGAGATTGTTACTTATCAATGGATTTTTACAGACCGAACAACGGCAGAGGGAGCAGTTCAGTCAAGGAGCTACGAAAAGGCCGGTGAATACAGCGAAATACTTAAGATAACCGATTCGAAAGGCAATGTTGATTATGACTTTACCTACGTTCAGGTGTATGACAGGGATCACCCGGACAGAAGGATCCCGACAATACATCCGGCTTACTACCCTACTTTGAACATTAATCCCGGGGACCCTGTGACATTCCTTGTCAGGACATTTGGCAGTGATACGGGTGATGAAATATGGGACTTCGGCGACGGAACAGAAAAAGTGAAGGTTAACTCGGGAGTTGTTCAGCGCCAGACCCAGAATGACGGTCAATATGCTTCGACGCTTCACTCATTTCAAAAACCGGGACATTACATAGTAAGGGTAGAAAGAGTTAATGAGTTTGGATTCCCGGCTATCGGGCATCTTCATGTAACCGTCGCTGACAGACGGAAGAAGTGAAGACCGTCAGGAAATTTCCCGGCAAAAATTAAGTACAGGCTATAAAAGAGGAGTGTAAATTTCAGAGATGCGAAATAACTTTCCTAAACGGAGCGAGAAGTGTACTCCAGGGAATTTCCGAGAGGATCATTAAAATTAGGATTTCAGGTTTGAAATAGGAAACTGCCAGGACAATTGCCATACCGTTATTCATGTACGCAGCACCGATTGCAATTGAAATCCTGTCCTTCTTATTCTCCTTAAATCCTATCAGATATCCGGCAACATGCAGTATGGTGAAAACCAGGTATAATAAGGCAAGTTTCCAGATAAGGCCTGAGGGATTAGCGAGTATTATATTGCTCTGGGAGGAGATGGTTAAGTACACAAACGCAAAAAGCAGGAGCACATTGGCAGAAGTAAAAAAATGCTGAGTCTTTCTGATTAAAGCCGGGAAATAGATCCTGATCAGCCGGGAAAGGATCATGGGAAGGAAAACCAGGATAGCTATATCTTTGAATAACAATATTATATTAATCGAAAGAGAGCTGCTTACAAACAGCCAGAATAACAACGGAACAGTTAAAGGAGCAACCATCTGACTCGTAATAACCAGGCTCATCGAAAGAGAAATATTTCCCCTGGCGATGTCGGTAAGTGCAGGTGTTGAAACACCCGCAGGCATGGATGTCAGAAGGAGTATCCCTATTGCCAGGTCATTGTCAAAGATCTTAATCAGAAAAAAGAAGCCAAGAGGAATTATTAACATGTAGATGATAGTAACATAGATCATTAATTTGTAGTTCCTTATGTTTTCGAGCACTTCAAGTGCATCTATCTTCAGGAATACTACCAATAACATCATCACAAGGATCAGTTTGGGCAGAAGAGGCGGGACTTGAAAAGGAACAGGATGCCATACACCTATAACAATGGCCGCAATAAGAATTAACCAGAAATATTTTTCAATTAATTCGCTGAATTTCATTATCGTTTCCTCCGGTTTTGTTGTCAATGCAGTGAATCAGATTTTAAAACCTGTGTAACTGTCGTAGTCGTCCCTGGTATTGAGATTATGGTACCATCCTGTGCCATCAAACGGGATGAATCTTGTTTTCACCATTCCGAACAACCCTGATAATTTAAGCTTCTTTTCCTTCAGGAGCTTTCCGGCCGCAGGAATAACCGATTTCCGGTAGATTGCGTGAAGGGATTCATAATCATCAACTCCATTAACCGGTACGACGATGTCGGCCCCATTCGAAAGGTCAAGCATCTTCTTAACAAATTCGATATTGATTTCCGGAATATCACAGGCCGTAATAAAGTTGAGGTCGTTACCTGAGCTGCCAAGACATGACCAGATGCCCATCAGCGGACCCATACCTTCAACGGCATCGGGTATCACCCTGTGAGCAGCGAAAGTGTACTTGTCTGAATGGCCGCCACCAATTAATATTTCACCGAAGTGTGATTCAAGCTGGGAAAC
>DIKJ01000139.1:7645-15944 GCA_002424525.1 Bacteroidales bacterium UBA5621 | reverse complement strand
TTCTGCCCCCTGCGAGTACAATAGCCGTGACGTTTTCGAATCTTAAGGGTTCCATGGGTTTCATGTTATGCCTGGCCTGCCGGATCAGCCGGATGGTTGTTATGCCGTTCTGACAATTCCGTCCTGGCGAGACAAGCGCAAAGTTACCCTTTTTGAGCCGTAGTTCTTAGTTAGACACCAATTTAAAGTACCTGAAAGCTTCACAACTAAGAAAAATTTCTGTATCTTTTGCAGATAAAACTGCCTGCGATGGATCAACAGGAAATATTTACCAGATTCAGTCCTGACAGAACCAACCTGTTAGCGATTCTTCACGCCCTGCAGGATAATCATCCGCAGAACTATCTGACAGAGGAGTCGCTCAGGGCGGCAGCAAGCTACTCAGGGGTCAATCTTTCATGGGTATATGGTGTTGCAGGATATTACTCCATGTTCAGCCTCGAACCAAGGGGCCGGTACATTATAAGGGTCTGTAACTCCCCTGTATGCAATATGATGGGATCAGCAGGCTTAATTGAAGCACTTGGCAGTGTACTCGGCATTGGAGCTGGAGAAACGACACCCGACGGGTTGTTTACTCTTGAGGAGGCTGAGTGTCTCGGCATTTGCGATGTTGCACCGGCAATGATGGTAAACCGCAGGGTGTACGGAAACCTGACCCGTAAATCGCTGGAGTCCGTATTAAAAGAGTTTAGAATGATGCAAAACGAACGGAAATGATCAGAGAGAAACGCATTATCCTCAGAAACTCAGGTGTTATTGACCCGGGCAGTATAGCAGAATATATTAATGCAGGTGGGTACAAGGGCCTGTCAATGGCTCTTGCCGGAACACCTGGTAAGGTGGTAGAGGAGGTGGTTGCCTCCGGCCTCAGGGGCAGGGGGGGTGCCGGCTTTCCCACCGGAACAAAAAAGCAGGCAGCTGCCGGCAAGGATGCCGGAACAATAAGATATGTGGTCTGCAATGCAGACGAAGGAGAGCCCGGAACATTCAAGGACAAGGCCATTATGGAGACAAACCCTCACCTGCTGATCGAAGGGATGATTATTGCGGCTTACGGCATTGATTCTGAAAGGGGATACATATATATCAGAGGCGAATACTACGATTCGATCAACAGGCTTCAGAATGCCATAAGTCAGGCATATGACCGGGGATACCTCGGCACAGACATACTTGGAAGCGGATTTTCATTTGACCTGGAGATTAAACCTGGTGCCGGGTCATACCTGTGCGGTGAAGAGCTTACCATGCTGGAGTCTCTCGAGGGGAAAAGGGGTTATCCCAGGATTAAGCCGCCTTTTCCGGCCGAAAAGGGATTATGGGGTAAACCGACACTGGTCAACAATGTAGAGACCCTGGCCAATCTGCCGGGAATCATCGAACACGGAAGCGCCTGGTTCAGGTCCTCAGGAACTGAGAGTACACCGGGCACCAAAATATTCTCGGTATGCGGAGATGTTAGAAATCCGGGTTGTTATGAAGTGGATGCAGGGGTAATACTCGATGACCTGATTAATGACCTCGCAGGAGGAACGCGCAACGGAAAGCCATGGAAAGCCGTTCTGCTGGGTGGTGCTGCAGGGACATTTGTCCCATACTCATGTAATGATCTTTCATTATGCTATGAACGGTTGAAAGAACGGTGCGCCACACTGGGTTCAGGGGCAGTGATTGTCGTTGGCAGTGGCAGAAAGCTTATACCATTGATGCAGAGTATCCTGAGATTTTTCAGGCATGAAAGCTGCGGCAAATGTGTACCATGTCGTATCGGTACAACATATATTCACGAACGGTCACTGGAGATGCCCGGAGCTGGTCACGACCCGCGAATATCTATTCTTGAAGAGATGGTGAACCATGCCCGTCAGATGGCAACAAGCTCACTATGCCCTCTCGGACAGTCACCAATACTCCCGCTCGAAACACTTCAAAGGCATTTTAGTGAGTCGATAGCGACAGAATAATAAAATGTTACAAGCGAAAGAGATGGTTACCTTCACAATTGACGGCAGAACGATTGAGGCGCCTGATGATTCTAATCTTCTGGAGATTGCCCGCAGGAACGGGATTGCCATTCCCGGATTGTGTTATCACCGCAAGCTGACACCCACCGGGGCATGCAGGCTCTGCCTGGTAAAAATAGAGGGGATGAGAGGTCTGATTACTTCGTGTACCGTAAAGGTAGCTGAAGGAATGAAGGTTACAGCCTTTGACCGGGAGCTTGAGGCTACGAGAAAACTTCTCCTGGACTACCTTCTGTATGAGCACAACGATGCTTATGACGGCACCTATCCTGATGAGCTGAGGGAGCTTGTCCAAAGGTACGGACTCGATAGCCCGGAGAACAGGTATTTTAAGCCAGTCTGGGAGAAACTTAAATTCGAAAAGGACGACTCCTCCCCGGTACTGACCTATGATCCTTCAAAGTGCATTAAGTGCTTTCGGTGCATAAAAGCGTGTGATGAGGTTCAGGGGAAGAACGTACTCTCTTTTACCGACAGAGGTATTAATTCCTTCATCATTGCCGGAACCGGAATATGGGGCGGGAGTGAGTGCGACGGATGCGGTGAGTGTATCCAGCTATGCCCTACAGGCGCGATTGTTGAAAAACCCAACCGTGATGTTATCAATCTTGAAAAGATCGGGTCAGGGGTGGTTACAACCTGTCCCTATTGTGGTGTTGGCTGCCAGATTGAGCTTCTGGTGCAGGATGGCCGGATAGTGAGAAGCAACGGTGTTGAGGGTGTCTCACCCAACGATGGCCGACTATGTGTCAAGGGACGGTTCGGGTATGAATTCGTGCATAGTCCTGACAGGCTCACCAGGCCTCTGATCAAGCGCAATGGTTCGTTTAAGGAGGCAACCTGGGATGAGGCACTTGGCCTGATAGCAGAACGGTTTACGGATATAAGGAACAGATATGGCTCCGATGCACTTGCAGGGTATGCCTCGGCAAAATGCTCCAATGAAGACAACTACCTGTTCCAGAAATTCATCCGTACAGCCTTCGGCACCAACAATATCGATTACTGTACACGCCTCTGCCATGCATCGACCGTCACCGCCATTCTGAAGGCTATCGGCGACGGTGCCGGCAGTAATCCCGTCGAGGATTTTGAAACTACAGACTGCCTGTTTGTTATCGGGAACAATATTATAGACACCCATCCCATAACGGCAACGTATGTGAAACGGGGTGCTGTTAAAGGGCAGAAAATAATCGTTGTTGACCCTAAATGGACCCCGCTGGTGCGTTATGCCACTGTCTGGTTGCAGCCTAAGCTTGGTACCGATATAGCGCTACTTAACGGGCTGGTTCACATAATAATAAAGAATGGCTGGACAGACAGGAAATTCATTGAGGAACGGGTGGAGGGGGGACTGGAGGCTTTTAAGGAGCTTGAGGAGCTGACGGCCAGGTATACCCCCGGATATGTAACGGAGATTACCGGAGTGCCGGCCGCAAGCCTGAGCCTGGCTGCCATGCTTTATGCAACTTCGCCAACAGCGATGATCGCAACAGGAATGGGTATGAGCCAGCAGGTTACAGGAACACACAATGTGTTCTGCTTAATCAACATGATGCTCATTACTGGTCAGGTGGGCCGCGAAAGGTGCGGAATCAATCCGCCCAGGGGCCAGAACAACGTCCAGGGAGCCACCGATGTCGGTTGCTCACCTTTAAACTACCCGGGGTATATGCCGGTTAAAAATGACGATAACCGGCGACGGGTTGCAGAGGTGTGGGGTGTTCCCTATGAATCCCTTTCACCGGAACCGGGACTGACGACGGTTGAGATCATGCAGGCTGGCTATGACGGCAGGATAAAAGGAATATACATTATGGGAGAAAACCCCATGATAAGCGATCCCAATCTTAATCATACGGAAGAGGCTCTTAAGAGGATGGAGTTTGTAGTCGTTCAGGATATTTTCCTTACAGAAACAACCAGTTTTGCCGACGTGGTATTGCCTGCCTCATCGTGGGCCGAAAAGGAAGGTACTTTCGTGAACAGCGACAGAAGGGTGCTGAGGGGGCGAAAAGCTGTGGAATGCCCCGGTGAAGCAAGGGTGGACTGGAAGATAATACATGAGCTTGCAGGCAGGATGGGCTGGCCAATGCCTGAATACCGGAATGAGGACGAAATATTTGATGAGCTGGCTAGAGTAACCCCGATTATGGCAGGTATATCATATGACAGGCTTGAGCAGGGAAGCATACAATGGCCCTGTCCCGGCAGGGATCATCCCGGCACACCGACACTGTATCTCGACGGATTCAACACACCCACGGGCCGGGGCAGACTGTTCCCGGTTGAATATGTTCCCCAGAATGAGCAAACTGACGGAGACTACCCCCTGATGCTCAACAGCGGAAGACTTCTTTATCATTATCATACCGCAACCATGTCGAGGAGAACAAAAGTACTGAGGGATTTCGTCGATGAGTCATTTGTGCAGATCCATCCCGGCGACGCCGGAAGATACGACCTCGAAGACGGTGCCAGGGTGAGGATAGAGTCGCGCCGGGGTGAACTGGAAACGACCGTCAGAATTTCGGAGGAAGTACTCGAAGGAGAGATGTTCATGCCCTGGCACTTTACGGAATCGCAGGTCAACCGTCTCACCAGAGATGAACTGGATCCCTACAGCCGTATAGCTCCGTTCAAGCTGTCGGCAGTAAGGATCATAAAGATCTGATCTCAGCTGGCCTCTTTTCGGAGCAAGGAGAGTCTTTCTCCAAAAACCGGGTGTCTTTCGGCTGCCATCATTGCGATCCGCTTTACCATCCGGCTGTATGAATAACTGGTCATTTCTGCCGCCAGCGCGAAGCTGGTATCAATACTGATATCGTTGTTGGGATTTATATCGAGGAGATAGAACTTATCATCGCGCAGGCGGAAATCAAACCGGGCATAGTCGAGGCACCCGAATCCCCTCCACGCTGTCAGGACTTTTTCTTCGAGGTTTTTAAGAAGTTTTTCGTCAAGCGGGGCAGGTATCAGAGTCTCTATCTTGTCATAATGGTCAGATCCGGGCAAAAACTTCGAGTCGTACGTACACAGTCTTTCCCTGGCTTCGCGGAAAGCCGAAAAATCCATCTCTGCAGGAGGCAATATCTCGGGGGATTCATTGTTCCAAACTGACACGTGAAATTCACGTCCGTCAATAAAATCCTCTACAAGGGCAGGCTGTTTCAGCTCATTGTTCACCAGCATAATCTGGTGCCGGAGGGAATCTGTATCGTAAACCACAGATTTTTCTGTGATGGTAAGACTGCAATGTTCACGCGAAGGTTTCACAATAGCAGGGAAGAGGGTCCAGTTGGAGGCCTCTTCAGGGGCAAGTACTGCTCCGTAAGGAACTCTGATACCCAGCGAATCAAGAATACTTTTCACCTTCTGTTTGTCGTAGCTCATTTCAATAACCTCCGGCATGTTCCCGGTATATGTGAATCCCATGGATTCAATGATCTCCAGAACCCTGCTTTCGCTGTGCTGGATACCGGACAGTGTTTCACAGAGGTTAAAAACAATAGTATTGTCCGGATTGTATCTGTCGAGGAGTTTTCCCAGATATGGGTCGTTCAGTTCCTCAATATATGTTTCAATTCCTTCTTCTTTCAGCGATTCAAAGACCGCTTCGCCGGATTTTCGGGCATCGTTGATTTCCAATACGTTCCATCCGGGATCAAGATTATACAGTACGAGAACCTTCATAGAAAAGTGATATATGGCGAAACTAAAATAAATGTTTGAAAAATGTAAGAAAAGCGGGGAGAAATATCAAACTTAAAATTAAACTTATAAACACACTCTTGGTGTTGAAAAAATCCTTCGTGGATCCTTTGTGCTTACCTTAGTGACCCCTTTCTATGGCAACCGGAACTAAAGAGATGGGGGTGGTGAATGAATGTTCAATCAACCGGCAACTAAATTCTATATTAAAAAAAACTTGCATTTCAGTAAAATATTATTTAACTTTGTAACTCAAAGTACTTTTATTATGAAAGATGATTTACAATCCATAGAGGATATAAAGGCGATCAGGAAGATGATGGAAGAGTCTACAAGATTTCTTTCTCTCAGCGGCCTTTCGGGACTTTTTGCCGGGATTACGGCATTAGCCGGAGCATTTGTTGCTTATTTTCTTATTCTTGACAGTGGGAGCATTCAGTACGATGAATATTTCAGGAGCCTGCCGCGCAATGAGACTTTTTCCGTCAGATGGCTGCTTATGGCAGATGCCGCCGCAGTGCTTGTGCTTTCTGTGCTGTTTGCCCTCTGGTTTTCGTTAAGAAAGGCCAGGAAGGATGGGAAGAATTTCTGGACCCCGGTTTCAAAAAGGTTGCTGATAAACCTTCTCATACCTCTGATAACAGGAGGTGTTTTCATTATTGTGCTACTGGTTCAGAGTCATTTACAGCTGATCGTTCCCTGTTTCCTCATTTTTTACGGCCTGGCGCTCGTAAATGCCGGAAAATTCACCTTTGGCGAGATCTTTTACCTCGGGCTGCTGGAGATAATTACCGGACTCACATCAGCATTTGTTCCGGGCTGGGGTCTCATATTCTGGATATTCGGTTTTGGCATACTTCACATAATCTACGGAGCGGCAATGTACAGAAGATACGGGGCATGAAGGATCTTATTGCGAACATAAACAAGATTTTTGAGAGCAGGATCAGGCTAGGGATCATGTCAGTTTTAATGGTGAACCAATCATATGATTTCAACAGCCTGAAAGAGGCTCTGGACGTAACCGACGGTAACCTTGCCAGTCATCTGAAGGCATTGGAGGAGAAGGGGATGATAAAGGTAAACAAGCAATTCATCGGCCGCAAACCAAATACAAGCTACTCGGCAACTGAAACGGGCATTGCCGGATTCAGACAACATTTGAAAGCTCTTGAGGGCCTTATAAGGAAGCAATAGTTTCTTGTATTTAATCTAAGGGCAGGCAGCACCCGGCAACTTGAGTTATTTATTCTTTGTAATTATAACCGCAATAACCAATGAAAGCAAAAATCAAAGAATTCATCAACGATCCGGAAAAACTTGAACAGTTGTATCGTGACGACAAAAACGGTTTCGAATCTGGTTTTGAAGAGGTTTACCCGGAGATCGGAAAATCCGGATTGTCTGAATACTGGAGAATCAGGCTGGATTATGACAAAAAACCGGATAAGGTAAATTCCATTAATCTGGCGGATATTTTAATATTAATTGCAGCGTGCTTTACAGCCGGATTTCTTATTAAAATACCGGATATTTTAAGTGTCGGTCTCGATGATTTCATGTTTTATGAAAAGAATGCGGCGATAATTGTTTTCCTGGGATTAACTATCTATATAGTCTGGACTGAAAGGTTATTTGAAATAAAAAAACTTGCACTGATTCTGACCACATTTTTGATCCTGGCAACATACGTTAATCTATTACCATCAGCTGATAACAGTGCCTCAGTTAATCTCGTGTATATTCATCTGCCTCTTCTGATGTGGTGCATTTTCGGACTTGTTTTTATAGATTTTGATTTAAAGGATAAACTCAGGCGGATAGGATTCATAAGATATAATGGCGATCTGGCAATTCTGATGGCACTAATAATCATTGCAGGTGGGATTCTGACCGGGATTACCATTGGGTTGTTTGAAGCCATTGGCATCAGCATTGAAAACTTTTACATGGAAAATATTGTAATAGTCGGGGCAGTTTCCGTGCCAATAGTTGCTACATATATTATAAAAAACTATACAGCATTAACCAATAAGATCGCCCCCATAATAGCCAATATTTTCAGCCCGCTGGTTTTGCTCACGGCAATAATATACCTGACAGCTCTGGCAATCTCAGGTAAGAATCCGTACAGCGACCGTGAATTCTTATTGATATTTAATATTATGCTGTTAGGAGTTATGGCTGTAATTGTCTTTTCAGTCTCTGAAACATCCATCCTCAGAAAACATAGATTCAATGAGATGATCCTGTTTATTCTTTCGATTGTAACTGTAATCATTGACTTAATTGCCTTATCAGCAATTTTTTACCGGCTGGGGGCATTTGGCATAACACCAAACAGGTTAGCTGTGCTTGGCTCGAATGTTCTGATTTTAGCCAACTTAGCCTGGATAATCATAGATCTGTACAAGATTAATTTCAAAAAAGATTCGATCAGGGAGGTTGAGTTAACTATTGCGAAATATCTGCCTGTTTACCTGATCTGGATACTTTTTGTAGTCTTTGGATTCCCGCTGATTTTTGGAATGAAATAAGACAACGAAAAATCCTTATTT
>DIKJ01000139.1:0-7562 GCA_002424525.1 Bacteroidales bacterium UBA5621 | reverse complement strand
AGACTTATCTATTTGACAGATATTTAGGTATTTCAAAAATATGATCTTAATTTGGTAGTGATTATTTTGGATGATAATATTTAGTAATAAGCAGTAAACGGGCAATAAGCAATTATTTTAAAGGATCAAAGTCTTTGCGGATTGCTCTATAATGAATTTAATTTCAATCACATGAAAGCCAATCTGGTTAAACTACTGATCATTGCATTCTTATTCCCTGCCAATGCATTGTTTTTGTTTTCACAGGAATCGCTTTCCAAAGGGATCAAATGCCATATGACTGTTACACCCCTCAATCAGGATGTTAGCTCTTCTTCAGGGACGACAAGCTTTGATGTTGTTGCTGATGTATCATGGAACGTGACCAGCGACCAGACATGGTGTAGCGTTACACCATCTGGAACAGGCGACGGAACAATTATAGCTACCTACCAGGCAAATACAGGATTTGTTCCAAGGGTGGCGACGATAACCGTTACCGGGCAGGTAGTAGGTGATATCGTGGTAACGGTTACGCAGGATGAAACCATTTCCATTTCATATTCCGGGTATCCGTGGTGTCCCTCTGCTGGTGTTCAGGATGTATCTTTATCCGGTTCATCAGGTGGAACTTTCAGCGCACAACCGGAAGGATTGGATATTGATCCTGTAACAGGAGCTATAACACCGGGTTCAAGTATTGCCGGATCATACACAGTAAAATATACTCTTGAAAAGTCAGAAGGGAAAAGGGTGGTGGAAGCATTTGCTGCTGCCGCCATATATCCAGGCGTTATTCCACAGATTTATATCAAATGGGATGATGTCCTGATATGCTCAAATGTTGGTGACCTGTTTACAGGCTATCAGTGGTTTAATGGTGCAACTTCAATAACTGGCGCCAATGGACAGTTTTATCTGACATCAAAAGCTCCCGGAGTATATGCGGTTGAAGCAACTGACAGGAACGGATGTAAAGCCATGTCGAATGAAATAAAAATGGGAGACCCGATATCCGTTCTGGTATATCCCAATCCTGCAAAAAGCTCCTTTAAGATCAGCTTCAATGATCTCCCTACAGGGTCAGCCAGTATCAAAATTATTAATGCATCCGGGAAAGAAGTAATGAACCTCAGAACTGAAAAATCAGATTATGAATTTTTTGAAGAAATCACAACCAGCAACCTCGATAAGGGGTTTTACGTAATTAAGGTGGTGGTCAGCGAGGTTTATTTATATATGGGGAAATTTATGGTTATTAAATAAATGAAGGCCATGGAACTGATAAAGACTCTTAGTAAAGGTTTCTCTTCGTGTTTAATTCTCCTTATACTGTTTCAGGCAAATTCGCAATCTCAAAGTGCAAGCAACGAATCCGGGAGACAGAATCATTGGTTTATTGGTATTACCGGAGGTCCGGCACAAACTGATATTTCAATTGACGGGACATCTGTAATATCCGGGATTGTAATGACAAGGAAGAACTCCTTTAGCATATCAGTCGATGCGGGATACTTCTTTTCAAAATACGTCGGATTATCCACGGGAGTTGGATTGAGTCCCTATATTACTAATTTTTACCTGGATACCTATTCAAATAGTCTTGATACTGTTGATTCAGAAGATGAAAGCTATGAACGAAGAATTTCGGGTAAAGATATTGATGAGACTCAGAAAATATATTATCTCGAAGTACCTTTAATCCTCACACTTCAATTTCCTTTCGGCAAGGCAATAGGTATCTTTGCTCAAAGCGGTATGAATCTGGCAATTCCTGTTGGTAAAAACTATTCAAGTTCAGGAACTTTTACATACACGGGGTATTATCCTGCTTATAATGTACTCTTGCATGATATACCATACGAAGGGTTTAAAAGCAATGTGGAGATTGAAAAAAGCGGAGAACTGAAAGTGAAGACCCTTAATCCAGAATTATTTGTCTCCGGAGGTTTTTATTTTCGTACTGAAAGGCAATTTCAGATTTCGCTTGGCGTGTTTTATAAGAAGATGCTTTCAGATATTTCAGCATACCCTCCTCTTACACCTTTTCACCTGTCGACTCATGAAAATCAGTTAAGAAGCTTTATGGAGGGGAGTGAAAAAACCGCTGCCAGCTCAATGGGGATAACCATTTCTTTGAGATACTTTATCAGATAATCATAGAGCCTTCCCAGACATTTTTATCGTAAGTGTGATTAGATTATTCCTTTATACCTGTATCATTTGCAGATATGGTACTTATAACTTTTATCCGGGGGTTGCAGCTCTTTGTATATCAGGATACCTGTTGCTTTCTGGATGCACTTGTAACAGATAACGGCGATCAGACAGATATGACGCCATTCCCTTCAACCAGCCGCAAAGCTTTCAATGGTATGGCACTTGTTATTGTTCGCTCCTGCAAGGGAGGAAAAGGTACAATTACCCTGACGGCAAAATCACCCGGATTAAAGGAAGCAGTGGTAAAGATTAAGTTATTTTAGCACACACTCAGTAAGTAAAATCGGTCAGCCACATGGCGGTGAATTTGCCAGGGTAGCTACAGCCTGGTTCCAATGGCAGTTGAAAGGTGATAATGAAGCAGGCAGGATGTTCACAGGTGATCCTTGCGGGCTTTCTCAGAATCCCGCCTGGAAGGCTGAAAAAAGGAACATCCCTTAATATTTCAGACTTCTACCAGGCAGCCAACGGCAAGGATTTTAATGATTTATAACTGGCTGGAGTCAGAGCCTTTTGTGTTCATTTAAGCTTTACCTTAATTATAACAGGATTATGATCTGAATTTGTAAAACCAAGGTGATGGCATTTTACAGAAACAGATTCCAGATTAGGTGAAATCAGGAAGAAGTCACAAACACTTGTGGGTGTTGCAGCAGGGTCGTATGCTGCAATGAGGGTTCGGACAGATGGTGTTGCAGGATCATAAATCCATTGCCAATCACCCGGCATGTAATCTGATTCTATTCCCGTGAGGTTAAAATTCCCAATTTTACCGGTAAATACCTTGTTCGCTGAAAACGCAGGTTTAAAATCCGGAGGGTATTGGTTCCAGTCTCCGCCTACTATTACATAGTTGCCTGTATTAAATTCATTTAAAGCAAATTCCTTAATACTTTCCATCTGAGCCTTCCTTATATTTCCACCTTCATCAAATGCTTCGTTATGGGTGTTGATAATTACCAATTCTTTACCATTCTCAATCCTGAATCTGTTGACCATAAAACATCTGTCGAGATAAAAAAGCTGAGTCGGGAAACCCATATCCCCGGGCAAGGAATATCTTATTGAAGAAACAGGAGTGTATTTTGAATAAGCAGCTATTCCTGAAACAACCTTTCCCATAGGTTTTGCAGGTGGAGCGGGAACGAAAAAGACATCATAGTTTTTTGCAAAGAATGGATTATGATCGGAAAGTATACCAGCTATTTTCTCAAATTGATCAACACGATAGCTTCTTTTACTGTCACGATCAATTTCCTGTATCAGGATAAAATCAACTGTGTCGTTATTCAATAAGAAATCCCCGATTCCGGAAATATTTTCCAGGTAATTATCTTTTGGTGTAATTACTTTTGTGCCGCCATCTTTGAAAAAATCCATATCCTTATCCAATCCTGCATATCCGATATTCCAGGTTAAAAGAGAAATACTGAGTGAATCTTTCAGTACAGAAGGATTTTCAGGCTGGGCAATTATCTCCTTCTCTCCAGGTTTATAGTCTGTAACCTTTGCATAAACAAGAAGTCCAATAAAGCCAGTTATCAGAATAGCAAGAATTAACAGGAATATCTTGAGAATTTTTTTCAGTGCTTTCATAGTTTAAATGAATTGTGATGAGTTGAAACATAGAAACAGATAGAATAAACCATTCAGGTTAAGGATTAATCCTGTAAAGTTACATTTACATTCAAACAATGTCAAATCAATTCTGATTGACGAGTTAATAAGATGAGGTGAGATTATTTTATGATTCCCTCAATTGCCGTTGGCTTCAGCCAACAGCTGGTGGATGAATTTGAATTTACTGTTCATCAGGATTCCTGAAAATGCTTAACTTTATAACGAGATATCAAAAACAGCATGAGTTAATACATGGCAAAAGCTAAAAAATTTGGTGCATTTGGCGGGGTTTTTACACCTTCGATCCTGACGTTGCTGGGTGTTATCATGTACCTTCGGTTGCCATGGATAGTTGGGCAGGCAGGACTTTTGGCTACGCTGGCAATCATTTTAGTAGCACATGTTATTTCAACAAGTACTGGCCTTAGCGTTGCATCCATAGCCACCGACAAAAAGGTGGAAACCGGTGGAACTTACTACATCATTTCACGCAGTCTTGGCCTTCCCATAGGAGGAACTCTTGGTTGGGCGCTTTTTGTCGGGTTATCGTTCAGTGTGAGTTTGTACCTTATCGGTTTCGCGGAGGTATTTCTCGGATATTTCGGCTTTGAAGTAAATGTGACTACCATTCGTATTGCGGGATCTGTCATTCTTCTTCTGGTCACCATCCTTACCTTTATCAGCACTTCGCTGGCCATTAAAACACAGTACATCATTCTCACGATTATGTCGCTTTCGCTATTGTCTGTATTCCTTGGCAAGCATGACTTCCCGCCTGTTGTTTCCCAGTTGGAAGAGATTCCATCAGCTCTTCCCTGGATTACCCTGTTTGCTATTTTCTTTCCGGCCGTGACCGGGTTTGAGGCAGGTGTTTCTATGTCGGGCGATCTGAAAGATGCCCGAAAAGACATTCCGCTCGGAACTATTGCTGCTATCCTGGTTGGGCTGACTGTATATACCGGATTGGCAGTCTTCTTATCATATACTGTAAATAGTACAATGCTGGTAAACGATACCAACATCCTTTTCAAGATTTCATGGATACCACAATTAGTAATTGCCGGAATTCTCGGCGCAACACTTTCATCGGCTCTTGGAAGTATTATGGGAGCACCGCGCATTATGCAGGCGGTATCAAAAGACGGAATCGCCCCTTTCTTTTTCAGTAAAGGATTCGGGGCTTCAAACGAACCGCGAAATGCACTGTTACTTACATTCATCATTGCACAGGCAGGCATTCTCATAGGTGATTTGAACACCATTGCCCGCATCGTTACCATTTTCTTCATCATTACTTATGGTTTTCTGAACATTACATATACTGTTGAAAGTTGGGCAAGCAGCGATTTCAGGCCATCGTTTAAAATTCCGCGTATTGTTAGCATTATTGGTGCGCTTGCCTGTATAATTGTAATGATCCAATTGGATATCATGGCCTTAGGTATTGCTACGGTAGTATTGCTGGCACTTTTCTTTTACCTGAAAAACAAAGAGCTTAAGCTGCATTCAGGAGATACCCAGTCGAGTATCTGGTTATCGCTGGTGAAAACAGGCTTGTTACAACTTTCTAAAAGTAACTTCAATACTCGCAACTGGCGACCTAATGTCATCCTGTTTAGCGGAGGTTCGGGCACCCGGCCATACCTTATTGAAATCGGAACAGCGCTGGTAGGGAAGCTGGGCATCTTCACCAATTTTGAACTGGTTGAAAATCCTGATGAGGACTTGTTGTTTGATAAAACAGCAAGGGTGAGTATGGAAACATTTGGCGATAATGTTAATATTATTACCCGAAAACATAATTGCCGCAATGTGTACGAAGGCATGGCGATGATCAGCCGGATTTACGGTTTTTCTGGTTTCGAGCCAAATACAATCCTGATGGGCTGGTCGAAAAACATAACTAATCCGAAAAAATGGGAAGTCCTGCTGCATACCCTTAACAAACTGGATTACAACCTTGCTTTTTTGAGTTATGATAGAAAGAATGGTTTCGGGAATCACAAAAGAATCGACTTTTGGTGGAGTGGGGAAGGACGGAACCTCGCGCTTGCCCTGCATCTTATTCGATTCATAACAGTTACGCCAAAATGGAGACATGCTGAGATACGAATTTTGGCCATTAACCTTGAAAGTAAAAATACAGATAGATATTATGCCATTCTTGGGCAGATGGTTGATAGTTACCGGATCAGGGCAAGCATAAAAGTGGTTGCCAATCCCGATAAATTACCTGAAAATGAAGTGATACGCTCTGAGTCGGAAGATACTGACCTGACTCTTGCTGAACTGTCCGGGTTAACCGATAAAAAACTGGAAGACATTGTGGCCCATGCCAACAGTGTGACGGAAAGCCTGAAATCGTGCCTGTTAATTCATGCATCAACAAGTTTTGAGGAGGTAAACGTGATTTCAAAATCTGTTACTCCTGAAAGTACAAATCACTTGTATAATGATGATATTATGAAAGTTGAACCTATTCTGAAGAATCTTCAGCTTTCAAAAACCAGCATTGTTTACAATACCGTTTACAATTTGGCAGAAGTTCTTGATAAGCATACCCGTTTGCTAATTGATACTGCTTTTTTTGGTATCCGGGAAAGCCGTAATAATTATCTCGATCAATTATCAGGCCTTGTTGACAGATCAATAAAGAAATTGATACAGGTTAATGAGCTTGAAGATGATATGGAAAAGCATTGGGAACAATTGAAAATCCTGAATGATTTTTCCTTTCAGGCCCAAAAGGAGCTGGCAAATTTCAAAGACAATAATCTGAAAGAGGAGCTGGAAATTCTGGACAAAGGCATTATGCAGCTAATTGCCGCAACAGGCAATTCGGTGCACAATCTTCCTGAACATATCCGGTTAAAATTTGACAAAAATGATTTCAGGGACCTGAGAACTGTTAATCTGTTCAGGCAGATAAACCGGGCCGTAAAAATTGGCTGGACCAGTATTTCAGGAAAGAAGATAAGCGTTACAATTAATCTGCACCCTGCAGCCGTATTTTTCCTCTATTATAAACGGCTCAAATATATCAGGCAATTTTACGAGAATTATGTAATTCAAAGTTTAAAAGCTTTTTCAGGCATAAAAGAACTCTTAAACGGAAACCTGCTGGCGCTTGAGAAAGCACTTTCAGGGAAATTGACCAACAGCGAAATAGATATTAAAAGAGAAGAAATGTCTGCCCTGGTCTTAAATCTGAAATCAGAAAATCAGGCACTTTTTTATCATCAAAGCCATAAAATGCTCGATGAACTTACCGGAGACCTTGAAAGCTTCAGCCAGATTATTGAAAGTCCGCAGGCAAATTTATTAAGCAGAAGATTTAAGCTTTTCGATAAAAAGAAAGGTGAACTTGAAAAGTCAGTTGCTGAATTCCCCGATTTGTGGATCCATTTTATGGTTAATCATGTCAATAAAACTTATCTCGATTTCATATTTTACTCGCTTAAAAGCCGGCTGACCACAAAAATTGAGAAATCATATCAGGAAATTATTCTGATTATTGAACGAGGTATAAATGAAAAGTTGAAGATATTTGAAGCTAAGGTCAACGCCATCAGGGAAATGGGCGATAAGAAATATGATCAGAAAGAATTTTTCAATCAAAAGTCAATATCATTACCGCCATTTGATGTTCCTTTCAACACCTTGTTTAAAGAAATTCAGGGTTCCGTGGGGCAGCTTCCTGAAAGTATTGAAATTTCAGGAGAGAAACTGCTGGAAGATATTCA
>DIKJ01000085.1 GCA_002424525.1 Bacteroidales bacterium UBA5621 | reverse complement strand
CCAGCCGTCGCTGTCCTTCGTCCAGCTATGGCTGGCAAAGCCTGCGCTCTGAGCTATCTTCTAAAGGTGCTTCCTGACCCTGTTCCAGTAATCAAGGGTCTTTACGCCTGAACCGTTCCAGTTTTTCGCTATACGTTCGAAGTTGTACGGTCCTATCTGCGAGGCATAATAGAGGAATATCTTTTTCGATATCTCATAATCAAACATGTCCGTGAGCGTATAGAGACTGCCTGTCCTTATATTGTAATCTAAAACCCTGATAGGGCGGATCTGGAATAATCCGGCGGCCTGTTCAATCATGTTATATGCCATTGTATCCCCTTTCGACTCTACCATAATTACGGCCTGGATAAGTTTTTCAAAAGGTTCAACAGGAGGCGGGGATGTGATAAACAAAGCTTTCTGATCGGGAGCTAAAGCCCGGAAAGCAAATAAGAGAAATAGTATTATAAAGAGCGGTTTTTTCATTTTTGAGTCTATTCCCGGAATCTGAGTACCCATTAGTCCGGCTTTGGTAATAACATTTAATTTATCTTCCTGATTAATCTTTTAAATGGTTTTAATGATAGGAGGATATTATGGGTCTTATTAAACATTTTATGCAAATTAAACCAAATCCTCTTATTCCATAGTACAAAACATCATTTAGTTATTAACCTCAAAAGCCTTAATTATCAACATTTTGTAAAAAACAGGCTCTTTCAGTAAATAACAATCTAAAAGTCAAAATGTTTAGCGCATGTTATCTAAAGCAGAAGCTTTGCAGGGTGAAAAGTATTTTAGGAATAATGGCTGTTATGGTCAGGTGTAACCGCTCCGCGGTTGCAGGAGGGAACGGGGGGGTGGTTCTGTGTTAGCAGTGATGAAACCGCTCCGCGGTTCAGAAGCCTCTGTTATCGCGGAGCGATGCCCCGGCCTGACTGCAAATTACATAAATAATTTCCTACAAGCTCCAGCCCTTACGGTATTCGCAGTGCAGGAACTTATCCGCATCAGGCATATTGGTAAAGCTGTATTTGTCCGGATCCCATTTCAGGATCAGTCCGCTCAGCCTCTCCTTCAATTCCATTCTCAGGGCAATGTTCCCCAGGAGCACGGTTTCGGTAAGCGGACCGGCCCAGCTGAAATCTGACCCGGCAGGTGCTCCTCCTTTGCAGGCAAGTATCCACTCCTCCTCATGCCCTGGCGATGAAGGTATTGTCGGAGCGGGTGGCACATACGATTTTCGCAGCGAAGAAGGGAGTATGGTATCATCCAGAATTTTACCCTTGTCGCCCACATAGAGTGTTCCTCCCGTTCCCATTTTCATTCCTGCCTCCAGTTCCGGCAGTATCAATGGACGAAGGCCGCCGTCGTACCAGGTCAGGCTCACCGGAGGCATTGCTTCCCGTGCCGGGAATTCATATTTAACAATTGAGCCAAGCGGATAGGTTTCGTTGTTTACCAGTGTCGAGACCGCCTGTACAGATGTCGGGTACTTCAGCTTCAGGGCCCTGAATATCGGATCCAGCGAGTGACAGCCTATATCTCCGAGGGCTCCCGTGCCAAAATCCCACCAGCCCCTCCATCTGAAGGGATGATAAGCAGGATGATACGGACGCGTTGGTGCCGGACCGACAAACAGGTCCCAGTCCAGCTCCGCAGGTGTCGGGGGTTTATCATCAGGACGCGCAACGCCCTGCGGCCAGTAAGTTTTGAATAGTCCGTTATTGGGGCGGTCGGTCCAGACATGAACCTCCCTTACCGGACCGATTACCCCGTCCCATATCATTTCACGGAGCCTCCTGGAACCGTCGCTGGCCTGCCCCTGGTTACCCATCTGTGTGGCAACCTTATATTCGGCCGCAGCTTTTGTCAGAACCTTTGCCTCATAAACGGTGTGTGTGAGAGGCTTCTGTGTAAATACATGCTTTCCCCTCTTCATGGATTCCATGCTGATCACCGCATGTGTATGATCTGATGTGGCAACTATTACCGCATCGATCTCTTTCTGATTGTCAAGCATTATGCGATAATCCCTGTACTGCTTCGCCCCCGGATAGGTTTCAAAAACCTTGAGGGTCTGTCCCCGCCAGTCGACATCACACAAAGCAACGATGTTTTCGCTCTTTGCCACGTTCACAAGATTGCTCCTGCCCATCCCACCAATGCCGACACAGGCAATGTTGAGCTTATCGCTGGGAGCTCTGTATCCAAGCCCCGATACTGCATGACGCGGTATTATCGTCAATCCTGCCATCGCAGCGGCAGTGGTGCCGATGAAACCCCTGCGGCTCAAAGTCTTTGAAGATTTTTTATTCATAATCAGTTATTTAAAGGTTTTATCCGTATTTAAAACGTTGCATTCTGCACGATTCCCCATAAAGTTACGAGATAATTACCACATTAATCGCATAACAGACCTGCAAAGTTCCTGCAGTAATTTTTCCAAAGTCAAATTGATTTTCTAAATTGCGGGCCATATTTTCAGGATAACATATTATTATGCCAAAACGGGAAGACATTGAAAAAGTGCTGATTATAGGCTCCGGACCCATCATAATCGGACAAGCTTGCGAATTTGACTACTCAGGCACACAGGCCTGTAAAGCCCTGCGGTCGCTGGGATATAAAATTGTTCTGGTTAATTCCAACCCGGCAACTATCATGACGGATCCGGGGATTGCCGATGCAACCTATATTGAACCGCTGAACGAATATGCACTGACAGAGATAATAAAGAAAGAACGGCCCGACGCCCTTCTCCCCAACCTTGGCGGCCAGACAGGGTTGAATCTCTCTTCACTGCTGGCAAAAAAGGGAGTTCTGTCGGAATATAATGTCAAAGTGATTGGTGTTAATATTGATGCCATCGAACGGGGTGAGGACCGGACCGCTTTCAAGGAGACGATGAACCGGCTGGGCATTGAGATGTGTCACAGCAAGGCTGTTAACAGTGTCGATGACGCAGAAATTGTGGCTGCGGAACTTGGTTATCCTGTTGTCGTCAGGCCTGCCTACACCATGGGCGGGACCGGAGGCGGCCTTGTATATAATGTCGAGGAGCTCAGGACAGTTGCCAGCAGGGGATTATCTGTAAGCATTGTCAATCAGGTCCTTATCGAGGAGTCAGTCGTGGGATGGGAGGAGCTCGAGCTCGAGGTAGTAAGGGACTCGAAGAACCAGATGATCACCGTCTGTTTTATAGAGAACGTTGACGCCATGGGGGTTCACACCGGAGATTCATTCTGCACGGCACCCATGCTCACCATCAGTCCCGAACTGCAAAACCGCCTTCAGAAATACTCCTACTCCATTGCCGAAGCCATTGAGGTTATTGGCGGCACCAATGTTCAGTTCGCTCACGATCCTGTCACCGGCAGGGTGGTTGTAATAGAGATCAATCCGCGTACATCGCGCTCATCGGCACTGGCTTCAAAAGCCACAGGCTTTCCGATTGCGTTTATCTCCGCACTCCTTGCAGGAGGCATTACCCTTGACGAGATACCGTACTGGAGAGATGGATCGCTGGAGAAATATACTCCTTCGGGAGATTATGTGGTTGTGAAATTTGCACGCTGGGCCTTCGAGAAGTTCGAAGGGCTTGAAGACAAACTCGGCACCCAGATGCAGGCTGTCGGAGAAGTGATGAGCATCGGAAAAACCTACAAGGAAGCGCTCCAGAAAGCTATCCGCTCGCTTGAGACAGGCAGGTATGGCCTGGGATTCGCCAAAAATTTCCACAACAAGTCGCTCGATGAACTGATGATCATGCTCACACACCCCTCAAGCGAGAGGCAGTTCATAATGTATGAGGCACTGCGCAAGGGCGCGGATATTGAGGAATTACACAGAAGAACCCATATAAAATCCTGGTTCATCTCCCAGATGAAGGAGATCGTTGAGGAAGAGGAGCAGATACTGCAGTATAAAGGCGGAAACTTACCGGATGAACAGCTTGCACGGGCTAAAAAGAACGGTTTCGCAGACAGATATTTGTCAAAGATCCTGAATATTCCCGAAAAGGAGATCAGGCAACGGCGCATTTCACTAGGTATAACCGAAGCATGGGAAGCCGTTCCCGTCAGCGGCGTTGAGAATGCCGCCTATTACTATTCCACCTATAATGCTCCAGATGCTGTTACGGTGAGTAACAGGAAAAAGATCATGGTCCTGGGTGGCGGCCCCAACCGGATCGGCCAGGGGATCGANNAATTTGATTATTGCTGTGTTCATGCAGCATTTGCCATCCGTGAAGCAGGCTATGAGTCTATTATGGTAAACTGCAACCCCGAAACGGTCTCCACCGATTATGACACATCCGATAAGCTCTATTTTGAGCCGCTCACCGCTGAAGATGTCCTGAGCATATACGAGAAGGAGAAGCCTGAAGGAGTGATCGTCCAGTTTGGAGGACAAACACCGCTGAATCTTGCCGGTGAGCTTGCAGAGGCAGGTGTAAAGATACTCGGCACAACACCCGAGACGATCGACCTTGCAGAGGACCGTGATCAATTCAGGCATATGATGGAGAAACTGGGGATACCCCAGCCTGAATCGGGGATGGCCTCAACACTCAAGGAGGCGCTTGTGATCGCTGAAAGGATAGGATACCCCCTGATGGTCAGGCCCTCCTATGTCCTTGGCGGAAGAGCCATGAAGATCATAATTGACGAAGAAATGCTCCGGCAGTACGTTACCGAAGCTGTCGATGTCTCCCCTGACAGACCACTGCTGATAGACCTTTTCCTCGAGGATGCAATTGAAGCAGAAGCCGATGCCATATCCGACGGAGAGCATGCATTCGTTCCTGCTGTGATGCAGCATATTGAATATGCAGGAATACATTCCGGCGATTCGGCATGCGTAATCCCTCCGGTGATCATCCCCAAAGAACACAAGAAAACCATTTATGAATATACCCGCCGGATTGCCACGGAGATGAAAGTCGTTGGTCTGATGAATATTCAGTATGCAATTTACAATGATGTTGTTTATATTCTCGAAGCCAATCCGAGGGCTTCCCGAACAGTGCCCCTGGTTTCAAAGGTCTGCAATATCTCCATGGCAAGGATCGCAACACAGATTCTGCTGGGGCAGAAACTTGCTGACTTTAATCTTAAGAACCAGAATATCAGACATTATGGTGTTAAAGAGGCTGTTTTCCCCTTCAATATGTTCCCAACGATTGATCCCCTGCTCGGGCCTGAGATGAGATCGACCGGCGAGGTGCTCGGTATGGCCGGCAATTATGGCATGGCATTCTTCAAATCGCAGGAAGCTACAATGACCTCCCTTCCTGTAAAAGGTACCGTTCTCATAACCATTGCCGACCGCGACAAAAATAAGATTATTGAGACTGCACGCAACTTCATGGATATGGGATTTAATATCCTGTCGACAGGCGGCACCAGGATGTTTCTTAATGAGCATGGAATAAAGGCTCATCTCATCCTCAAAGTTCATGAAGGGCGCCCAAATATAGTTGATGCAATAAAGAACGGAGTGATCAATCTTGTGGTAAACACCCCCGCAGGAAAGCTGAGTGAATATGATGATTCGTATATAAGGAAGAATGCCATCAG
>DIKJ01000219.1:5487-5673 GCA_002424525.1 Bacteroidales bacterium UBA5621 | reverse complement strand
TTTTGCGGCCTCGGGATAAACGAGATTGTTCTTCAAGAAATTAAGAAGCTCTGTTTCTCCTCCCGGATACATCGGCATTTGTTCAACGACAATATAAGGCGGATCTTTAAGTATCTGATCCGGCAACCTGAATCCTACCGTTACACTCAAAGGTAAGGGAGAATCAACATCGGGGTTTTTAGGTTT
>DIKJ01000219.1:4675-5348 GCA_002424525.1 Bacteroidales bacterium UBA5621 | reverse complement strand
CCGGATATCTGACCCGGCTTGCAACCCATTCATTAAAAACAGTATGCCGTTGACCCTGGAAAGTCGGATAATCTTCAGGGGCCAGTCTGGGAAGAGGCGATCTGATACCCATTTCAAGTGCTTTCTTTCTGGTGGTAACTTCATAAACGCCATTAACTGCTTTCTCTCCATACTTCTCTGTTGCCTCATTTGGCGGCAGAAGCCTTACCGGTCCAAGGTCATATCCCAGCTCCCGCATCGCATCGGGATAGGGTGTCTCAGATATTACGCCATCGATGACGACAATGGGGACTGGTCTCTGTGGAGGTGGCATATATTCCGGATCCCTTTCCAACCGGACACTCATTTCCTTGCTGAAATCAGGCTTAAGAGTCATCTGCCTGTACCCTCTGCAGAAGAAAAGAAGGGACTGGTCAGGAGTAATGTTGTTCAGTACAAAGCGACCCTCATTGTCGGTCGTGACAGCATATGCATTACCCATTGCACCTGTAGTTGTTATGTCAACTCCCGCAAGGGGCTGCCCGTCCTCTTTCAGAACAACTCCCTTAACCTGTTTCTGATCAGTAATTTCTTCAGTAATGGTTGTCCCCTGTTCATTTGTAACAGGTGGATTTAATTGTGTAACATCATTTCCGGCCGGAGCTGCATTCGCTGCAAGTTCAATGTTTACAGG
>DIKJ01000219.1:0-4556 GCA_002424525.1 Bacteroidales bacterium UBA5621 | reverse complement strand
CCCAGTATCTGATTTGCCAGAACCGCCTTGTAAACCGAAGGATCAGAGGTTTTTTGCAGTGCTGACTCATCAGCAAGGTACTCATGGTTCTGCCTGATAAAGCCGGAATAGATCCATGCAAATGGATTCATCCACTGTAACACACGCAGCAACTCGGCAAGAATAAGATCGAACCAGTGTTTTTGTTTTACATGCACCAGTTCGTGATTCATTATCTCATCCAGTTCCTGATCGCTGACCTCCGAACCGACAAAAACGTAATTGAAAAAGGAAAAAGAAGAATAGAGTCCTCCGGTCCTGACAAGTTTTGTGCAGTCTCTTTTATGTAATGCTGATTTTCCGATCATCCGCATTATTGATACCGCCTGCCAGAGAAAACGTATGATCAGGATCAGGGCACCGGCGAGGTAAGAGTAGAGCAGCATCTTCCTGATGTCAAACGATCCTGTGGTTACTCCTTCGCTAACCACAGGATAATAAGAAGTGTCCGGAGGTGCCATGGTTACATTACTGAACTCCGCGGCGGGCAGTTCAACCTGGTACCGGATTGAAACAAACGGGAAGATGAGTGCTGTCAGAATGCCGGCAAGCAGATAGTATCTCTTAATGAGAAAGAACCGTTCATTCCGCAGGAAAATAAGGTAGACGAGTGCGAAACCCGAAAGCCAGACATACGACTTTAACAGGTAACCCGCAAAAGCTTCCATCGTATTTTATTTTTTCTTTTTGCCTTTTGTAAGTGATTTTCTTGTATCCTTCAGAAGTGATTCGAGTTCCTTCATGGAGAGGTCTTTTTCACGCGCAAAAAAAGAAGCGAGCGCAGGAAACGAATTGTCAAAATAATTTTCAATAAGGCCGAAGAGCTGACTCTTTGAATAATCGTTCTTTGAGACCAGCGGGTGGTAGATGTGAGTGTTTCCCCGGGGTTTATGGCCGACAAATCCCTTCCTCTCAAGTATCCTTACTACCGTTGAAACGGTGTTGCGTGCAGGTTTGGGGTCATTGAAACGGTTGCGGATATCCTTTACGATTCCCTTTTCCATGTCCCACAGTATCTGCATGATCTGTTCTTCTGCTCTGGTTAATCTCATATTGTTTCAGTTTTTATTTGTAATTGTTACTCGGTGCCCGGTGCCCGGTTTTCACACAAATATACGACTATCGAAATAGTCATGCAAATTTTTTACCATTTTTTTTAGAAATATTTTTAAGTAAAAGATCCTTATCCCGATTACCCCGGATTATTTGATCTTTTCATATGTGAAATTCATTTTTTTCTTAACTTGCAGAATAAAACCTTTATAACCATGAAAAAATATTCACTACTCTTTTTAATGATCGCTATTGCGTTTCTGACAGCGTTGCCCTCAATGGGCCAGAAGCTTAACACCCTCACCGAAAGTGAGAAGAACGAGGGATGGATGCTGTTGTTCAACGGCACCGATTTTACCGGCTGGAGGCAGTACAATGGAACCACCATGCCGAAAAACTGGGTTCTCGAAGATGATGCAATGAAGGTCTGCACAGGTGAAGGCAGAACCCCTGGCCAGGGTGCAAACGGTGATATAATCTACCATCTGAAAGAGTTCAGCAATTTCGAGCTCTCCCTTGACTGGAGAACTTCGAAAATGGGCAACTCGGGCATATTCTACTACGTAAAGGAGGTGCCGAAACAGCCTATCTATTACGCCGCGCCCGAGGTTCAGATCCTTGATAATATCGATGCGACTGACAACAAGATCGCCAGTCACCTTGCCGGTTCGCTATATGACATGATAGCCGCTGATCCGAAAACCGTTAAACCTGCCGGGGAATGGAACAATATTGTGATAAGTGTGAAAGACGGAAAGGTCACACATACCCAGAACGGAGTAAAAGTGGTTGAGTATGAGCTCTGGACCCCTGCATGGGATGCACTGGTTGAGAACAGCAAATTCAAGAATTTCCCGGGATTCATAGCAGGAATCGCCAAATCAGGATATATCGGCCTTCAGGACCACGGATATCCGATCTGCTTCAGGAACATCAAGATAAGGGAGCTTTAGCCACTCTCAGTTCCGGATCACTGATGTAAAATAGTGTTTCATTCAGTGTCTGTAATAAGGCATTTGGAATTATCCTTTATTGGCATAATCTTTGTGCAAATTGGGTAACTCCTAAATTCGGCTTCTATGAAAAGAATACTTTATCTCCATCTGCCCGTTTTAGTCACTTTTCTGACCATGGTCATTTTGTTCACAGGATGTAAAAAGGAAGAGGATGATCCATATGTTCCGCCCGTGGTAGTGAATCCGACAGCTCCGAAAGTCACAACGGGAAAGCCAGCCTGGATAGGCGAAAATTCCGTGACTCTCAACGGTACGGTAAACGCCGGCAAGGAGGAGACGGAAATAGTTTTTGAGTATGGGCCTACTGCTGACTACGAATTCAGTATCAGCTCAACACCCGATGTGATCAACGGCGATGATGATGTCCCCGTGAAAGTGGTATTGAGTGACCTTACACCCGGCACGCTTTACTATTACAGGATACTGGCGAAAAACTCAATAGGCTCCACTTATGGCAGTGAACTGACCTTCACCACTTTCATACCTGCCGTCTTTAACCCTGAAGTGACCTATGGTTCTGTTACCGATGAGGATGGGATCACCTATAAGACCGTTGAGATTGGCACACAGACCTGGATGGCGGAAAATCTCAGGACCACGAAATACAATGACGGCACTCCCGTTCCGCTGGTAACAGATAATACGGAATGGGCCGCACTTACGACGCCCGGCCTTTCATGGTACAACAACGACACCGATGTCTATGGGGCGCTCTATAACTGGTACGCCGTCAATACCGGAAAACTGTGCCCTGCCGGCTGGCATGTACCCGATGATGAGGAATGGAGCACCCTGACCAGCTTCCTTGGCGGCGAAGCTGTTGCAGGCAGTACGCTCAAGGAGGCCGGAACGCTTCACTGGCTGGCCCCAAATGCCGGAGCCACCAACGAGACCGGTTTTACGGCCCTTCCGGGCGGCTACCGTTCTTCTGCAGGAACATACGCCAACATAAAGCGTTACGCCTACTGGTGGTCCTCATCGCAACGCACAACCAACGATGCCTGGTTCCGTGACCTCTCATACGGATACGGCAATGCTGACAGAACCAGCAGCAACAAAAAGGGCGGATTCTCCGTCAGATGCGTAATGGACCTTCCGTAACCGGGAAAAAGAAACAACAAAAATAAATATTGGCCGGGGAGAATAATCTGTCAAAAGCCAATGTAACTTTGCAGAATGTTTAAAGTGATAAAATATTGCTTTGTCCTTTTTTCATCCCTGATGTTCCTGTATGTCAGCTCCGGCAACAGTTATAGTTTTTCACCCGGCAGGTTAAACGATTCTGACAATACCTCTGCTCCTTTACAACTTTCCGGCAGCAGCATCAGTCTGATCTGCATTTTACCTCAAAATGAAACAACACACTCTGTAAGCCAGAGTGTCGGAAAAAAAAATATCACGAAGTACCTGAGATCATTCCATGAGAATGATTGTCCTTTACAACCAAAACATTCTGTTTTTGCACAAATCTTTGAGAATCAGCAATTAGCTAAAACCTACCATCGGCAGATTCTTTTTCCGTTCCACTTTTTTTTGTGATCCGTTTTGTTTTCAGGGACATCTAAAGTACCTGAAGTCCTGCATAAGTGCAAGACATGATCTTGTTATTTATTTCAATCATTTACAATTAACAATTCTAAACAAAATGGACTTAACATCATTATTAATGGGTATTGGTTTTCTGGCTATTTTCCTGCTCCCGGTTTTTCTGATTCACAGGGCGAGTAAAAGGAGTACGGCCGGTAAACAGGAGGATTTGAAAAAACCAGGATGACCCGCCGGAATATTATTTCGGAAAATATTTGTTTTATTTGAAACATTGCTTACTTTTGCATCATATTGACATTTGAAAAATGAAAGCAATTTATACAAACTGGTGGTGGTGGTTAAGCAAAGCAAGCTTATTAATGTGAGACTACCAGCTATTTGTATATAGAATAATAAGATATTAAAAACGGCCTGTCGCTCTCACCGACAGGCCGTTTTTATTTTAAACCCAATTATAAAAAGTCAAAATGCAACTATTCAATATTAAAACAAAATCTATCCGGCTACTGGCTGATACGATTACTCCGGTAAGTATTTATCTTAAAATAAGGGATATCTACCCAAATTCCATTTTGCTTGAGAGTTCGGATTACCGCGGAAATGAGAACAGCTACTCCTATATCTGCCTTGAACCGCTGGCGACATTTGAGGCTGATAACAACATTATTACCGAAACATATGCCGACGGGTCAAAGGTAATAACAGAGATTACCGACAGAAGGGTTTTCAGTTCAAGATTTGCCTCATTTACCGGGTCATTCGTTCTTAACGATCCAGAGGAGGTTATACCGGTAAATGGGTTCTTTGGTTATATGTGTTACGATGCGGTACAATATTTTGAAAAGATCAGACTAAAGGCCCGGGACTCTTCCGGGCAAAAGATCCCTGATGTAAGATACA
>DIKJ01000043.1:9335-24553 GCA_002424525.1 Bacteroidales bacterium UBA5621 | reverse complement strand
GTATGGTTTAATAACTATTTAACAATCCGGCGAACTTATTAACAACAGATACTTCTGTTTTTAAGCGACTTACAACGATTGAAAATAATATTACGAGATTGTTAAATTTTATTACCAGCTCCGGATGAAGGAGTTAAAGGTTAAAAGTGTAGGTATATTTTACCATTAATGCCCTGGCGTTGTAGATGGGCAGGTTAGGCACCTCGCCTGTACGGTTTGTATGCCGGCCCTCATTGATAACAATATAAAGGTCGTTACCTTCTTTGGGATTATACCTCAGCCTCAGGTTTGAAATAATACCATTCACTGCCGTATTGTACTGGAAATATGCGTTGACGGAGAACCGTGTATTCAGCATGTACAGTGCCTTCACTCCCAGAATATGGTTAGTCATCCTTTGCTCCCTGCTTTTAAAGGATACATAGTCGAAATTATAGGTGCCTCCCAGTTCAAAGTGCTTAGAGATGTTCCATGTGGGTCTCAAGCCTGCAGAAAAGCGCCCCCCGTCGAAGAACTGTCCGGTCTCGGTCATGATTATCATAAAGAGGGGTTTCGACATCGAAGTGACGACATTTCCCCTGAAATTGACAAACTCATACCTCCCGTGAGGGATCCATATCTCATTTTCGCTTATCTCAAGACCCTCCCGGAGTTGCTCAACATTATACACCAGGTAAAGATCTCCGCTCCACTGGTTTTTAGTCTGGAACGACCAGCCGGACATCACATTTAACGACATCATGGTTCCGTCATCCGCGAAACTTCTCTGGTTCACCCTGATCTCCGGCGAATGGCTGTAGAGCTTCGAATTTTCCCCGGGTATCCAGCCATATCGGATACCACCCCTTACACTCGAATAGTCGTCGATCATTTCGAATCCTATTCCGGGATTGAAATGCACACCGGAATAAGAATAACCGATATTGTAACCGAAACCCTTTCTGGAGCGGTTTTCCCAGTTGACTGAAAACCTGAGAGGCTCATGGAATGAGGCGTTTACAGTATCATTCTCGAATGTCTGGCTCCATTTAATATCGAAGTAGTTTTCACCTGTCACACGGAAAATGCCGTCGATACCGTATGCCAGGTTGTAGGTACCATCTGCTCCAAGCCGGCTTGTAAAAATAGCTCCGATATAGGAGTTTTCATTGATCACCTGGCGTCGTAATCTTGCTACCCCGAAATTTTCGGAAGGAAGTATCTGCTCCCTGGTTCCCTCAGAATCTTTTTTCCACAGGGGGGCTGTCTGCATATCAAGTAATCCGGCCTCCCATTTACCAAGCCTTCCGAATATCCTGGCTCCGCCATAAATACGGACAGGTTCGCCATCGTCGCTCAGACCGATCCTCCGGCTGTAAAAAAGGTTATTGTTGCCACCCATGCTAAAATCAAAAATGCTGGCCCTTTCCAGAAAGAACATTCGCTTTTCCGGGAAAAAAAGTGAAAAGCGGGAGAGATTAATCTGTTCATCGTCGGCTTCAACCTGGGCAAAATCGGTATTTAACGTCAGGTCCATCACCAGGTTGCCCGTGAGACCCATTTTAACGTCGAGGCCGGCTTCTGCCAGAGGGCCTGCTTTCTTATAATAATCTGTTTCAGTATTGTTTAAATCGTATCTGCTCTGATAACCTCCAAGCAAATAAGGGGCGATATATACAGGTTTGCCGGCTTTTATACCCCGGAACACGATCTCCTGTGCCTGCGAGGGTTTAATGGGAGACACCTGACCCCAGTTGGGCGGAATGGCGGGAAAGAGAATAATCTCATTCCTGGCGGGAATCCATCTCTGGATAGTCATGCCCATTTTGACTTCACCATTTTTTTCCTGAAAGCGGAGACTTGAAAGTGGTATCCTGAACTCAGCTGACCATCCTTCATCACACCTGTTTGTGAGGACATCCCAGAAAGCATTCCAGCTGGTATTCATCGGCATCTGATCGTCGGGCCTGTTTGGTACTGCATCTTTCTGAATGGTTGCATCAAACCGTAAAGCATCGGGGGTTGTACCGAACACCTGAAAGTTCTCCTTATCGTTGTATGTGTCGAGGAATATCAAGAACCAGTCACTGCCGGCGCCTGTGTAATCGCGTTTAAAGCTGGCGGACCTGACCATGGCAGGATCTTTACAATAGAGCCAGGCTCCGACATAAAGGTATTTATCATCATATGCCATCCTGACGTCACTCTCCTCGGATGGCCCTCTGCCCCACACCGGGGAATACATAATCATCCTGAATGGCTGGATCGATTTCCAGGCTTCATCATCGGGAATACCGTCAAAATTCAGAGACCCGGGAAGTCTGTCGATCAGCACAGCCTGTTTTATTGATGTAACTGAATCGGATTGACAAAATAAAACAGTCCCGGCCAGGGCCGGAACTGCTGTAAGCAAAATGATTATTATACTCTTCTTCAAGAATCCTTTTCTTCTGGTTAAACGAGAAGGCAAATATATTAAAGTCCGGACAATACTGTAAAAACCTGTCTTAAAAATTAATCTTCTTTAACATTTCTCCGACAGAGCTCCAGGTTATAAGCAAAGATCTTATTTTCAGGATAAAGCCTGCATAACTTTTCACAGTAAATGGTTGCTTTCGACGGAAGCTTATCAAGATCAAGATAGATCTTCGACAGGAAATAACAGGATATTGTCTGATATTGCTTATTTGGAGATGTCAGATTGTCTTCCAGGATCTTTATGCCTTCAGCCTTTTTCCCGGGACCGGTGAACAGGAACCTGCTTTTGCCAATGTTGAACAGGGCAGCATAAATTTTAAAGACATCCTGTTGTTCGGAAGTTAACCTCTCCGTATCATAACCGCCAATAATCCGGTTGATCCTGTAAATGTTGGCGAGAATGGGGAAGATCCGGTTTTTTATCAGTGCCATCCTCAGGGAATAACTAAGGCAGATCAACTCCTCGAGATCATCGGCATCAGAGCTGTCGTCAAGCAGGGCCGAATACTCGTTCAGTACCAACTCAAGATTCCGGAAATCTTCTTCGGAATTACCTGAGATAGCTTTCCACCAGTACAGATCCAGTAGGAGTAAGTGGTAACCCCATTTTTCCATAACCGCTTCTGAAGCCTTCAGTTCAGTTTCTGCTTCACAGAACTTCTGGTTATAGATCAGGTCAAATATTTTATTAAAAGGCTTTTCTTCACTGCTCTGACTCTGCGCTTCGGCACCATGGAACATCAGAAGAGTGATCAGTCCTGCCAAGAAAATCACAATGGCTTTATATCTGATCATTCTAATGAGCTGAATTGATGGCTCTCAATCAAAGAGAGTATTTCAGTGTAGGTTCTTGTCTTTTCCCTTTCGGTCTTTCTTACAGCAGAATCATGGGCATTTGTGAAACCTCCTGAATAGTACCTGTAAAACCATGATGACAAAACCAGCAAACCATCGATAAGAGTGTAATTCACGGCTGTAAACATGGCATATATTGTGATTCCGGTCATCAGAACGAATGAATTTATACCACTCAACACCTCACCTGTAAATATCTGGCCAAGACCAGGGAGGAGGATGCTCATGAGCTCAATTTTACCCGGACGATACTTCCGGTTAAAACGCTCAAATGAATGGAACAGATCATAAAGTTCAGTTATTCCTTCCGGATCAAGAACTTCTGAAAAGTATTCCCGCGCCTTCTCATAGTCGTTAAGCCCGAAATAACAGATTCCCATGTAAAGAGCCTTCTTCTCTTTTAAATATCCGGCATCAGGCTCCTGAATGTCCAGGAGTTCGGAAAGTGCGGAATAATAGTCATTCAGTCTAAAATTACAGATGGTTTTCTTTAATGCCAGCTCAAGCCGGAGGCTGTCATCATCTTCAACGCGCATGGCAAAATCGTAATATCTGATCGCAAGATTGAAATCGGACAACAGATAATGGATCGATGCAATTTTTGAGTATAATTCGTCGTATTCGTTATCATTGCTGAAAAACAGTACCCGCTGGTATTCCTTCAGAGCCAGCTGGTAGTTACCGGTGTTGAACTGCTCGTCGGAAAAACTCCTGATAGTTTTGATATCCTGAGCCTTTAACACGAAGGGCAACAGGAGGCTAAAAAGAAGTATATATATAGTTTTCGGCATTGTTCTGATATCTGGTTCGCAGGTCGTTGTTGTACCGTTTGGCAGCTTTTGCCGATCCGTAGAGATTTGCCGAGTAGAAACTGAAAGCAAGACCACCGAAGATCCACCCGTTCGCGCTTTTTATTCCCTTCCTGTTAAAAGCGCGGTACGAGGCATATGCATTTGTGCTTACAAACAGGAAGGAGATCAGGGCATCACCTGTTCGTTTCGAATATAGCTTGCCGCTTCCCGGGATGACTGCCGACATTACCAGCCCTAAAGCAGGGCTTTTATATTTTTCATGTTCAAAATCATAAGTAAGCTGATACAGATAATTATGTTCCGCTTTTATCAGATCTTCGTTATTCCTGTTATAATTAAACGCGGAATCATATTTCTGAGTCACCCAGAAATGCCCCAGTTCATAAAAACTTCTTTCCCCTGATTTAAGAAGTGATGAGAATTCGAAATATTTTTCGGAGTCTGATCTGCAGGTTAATGCGAACGACAGGTATTCCCTTGCCGCATGCGATGAATCAATCCGGAACAGGTTCTGTTTCAGAAGGCCGAAAGAGGCTTCCAGCTTATCGCACTGGTTGTTAAATCTGTAGGTCTGAACAAGTTCAAGTATAACAGAAGTATCGCCCGGCCATAAAAAGTTCAGTCGCTCATACTCTTCGGATGCAAATCTGTATTGGTGTGTTGACTTAAGATACCGGGCAAACTTGAGCGAATTGTCAAAGTCCATAAGATTTTGCTGCGCACTTGAAGAAATGGTCAGCACGCACACTGCAACGACAAAAAAGGAGATTTTTTTACCAGACAGGGTCATAGAACCGGTTTAATTGTGTATCGAAGGGATAATGACCCGGCTTCGTGAAGCCGTGGCACCTGGAGAGACGATCGAAAGTACTCAGCCAGCCTGTTACAGGTCCTTTCTTTCTCAAAGCCTCAACTGCATATTCTGAACAGGAGGGTGTAAAAATGCATGTTGGGATATCCTGTGAAGAAATAAAGGTTTTGTAGAAAAGAAAAAGAGTCGAAACGGCCACGTCAATGTCATTCTGCGATTCCCTGAGCGGCGCCTTATGATCGTGGTGTATGGTGTCAGCATGGACGAAAAGGGTTTTAAGCTCGGTATCAACCAATGATTGCCCGGTTGTTTCAGGAACAAACAGAAAACCCAAAACCAAAATAAAACAAACGATCAGGAGCCTGTTAATCATATCTTAAATGTTTGGCCTGATACATTTTACTATCCGAAAGATCATTTACTGTAATATTCCTGAAATCCGTCTCCTGGTAATCCTCTCCGCCGGTTATCCTGTTATCCAGGATCTGAACGATCTGCTGCGGAAATTCGAATGCACCAATTCTTATATAGTTTCTGAAAAATTGTCTGCTCAGGATCCTTTGGGTATTGTCGACCATTATCACACTTTCAAGCCTGTTGCTTTTTTTTGCGATCACGACATGGTCGATCAAAACACTTGTCTGTTTTGGTATTTGCCAGTACGACAAAACGAGATCTCCTTTCTTCTCAACTTTCTGTGTGGCATAGACAGAATTTCTCAGTCCAAAGTCATTAAGGCCGGCATTGAGTGCCAGGTGAAACACTGTGAATTCGTTAATTGAAGGTATAGTGGTCCTCTGAATCATTGTATCGTTCCTGAATTTATACAGGCTTGTATCCCTGCTGATCCATTTCTCGACCCGGGGGAAAGTAATATCATAAATGAGATCTTTGATATTCTTGTCATAATAGAGTGTTCCTCTTGTCAGGCTTTTCGTACCATCGCTGTTGCTGATCTTAACAGTAAAATCAGCCCTGATCCGGAAATAATCCTGGCTGAGGCCTGTACAAGGCAGGGCCAACAGAAAAATGAGGGAAGTGAAAAAAGATTTTGTCATTAGTTTTAAAATATCCTGAATCAGGACAATATTAAATAAAGAACAAAAGATGCCCTGGAAACCGTGACATCTTTTGTTCAGAATCAGTTTTGTTATGCTGCATTTTTACTCCGGCAGCAACGGCACATTAATATACCTCGTTCCAGATCCAGAAATAATAAATACCGGAAAGAACTACAGCTACTCCGGTGCTGATCAGACAACCAGTCATGGCTTTTCTGGTCAGTTCCCTGTCCTTGTCAGTCAACAGGAAAACAAGCAGAAGGCCGACCCATCCCAGCACGCATCCCCACCAGAATGCCGGGATCCCGAAAAGCGGATCATCGCTGGCGGCCCCCTGTCCCATGGGAGCGGTAATATCACTGATATTGGCGATAAGATCACTGCCTGCAGCTTGCAGATCTGCATAGGTCACACCCTCATTCTGTGCAAGAAAGCTTTCCAGATCATCTAGTTCGCTAAAGGCCAGATCCAGGGCTGCCTCATCAAGAACGAATACCGATTCTTCCAGATCAGGTGCGTTCGTCGTTATCGTTTTAGCCGACAGACTATGTGTTTGTGCGGCAAGCATTACAAATGCCAGGATCAAACTGAAACTTTTTAGCAAGGTTTTTTTCATGTGGTTAAAATTTAAAAGATTAATTCCAATCTGATATTAGATAAACAGGTTTAAGTATTCAGTATTTATTTTCCGTATACCGGATTCGGTGCTGGCAATAATCTTCTGTTGAAGGATTGCTTTCAAAAAATCTGTCCGGATGCTTTAATTTTTTATTATTAAAATTTAAAGGTAATATTTTTTTAATCTGTTTGATTTATCTGATAAATATTTTTTTTTGATCAGTAATCCAATATCTGGCCATCAGTCAGAAGCCGTTCCCTTATTTCTTCGTAGGTGAGATCGTGGATGTTTTTCCTTTTGCCGAGAGCCATAGAGGCAACAGTACCGGCGCTCTGTCCGAGGATCATGAATACAGGCTCCATTCTGATGGAACCGAACGCAATGTGAGAGCTGGACACTGCCACGGGCACAAGAAGGTTGCTGCATTCATCCCTTTTCGGTATTATCGAACCGAGATCGATCTGGTAGGGTTTCGGTGCCCTCACTCCGATGTCCCCCTCATTCTGTACATACCCTTCGGGGGTGACATAACGCTGGACATTATGAGAATCCATTGTGTATGAACCCATCCCGACAGGATGCGGGACAGGTCTCTTAACGAGGACGTCATTCTCCGTCATTACATACTCCCCGACCATCCGCCGGGCTTCACGCACATAAATGTTATAGGGCCAGTAGCCATTATCGGCAAACTCATCCCTTGAGTAGCCCCATGAATTCATTGTCTCTCTTACCCACTCCGGCAGGCGCAGGTCGGTTGCCATGAAATAAAGCAGACCCTTCTGATAAAGCTGGTGTTCTGCGATGATCTCCTTTCGTCTCTCATACGAAGCTTCCGGGTAATCATAGTTCATTCCTATATTGTCATAGCTGAAGGGGCCATGATTATTCACATCGGTCTTGAGGTTGGGGATAGGGTCATATTTCCCGAAAAACTCATCCCACCTCGTATCGGCTACTCTGACCAGAAGCTCATACTGAGTGCTGTCGTAACCCACGGGTTTTGTTATCGGCACCCTGTTCTCAGGATGCTGTGTGAGGCAGAGCCTGTAGCAGTAAGCCTGCACCTTTTTGTCTCCTGTACCGTTTTCTCCGGGATCTTCGGATGAGATACGCGGGAGCAGTCCGCTCGAAGGATCTCCCGGAACCCGATAGGGATCGATGTTATCCTTGAACCAGTGGCCATGATGATAAGCCCCTTTCTGGACGCCGTTCCAGGTTTCGTTGTAAACACTGTTTGCTTCGCGTCCGACATGGTAGGTAACACCTGCCGACGACATCAGATCCCCTTCGTATGTGGCATCAATGAAAATTTTCCCCCGGAAGAGCTTGCCGCTGAGGGTCCTCATTGAGACTATTTTTCCTTTCTTCATCACAACCCTGTTTTCCCTGTCGAGCCACTCATCCCTGAGGACCGTAATATTATTCTGACGGATCATTGTCTCAAAGGCCTCCTCCGCTACATGAGGCTCAAAGATCCATTGGGTCCGTTTTTCCCCGTCGATGGCAGGATTCCCCTGACCGCGGTTCCCGTATTCCGATCGTTTTTGCCAGGTCCACGATTCAGGCTTCTGGTAATGGTCGTAAACCAGCTGATAGAACTCCCTTGCCAGTCCCCCGATAACTTCCTTATTACCGGTATCGGTAAATCCCAGTCCTGATGATGTCATTCCTCCCAGGTGAATATCGGGCGACACGATTATGACACTCCTGCCCATACGGGTGACCTGGACTGCCGTAGTAACTGCTGCCGATGTACCGCCATAGACGATAACATCGGCTTTGTAGGTTTTACCGGAGGATTTGTCGCCGCATTGGGTGAGGGAGAGGCTCAGTGCCAGTAACACGATAAGATAAGTGGTTGTTTTCATGGGTGTATGTGTTATGAATATAGTAACAGGTATCCCGGAAACCCTGGCCTGAAGGCCAGGGTTAAAGAACTATCTTATTTATTCCTGGTCTGAGAAGGATGATTCCATTAACCGGTATTACCTTCTTTTTGTTATGCCGCACGGTTGGCATCTGTTCACCGGTTATCACGAAGTCGCACTCCATGTTCCCCGGAATAGTTACAGTGTACTCTTTTGAGTTGCCCGTACGCTTATACTCCGCCGTAATGGTGCCCCGTATGGTCGGGACTTCAATTTTGCTGTGCGTCAGGAAGCTTAACTGAGGTTTGATGATTGCTTTTGCATACCCGGGCAAGGCTGGTGTTATTCCCCACATATACCCCGGGATGATATTTGCGGGAGCCGCACCCCATGCATGGTTCCAGTCGGAGTTGGGCTTGTACTTCATATCCCAGGCTTCCAATGTGATGGTAGATCCCACCCTTATCATGTTCCACCAGCTCCTGTCGTGAGTGGCGGTCATAAGTTCAAGGGCATAACCGGCTTCTCCGGCAAGATAGAGTCCTTCAAGGAGATATTGAGCCCCATAAACACTGCAGGCCATGCCCCTTGTTTTTATGAACCTGACTACAGACTCCTTATACTCATCCGGAACAAGCCCAAAAGCCAGGGGAGTCATATTTGCATGGAGGGATGAGTGGACCGAAAACTCCCCATCTATATATATGCCCTTCTCCCTGTCAAAAAGCTTTTCGTTGATACTGTTTCTGACTTTTTCCGCCCGGCTCAGGTAAAGAAGTTCATCAATACTCTTACCGAGATGACCTGCAAGTTCTGCCATCAGCACCAGGTTGCGGTAGTGAAATGCATTTACCATGGTGTTTATTTCGACCATGTCGTAACCATCCCGCTCCCCTTCCGGGGTGGCAAGCTTCCACCCGGTATCCTTCTGGGCGGGCGGCCAGTCGACAATGTCGCGTATCCTCTCTTCTGCATTTGCAAAGCCCAGAGCAGTCATTATTTCATCAGTTACATTACGCGAACTGATGAGGCCATCTTCCCTTGCCAGGCTGACAAGTGCCTTATGTTTCAGCTCCTCATAATACCGGCTGACAGATTCAGTGTTTCCGGTGTACATAAGGTCATAGTAGAACATCAGCACTGTGTGCAGGATCCATTCGGTCGGCCATGTCGGGTTCCTGATGAAATATTCGTTTGTGCGCCTGGCAAGGGAGTATTCCCGGTCGGTATAATAATGGCCGAGCTGGTTTATGTACGCATCAGCCTCATACGGGATCCTCTCCCTGTCGCCGTCGACATATATCCCGGCAAAGGATGTTGCTTTCATGCTGTATTTGCAGATATCCCACACCTGGTTGAGCACCGTGTCGGAGCTGACGAAAGAACTTATGCCGTCATCAAAATAGTGCCAGAGTGCTTTCTGAAAGATATTTTCCCTGGTGATCTCAACCGGACAGTTTTTGATTTCACAATATCTGAAAGGTATTATTACACCGATGGAATCAGGAAGGAGGATAGCAGCGGGCCCTGTATTTCTTTTATCCGGGGGGAGATCGAGTGTGTATGTTGTTATGCCCGGTGTAACCGGCAGTCTCACTTTCTGATATCTTATTGTACCACCGGGATCACGGTCGATACTTGCCAGCCCGTCTGTTTTTTCCCCCAGGTGAATTATGAGGGTATCAACGCTGACCGGATCTATACTGAGCACCAGCGTTCCGAAGGCATCCTTGCCGAAATCAGCGAAATAATGATCCTTCCCTTTCATAACAACTTTTTCCGGTTTGATCATTTCCGTAAGAAACCTGTTTCCGGTGGTGGCATAGCCATTGAATCTGCCGGTAGTAAAGGATTGTATTTTTGAATATTGAGAAGGTCTGTTCTTATTATCCCAGATCCTTACTTTCCAGTGGTAAGTGGTTTCCCCGGAAAGAGGATTTCCTCTCATTTCCACTTCTGTCGATTGTGAGCCGGAACTCCAACCGCTGTCCCATTTATCTCCTACATCCTTCTTAAGAAGATCAATCGAAGATGAGACAAGTATCTGAAATGCAGTCTGGGTACCGGCGGATACAGGTACTATCCAGCTGAATTCAGGAGAGGGATCGAGGATACGGATCCCGCCAGTTTCCCTGATAAACTCAACCATCAGACCCGACGGAGCCTCAGGCAATTTCTGCCCTTTTAAAAGGCTGGTAAGCGAAAGAAAAAAAATTACTGGGATGAAGATTTTTATGATTCCCGACTTCATGGTATTAGTCAGATGTTTAAATTCTTTCATATTCAACATCCTCCCCCTGATCAACAGTATCTCCATCGCCGTTATTGTCGATCAGGAGCCGCAGGTAAAATTCTCCTGCCTCAAATTCTCCTGTTAATGTGAGTTTGAAATACTGAATGTTATCTGAATAATACGGAGTACCCGGGCCATGCCACACGGCATCGGCGGTGCATCTGCCTTCGGTATCTGTGGCGCAGGTTCCAAGCTCTCTGAGGGTGAAAGTCATTCTGGTGCCTTTTACAGCCAGATCGCCTCTGCGTCCGATAACCGCGGAGATATAGGAAGAGTTTCCGATCCTGATCACATACACCTCCTCGTATGTTTTTTTCGTCAGCACAAGTGTGCGGGTGGTGTTAAAGGTGAGATCCCCGATAGCGATCTGCTCCCTCGATTCCCATGTGCCGACAAACAGGGGATCCTCTTTCAGTCTTTCGCATGATGGAGCAAATAATGTTACAGCGGAGATCAGGAATAAACAAATTCTGATGTAAGAAGATTCTGTTTTTTTCATAATCGATATAGTTCCTGGTTTAATGACAAATACTCTGCTTGTGGTAACTGTAAGAAATTATCAATGAAAAATACGAAATAAATGCGAATTTCCACTTTAATCTGAGAATTCTATTTTCGTGGAAGCCAGGGAATAAAAGCGCTGGTCCTGCGAACGTACTCCTCGTACCCTGGCTTCTCCTTTTTAAGGGTTCTTTCAAGCATCGCCACTCCTGACACTCTTATAATAAGAATGGTCATCAACAGGGATCCGATTAAAGGTAGCCAGCTTCCGGCCGCAAGACAGATTAATCCGTAACCCCACCATACTGAGGAATCACCAAAATAGTTTGGATGACGGGTAAATCGCCATAAACCCTTGTCTAAAACTTTGCCCTTGTTTGACGGATCAGCTTTAAAACGAGCCAGCTGATAGTCTCCCCCGGTTTCAAAAACAAAACCGGTGACCCAGAACAGGATGCCTGCAATATCTAGTATGTTGAGAGCTTGTGTGCCGCCGTAATAGTGTGCTCCCAGGAGGGGAACAGAAACCAGCCACATAAGAATCCCCTGAAGAAGAAATACCTGAAAATAACTTACCCACCAGTACCTCTTCTCTCCAAAGTTTTTCCTGAATTGCCTGTAGCGAAAATCTTCACCCTTGCCAAAATTCCGCCATGCAAGCCAGACCGAAAGCCTGAGGCCCCATATAGTAACGAGTGTGAGAAGGATTATTTTCCTCGATTCAAAGCCGTCTCCGGTCATGAAATAGAATCCTGAAACGATAACAAAACCCAGGCCCCAGAAAGGGTCAACAATACTCGCATTCTTAAGAACCACACTGACCAGCCATAGCAATGTCATCAGGATCAATATGACAATGAGAGCCTGAAAATAGATCTGGATGAATGGCATGGGACTGGGTTTACTATTCGAACTGAAAAGATACCGCAGCGGCCCCCATACCGGTATTCGCACCTATTATCGGCGAGATATCGACAACCGACGCCGGCTTTTTATTTGTTATCTCCTCCATCTTTTTAATGTACCACTCTGCTGCTTCGGTGTTGCTTGCATGAAGCACAATATAATTCCATATTTTCCTGCCGCCGGTAACAGTTCTTACATGCCGCATGACCTTTTCCATATTTGCCTTCTGATTGAAAGTCTTGTCAAACACTATTGCTTTCCCTGTCTCGTCAATCGAAACTATGGGGTTTATATTGAGCGCCCTTGCTATAAGTCCCCTGAACGCTGATAATCTTCCGCCCCGGATAAGGTATTTGAGCGTTCTTACGCTCACGTATACCCGGGTGTCGTTGATCCACCTCTCAGCCATTTCAGTTATCTGATCATGAGCATATCCTTTTTCAATTGCCTGCGCAATCCTTAAAACGGTTAATCCCAGCGCTCCTGAAATATTTTTTGAATTAAGAACAGTGACAGGTTTTCCGAACTCCCTGCTGACAACCTTTGCGGCTTTAAGACTGCTGTTGTATGTGCCGCTGAGCTTATCACTCAGATGGATCCCGATTATTGAATCGTAATGCGAAGCCAGGTGAGAATAAACATTTGAAAAGGTCTTCTCATTGATCTGAGAAGATTTGGGATAATCGGGACTCTCATTAAGGAGATTATAGAACTGATCAGGCTGTATGGTGATCTTATCGAGGTAGTGATTTTCGCCGAAGTGAATATTGATCGGCACCATATTTATCTGATAATGATCGATATGCTGCTCAGAAAGATCACAGGTTGAATCCGTCACCAATGCGATTTTCCATTTCCGGTTATAAACAACCTCGCTCTGGCGCACCATATCATCAGCTTTCTGGAAAGTTATGGTACCGGTACTCCTGAGATTGTCAAACAACAGGGCAGGAGTATTTGTGTGAAGATGTATGCGCCTTATTTTATCTGACCCTGCTACAACAATTGAATCCCCGAACTCTTCAAGTGTTTTGATCAGCGATTTGCTATCAGCCAGGCAATTTTTGATCAGGGCCTCAGTGCAATATCTGAACAGGGGTTTTTCGGGAATGACCTCCTCAATTGCAGGCAGTGAAGCAGTAACTGACCGGGCCTGGATAAGTGCCTTAATATTCCGGGAATGGATAAATTCAATAATGCCCTCAATGAAAAGTACAAATCCTTTGGCCCCGGCATCAACAACATTGTTTCTGGCGAGTATTTTTAGCTTGTTCTTCGTTTCAGTAAGTGATCTTGAAAGGATTTCAAAGGAACTCAGCAGAAGGTTATTGAAATCATAGAACCTCGGCCAGCTTTTGTAAATGTAATCTGCCCATTCCCTGATCACTGTAAGCATTGTGCCTTCAACGGGTTCTGCCACCGCTTCATAGACATACCTTACCGAACGTTGTACGCTTTCTGCGAACTGCTTTATGGTTATTGACTTATATTCACCGGTTTCGGCACTCAGGCCGTAGAAGAATTGCGCAAATATTATTCCCGAGTTGCCACGGGCATTGATCAGGATTGCTTCTGCAATGCGATCTGCAGTAATTTTAAATGAACGGTGTGGTCGTATCATTTCGAGGACAGACCTGATGGTTGATGCAAGATTTGTTCCTGTATCACCGTCGTTGACCGGGAACACATTTATTTTGTTTAGCTCAACCTGATGTTCAATGACTTTTCTGGCTCCGGCAACGAAGGTGTAATAAAGATTCCGGCCATCCATTTCCGTAAGGGGTATCGCTCTTGTTAATGCCATGGTCTTCTCTTTGAGTCGTGCAAATGTAATAAAAATGTAAAACAAGCTGGTACGGGGAAAGTTCAGGAACGCGGAGATAGGAAAGACAAGATAAAAGACAAAAGTCACAAGACAAAAGTCACAAGACAGATTTGATTGTATTGATTAAAGGTCGGATTACAGGCCTCTTTTTCTGAGGCCAGACTTGTAGGTTTCGACAGCTCTCCGGCGTGCCAACTCATGATCAACCACCGGTTTCGGATATGCCGCGGTGCTATACTCCCTGATCCATTTTCTGATATATTCCTTTTGCGGATCAAATCTCTTCTGCTGGGTATCAGGATTAAATACCCTGAAATATGGTGCTGCATCACAGCCTGTGCCGGCTGCCCACTGCCAGTTGCCGTTGTTGGATGAGAGTTCATAATCAAGCAGTTTCCTGGCAAAATAAGCCTCTCCCCACCTCCAGTCGATAAGAAGATGCTTGCACAGGAATCCTGCCGTTATCATCCTCACCCTGTTGTGCATATACCCGGTCTCAATCAACTGCCTCATACCCGCGTCAACCATCGGGTAACCTGTTTCTCCGTTGCACCACCTTTTAAACTCTGTTTCATCGTTTCTCCATACAATATCATCATAAGACCTCCTGAAATTCTCTGTGACAACATGAGGGAAATGATAGAGTATTTGCATGAAGAACTCTCGCCATATCAGCTCGCTTAAAAAAGTCTGGTTACTGTCTGAGGCAGTCCTGACTATTTCCCGGATACTTACTGTCCCGAATCGCAGGTGTGGGGAGAGATAACTGGTTCGGTCGGCAGAGGGATAATCCCGGTATTTGTCATAATCACGGATCACTGAAGGATCAAATGGCCTGACTTTAATGTTGCTCTCCCGGAACCCGATTTCATTTGGTGACGGGAAGGGGAAGATCCGTCTGAAATAATTTCCGGCTTCAGCCGCCGGTTCTTCCCCTTCTCTGTATCCTGTTTTCGTAAATTCCCTTAACCAACTATTCTTATACGGAGTGAAAATAGTGTAGGATTTGTTGTCAGGTTTTACTATTTCAGACTCCTCAAAGATTACCTGGTCCTTAAACCTGAGAAGAGGTATTTTCTTATCACCCAGTATTTTTTCAATCTTGTTATCACGTTCAATAGCATACGGTTCGTAATCCTTATTTATGAAAACCCCATTAATATCATATAATGCAATCAGTTCTTTCCATATTATTTCAGGATCACCC
>DIKJ01000043.1:8915-9306 GCA_002424525.1 Bacteroidales bacterium UBA5621 | reverse complement strand
CAGCTTATCATGGATAAAGGTTATCCGCGGATCATCGGCCGGGAGCTCTTCAATAATATTTGTGTCAAAAATAAACAATGGCAATACGGGCAACCCTCCCTTAAGAGCATCATTCAGGGCGGTGTTATCCCCAAGCCTCAGATCCCTCCTGAACCAGAAAATATTAATCACATGAAAGCATTTAATAAAGCTTCTCCGGAATAATTAAAATAAGCTTATCTGACCGGAATCAGAAGTTGCGTTAATGAATGTGCCGGGAAATTGTAGCGGATGGTGTTGCCCCTGACCTTGATTTCCTTTGTCTCATGCCGGTTAACGACATTGACCACCAGCATACCGGATGATTCATTAAGCAGGGCTGTAACATCAAGATATGGAATATCGTTGAAAA
>DIKJ01000043.1:8720-8860 GCA_002424525.1 Bacteroidales bacterium UBA5621 | reverse complement strand
AATGGCTGAAAAATTGAATTCCTGAAATCACCTTCAGGCGAAAAACCGACAAGGCTTGACAGCATGGTGATATTAGCCATTTTAACGATGTCGGCGTGCCTTATAAATGAGTTCAGATGCTGAGCCACCACTAATGCTCC
>DIKJ01000043.1:0-8556 GCA_002424525.1 Bacteroidales bacterium UBA5621 | reverse complement strand
GATATATAATCAATACTGCCCACCATATGCTGCAAGACATAGTCATTCCAGCCGATCCAGGCATTATCAGCTCTGTAGAGTGAGGCACCGGATGCAACAAGCCTGATGTTCCTGTCTACGAGTCGCATCAGCTTGCCAGCTTCGAGAGCGAACTTTACATAATCTTCGGCGCTTTTCTGACCCATCTGCCACGGGCCGTCAATCTCGTTTCCAAGAGCCCAGTATTTCACGTTAAAAGGTTTCTCATTACCATACTTCCCTCTAAGGTCGGAATAGTATGTCCCTTTCTCATAATTGCAGTATTCCACCCAATGCCTTGCATCGTCAAGCGTGCCTGTTCCTGCATTTATGCAGACGAAATTTTCAGATCCGAGCAGTTCACACAGTTTAACATATTCATCATTACCCATGTGGTTGCTTTCAATCTGGTTCCATGCCAGATCCAGCCTTGCAGGACGCTGTTCCTTCGGGCCGATCCCGTCCTTCCAGTTATAACCCGACACATAATTTCCACCGGGCCATCTAACGACCGGTATTTTCAGCTCCCTCGCGAGTTCAATGAAATCTTTCCGGAATCCGTTTTCGTCAGCAAAACGGGAAGAGGGATCATAGATGCTGCCATATACCACAGTGCGGATAGGTTCGACAAAAGCTCCATAAATGTTCGGATCAACTGCCCCTATTTTGCGGTCAGGATCAATCTTTATTAGAGCCGGGTCCTGGGCCATCACATTTCCGGAAATCAAGGCGGATAATATCACACCAATGAGTAAAAATCCAGGATTTTTCATAGCCGATGATTGTAAATGATTAGATTTGTTTTATTAATTGAATAAAACTGATTTGCCCGGGTCTGTAAGTTGCTTCAAAATTTATTGATTGCATGATATGAGAACAATTCCTGATTGGCCTCATATGCTAAATTAAAATTACTATCTGCGGAAGAATACACATGCTAAGATAATATTTTTTCGACACTCATATTACTGCCTTAATGATTTCGCACAACATTTAATCATTAACTAAAAACTAATAAAAATTATGAAACGGTATTTAATTGGTTTAGTATTTCTGGTGACTTTAGCAGGTTCTTTGTGTTTAGCGCAGACAAATCAGCCAGCGATTATCGAGGACTTCAAACCATCGTCAAAAAATCAGCCGGGACAGGAGTACCCGAAGGTTAACTCGCAAGGTTATGCACGATTCCAGGTCGTGGCACCACAAGCCCAAAGCGTTGTTGTAAGCCTGGGTCTGGGCGGCACCAGAGGGGGAACTCCCCTCACCAAAGCAGACGATGGTACCTGGATGGGCACAACAGCAGGACCTTTGGAGGAAGGTTTCCATTACTACCGCCTGACGGTTGACGGAGGGGTATTCAACGATCCCGGCACTCTAAACTTCTATGGTTCCACCCGTTGGGAAAGCGGCATCGAAATACCCGCTCACGACCAGGACTTTTATGCTCTTAAAGATGTTCCCCACGGTAATGTGGTGCAGATCCTCTTCCCCTCCGCGAGCACAAACACTTCGCGCCGGGCATTTGTCTACACCCCACCTGGTTACGACAAGGATCAATCGAAACGTTATCCGGTGCTTTACCTTCAGCATGGCTGGGGAGAGGATGAAACTGCATGGACCAACCAGGGTCATGCCAACCTGATCATGGACAATATGATCGCCGAAGGGAAGATCAAGCCCTTTATCATTGTGATGACCTATGGAATGACCAACGACGTTAAGATGGGCGGCCTGAAAAATTTTGATATAAAACCTTTCCAGACTGTTCTGCTTGACGAATTGATCCCATATATTGATACTAATTTCCGCACCCTGGCAAACCAGCCCAACAGGGCTATGGCCGGTCTCTCGATGGGAGGAATGGAAACCAAAACGATAACACTCGCCAGACCTGATGTGTTTTCTCATTACGGTCTCCTCAGCGGCGGCACCTATAGTCCCGAAGATATTAAAGACAAATCAAAGGTCAAACTCATCTTCCTTAGCTGTGGGAGCTTTGAAAATCCCGATGGTGTGACAAAGGCCGCTGTTGCGTTAAAAGGGGCCGGCATCAATGCTGTTTCCTACGTTTCTGAGAATACCCGACACGAGTTTCAGACCTGGCGCCGCAGTCTGCATGAACTTGCGCCGCTTCTCTTTAAAGATAAGTAAGTAATTGATCACCGGTTGCTACAGATCAAAGATTCTTATTAACAAATACCTAAATCTCTTTTTAGCAAAGACGATTGAGCAGATATTCATTTTGTTGACACTTGGATAGCATGCAAGTCACATTTTCTTTTAATTTTAAGACACCATTGCATAAAATTAACAGGATGGTTTAATAGATAATCGCTTTTCATTCCCGTGTAACAAAAAAAAGAACCTTGTATGAATTTAAGAAATTTAAGTCTGGTTGTATTTATTCCTTTTCTTATCAATACTGCTGCCATAGGACAGGCAAAGTCAGCTCAGAATCCGGTTATCTTTGCCGATGTGCCCGATATATCTATTGTCCGGGTGGGTGATTCCTATTACATGAGCAGCACAACAATGCACATGAGCCCGGGTGTCCCGATAATGAAATCAAATGATCTTGTAAACTGGAAGATCGTTAACTACGCTTACGACACCCTGGGTGATGTAGACGCATTGAATCTCAATAACGGAAAAAATGCTTACGGAAGAGGTTCATGGGCCAGCTGTATCCGTTTTCATAACGGCACATTTTATGTATCGACCTTTTCATCAACGACAGGTAAAACATATATCTGGTCAACAAAGGATATCGAAAAGGGGCCCTGGAAGGAAATATCATTCAGCCCGAGCTTTCATGATCATACATTATTTTTTGATGATGACGGACGTGTTTATCTGATCTATGGAAATAAGAGACTGACACTTGTTGAACTTAATGCTGATCTGTCAGGAGTTAAAACCGGAGGAATAAATCAGGTTGTCATAGAGAATTCAAGTGCCCCTTCGGGACCCGAAAGCGGACTGGGTGAAGGATCACAGCTATTCAAATACAATGGTAAACTTTATCTCTTCAACATTACCTGGCCCAGGGGTGGTATGCGTACTGTTGTTGTTTACAGGGCTGATAAGATTACAGGTCCGTGGGAAGGAAGGGTTGTTCTTCAGGATAAAGGAGTGGCACAGGGAGGTATGGTTGACACACCAGATGGAAGATGGTTTGCCTATCTGTTCCGCGATTACGGTTCAGTAGGGCGCATCCCTTATATTGTCCCATTGAAATGGGAGAATGAATGGCCTGTCATCGGAGTCGATGGTAAAGTGCCGGATGTTCTTGATCTTCCTGCCAGTAAAGGCCTGATCCCCGGCATTGTGGCTTCGGACGAATTTAACAGGAAGAAGGGAGAACCTGCCCTGCCTCTGGTATGGCAATGGAACCATAACCCTGGTAATGACCTCTGGTCTGTGACCGCACGCAAAGGATTCCTCCGTCTTACCACCGGACGTATTGACTCTCTTTTTGTCCAGGCGCGCAATACATTAACCCAGCGCACAATCGGACCGGAATGCTCAGGATCCACTTCAATAGATGTTTCTAAAATGAGGGAAGGTGACTTTGCCGGTCTTGCACTTTTGCAGAGAAAATTCGGGCTTGTAGGGGTAAAACTTGATAATGGCACAAGATCAATTGTTATGGTCAGCGCCCAATCAGGCAGACCTGTCGAGGTTCAGAGAGTCCCGCTTACACAGAGATCCGTTTATTTTAAGGCAGAATGCAATTTCAGGGAGCTTGCCGATGTTGCTGATTTCTTTTACAGTCTCGATGGTAAAACCTGGGAACCCATTGGATCACAGCTTAAGATGGAATACTCTATGCCTCACTTTATGGGATATCGTTTCGGTCTCTTCAACTACGCCACAAAAACACCTGGCGGGTATGTTGATTTTGACTGGTTCAGAATCAGTAGTGAAATATCTTCAAAAAATTAATAGCTAATAACTTAAGCAAATGACCATGAAACCGTAAAAGGCAATGTGCAATTTGAAGCGGTTGTGAAGATCCTGACAGATGGCGGCGCCGTAAATGCAAATGATACTGCCCTGATTGTTTCCGATGCTGATTTCACAACCATTTACATATTTGTTGCTACCAATTTCAATAATTATAATGATATCAGCGGTAATGCTTCTGATAGGGCAAATGCGTACCTGCAGAATGCCCTGAAAAAAAGTTACGACCAGGCACTAAAAGATCATATAGCTGATTATCAAAGCTATTTTAACAGAGTCACCCTCGATCTGGGAGTAACGGATTCTGTTAAAAATCCTACTGATATACGCGTTGAACAATTTTCTTCGGGTAATGATCCTCAGCTGGTGGCATTATATTTTCAGTTTGGACGGTACCTGTTAATTTCATCCTCCCGGCCGGGTGGACAGCCTGCCAATCTGCAGGGGATCTGGAACGATCTGCTTACTCCGCCATGGGACAGTAAATATACCGTTAACATAAACACCGAGATGAATTACTGGCCGGCGGAGCTTACCAGTTTGTCGGAGATGCATGAACCACTCATACAAATGGTACACGAACTGTCTCAAGCGGGTAAACAAACAGCAAAAGATATGTACGGGGCCCGAGGCTGGGTTATGCACCATCCGTTCATCCTAAATACTCGATATCTGCCGGTACGACAATTGACAACCAACTGGTATTTGACCTTTTTACCCGGACCGTTAATGGCAACCATGCCTATAAACTGATAACTGACCAGCTGACTCCTTCTATCCAGCCGGACAGCAGGAGACAGAGAGGGGGCACATACCCCAACCTCTTTGATGCTCATCCGCCCTTCCAGATTGACGGTAATTTCGGCTGTACGTCCGGGATAGCAGAGATGTTGCTGCAAAGTCATGACGGGGCAATTCATTTATTACCTGCCCTCCCTGATGCATGGAAGAAGGGCAGTGTTGAAGGCCTGAAAGCAAGAGGTGGATTTGAAATAGAGATTCAATGGGAGAATGGTGAACTTTCTTCCTCCACAATCAAATCTCAGTTGGGGGGTAACTGCCGGCTCCGCTCTTATGTTCCCCTTAAAGGCAAAGGGCTGAGGAAAGCAAAAGACAAAAATCCTAATCAGTTCTTTATAGTTCCCCATACCGCCGAACCTCTGACGCATTCTGAAATTGCATCAACATCCCTGGTCCGGAAGAGAATTTACGAATATGACGTATCAACCAGAAAGGGAGAGGTTGTAAGAATTACAGGATACTAAAAGCCGGACCGCAAAGGGCAATGTGTCATTCATTTCCAGTCAACCAGTAACTTTTACCCGCCGGAGCCTCGGCGAAGGCGGGCAGTAGCCGGCAACTTAGGTTGATTACTTTATACATACCTGGTAAGGATCTGATAATTTGTATATGAACCTGACTACCTGTAAATTTGTTTTAAGATTTGCTTCGTTAATAATATGCAACTATGACAACAACATGCAATCCCGGATGGAAACCAAAAGCTCTTTATGTAACTCTTTTGATACTTATTTGCCCTGCCATACATTCACAGGAGTCATTACCTGTCCGGAATGACCCGGGTGTTTCTGTCTTGCTTGTTGATACCGACAGGCCTCTCGGAAAGATCAGTAAAGGTGTTTACGGGCACTTCCTTGAACATATAAATCATTCTGTGGTTGATGGACTCTACGCTGAAATGATCAGGGGAAACGGATTCGAGGGAAAAGATTTCGATACTTACTGGAAACGGTATGGAGAAAATGGATCTTTAACACTCGTCGGAACAAATTTCGGAAATGGGGAAATAAGTCTTCAGTTCAAAATTAAGAGAGCATCAGCCGGTATCCGGCAGGATCGGTTTTATCTTCAGGAAGGCTATACCTATGGCGGATCTCTGTGGGCGAATATTATTGAAGGTTCACCCCGGCTTCTTATCAGAGTGAAAGATAACTCAGGCAGACCAGTTAAGGAGATAGTTCCCGGAATATCAGGTAAAGGATGGCAGGAGATTTTTTTCTCTTTCTATTGCAGCAAACAAGATACTCAGGCTTCACTGGAGATTGAAGCAAGCGGGACAGGCACCCTTCAACTGGATTTTATTTCGCTTATGCGTGAGGATATCCGTAAAAACGGGAGAATGCGTCCGGACCTTTTCACCGCCATTGATGACCTGAAACCCCCTTTTATAAGATGGCCCGGCGGATCATTTGCCACCGACTATAAATGGAGGGACGGTATCGGCCCATATGAATTACGCAAATACCATCCCAATGTGATATGGGGTGGTTACGCCGATTATTACGGGTTCGGAACACATGAGTTCATGGAGTTCTGCCGGCGGCTGAACACGGAACCTCTCATTGTTCTGCCGGCAACAAGCACTGAACAGAAGGATTTTCAATACGCAATGGATTGGGTGCATTATCTGAACGATCCCGTCACAACCGAATTGGGGAAACTAAGAGCTTTGAACGGACATCCCGAACCCTATGATGTAAAGTATTTCCAGATCGATAATGAACCTATGAATTTTGATATCACTCCGGATCAATATGCCCATCTTGTCAACCTTTATGGCAGTGAACTGAGGAAGATAGATCCGGATATCAGGATAGTCGCTTGCGGCCAGAAAAGATCGAATGACCTCAACTGGAGCCAGAAGGTTATTGATATTGCAGGGGATAACTTTGATATTCTTGGTTGTCATAACTACGAATATGAAAGTGAGAACTACCATAGCGGAATATTAAGAATAGAGAATTATCTGCTCAGGCTTCGTGATTTTATAAGGAACTCCGGACACCCCGACATCAAACTTGCTGTTCTGGAATGGGGTCTTTGCCGTTCGTATGACTGGAGGGCAGGTCTCCATTCTGCAGGAAGCCTGATAATGTATGAGAAGCTGGGAGAGGAACTTGTAATGACCTGTCCGGCACTTCTGATGCGCAACACAACCGATGATCCCACGTGGACGGCTTTTATTTATCAAGATCATGTCTCATGGTTCCCTGGTGCAGGTTATGTAGTTGAACGGTTATTCCGGGAGCATTTTGCCGAAGTTCTGTTTGCCTCGGCTTCAGGTACCTTCAGTGACATAAAAGAAAGGAGCCTGTTCTTTGATGATATCTCACAGATGAAACCGGAAGACTGGACGCCGGGAAGAGTGGATGCAATTGCTGCCGGATCAGCTGATGGGAAACATATTATCATAAAAGCAGTTAACTACGAGGGTTACGAAAATAGTCTCCTTGTAAGACTCCAGGGCTCAGCAGTAAATGATAATGCAAACGTAAAAATATATACCGTGAAAGCCGGGTTGCTAAGCAAAGCGTCAATCGAAAACCCTGATGCAATAAAAGCAGAGGAGAGTACAATACCATTCTCAAGAGATATGGCTCATAAAATTGAACCCTATTCGGTGGTTGTTCTTGATATAATGATGAAATAAGGTTCATGAAATTAATACAGGTTTTATGTTACGGGATTAATAATTTTTCAGCGGGAGATTGACACGACATGCATAATATTTCTTATCTTTTCAAATCTGAAAAATCATCATCCTATGAAAAGCAAAAAAAGCACACATGCTGGTTATGTAGTCTTTTCAATCGTTTCTGCCATGGTGGTTACCGGCATTCTGTCCTTCAGATTTCTTTTACCGCAGGAGGATCTGAAGGGGAAATATGCCTACAAGGATTTTGAAACGGCAAAGAAGTGCAGGCAATGCCATATCGATTTTTATGAGCAGTGGACCCAGTCGATGATGTCGCAGGCTTATACGCACCACTGGGACGAGATTGAGTATTTCGACCTTGCAGTGGCCCACGCGGAAGCAAAGCCTGAGCTTAAAGATGTTGTTGACGGCTGTAACGGATGCCATACCCCTCTTGCATTTATGGGAGGGAGCCTTCCTCCTCCCCGGCCCGAAGAGAACAGCATGGCGAACGAATCGGTCTCGTGCGAGGCATGCCACCTGGTACAGGGATCGCAGGCTGATCCCCCATTCAATTTCAGCTATATCATAAGACCGGGGATGACTAAATACAGTTCACGGAAATCGAAAACTGAATCTCCTGCCCATAAGATTATTGTGAATGATTTCTATAAGACCACTGAATTTTGCGGCAATTGTCATAACGAGCAAAGTCCTTTTGGCATATGGGTTAAAAGCACCCAGCTTGAATGGATGGAAGGGCCATATGCAAAGGAGGGAGTCCGGTGCCAGGATTGTCATATGCCGAAGGGTCCGTTGCAGTATGCAATTATGGGAAAGACCTATGATGATGCGCGCCTTCACCTGTTCCACGGGGCACACGATCCAGGCAAGGTGCGAGGAACGATTGAACTGAGGATACAGCCTGATATGAGGGACGCTGAGCCGGGTGAAAAGGTGATTTTTACGGTCGCACTCTTCAATCAGAAGACAGGGCATAAGTTTCCCACCGGATCGGTTGAGGACAGGATAGCCTGGCTTCACGTTGAGGCAACCGATGCAAAGGGCAACGTTTATCATCTCCCGGTTGACAAAAAAGGTTTTGAAGGAGAAGAATATACGATTTCGGGTGATTA
>DIKJ01000053.1:1156-6894 GCA_002424525.1 Bacteroidales bacterium UBA5621 | reverse complement strand
TTCCCTTGAATTCTTCAAAGATGACGTCATCCATTTTTGAACCCGTATCTGTGAGGGCGGTAGCCAGTATTGTCAGCGATCCGCCATCTTCTATGTTACGGGCAGCTCCAAAGAATCTTTTGGGCTTATGCAGGGCGTTTGAGTCGACACCGCCGGACAGGACCTTGCCTGACGCGGGTGCTGTGGTGTTGAAAGCGCGAGCAAGACGGGTAATGGAGTCAAGAAGAATCACCACATCATGACCGCATTCGACAAGCCTTTTCGCCTTTTCAAGAACGATATTGGCAACGCGGCAGTGCCGTTCGGCAGGCTCATCGAAAGTGGAGGCTATAACTTCAGCTTTGACATTCCTGGCCATGTCGGTAACCTCTTCAGGTCTTTCATCAATCAGCAGGATCATCAGATAGACCTCGGGGTGATATCTGGCAATAGCGTTTGCTATCTCCTGAAGAAGAATGGTTTTTCCCGTTTTTGGCTGTGCAACGATAAGTCCCCTCTGTCCCTTTCCGATAGGTGTAAACATGTCTATTACCCTTACTGAGAGCGAGCCTTCGCCCGGCTGGCAGAGCGTGAATTTCTCGTTCGGAAAGAGTGGCGTCAGGAAGTCAAAAGGCACTCTGTCCCTTATATAATCGGGGCTTCTGCCATTAATCTCATCAACCTTGATCAGCGGGAAATATTTCTCTCCTTCTTTGGGAGGACGTATTGTGCCTTTAATGGTATCTCCGGTTTTCAGTCCGAAAAGTTTGATCTGCGACTGGGAAACATATATATCGTCCGGAGAATTAAGGTAGTGGTAATCGCCTGATCTGAGAAATCCGTAACCGTCGGGCATTATTTCAAGTACTCCGGTATTATAGATGATTCCTTCAAAATCGTAGGGCCTCTCCTTCCTTTCTTCTTTTACAGGCTTTTCTTCGGGCATGGGTTCCTTCACCGGAAGTTCAACAATAATATCTCCGGGAGCTTTCTCCGCGGCAGGAATGATGTCGTCGGTGATCAGTTCCACGGTATCTGCTGCGAAGTTGCTATCATCCAAAAGCTTTGGATCAGGTTCCCTCAGTTTTTCAGGAGGTATCTCTGCAGCGACCTCTTTTCTCTCCCTTCTTTCATGGTGTTTCTTTTCATTTCTCCATACCGGTGCCTTTCGTACCCCTCCGGGTTCCGGAGCAGTTTTAAACAGATCCGGCTTCTCCGGGGATTTCTCAGGTCTGATTTGTGGTTCCTGCTTCCCGGGCGGTTTCGTTTCGGGATGCCTTATATCGCCGGGAGAAACCGAGATTACTGATTCAACCGGACGCGTATTACCCTTCTTGATCATTCTGGGGCGCTTCCCCCGTCTCTGGCCAGAATTGTGAGGCTGATTCTCATTATCCTGTTTCCGGGCCATCTTCTTTTCAGTAGCTTCAATGGCCTGCTGATCAAGGATCTTATAGATAAGGTCCTGTTTCTTTAACGATTCTGTCCTTTTGATTTTAAGTTCCTTAGCTATATCCTTAAGTTCAGGAAGCAGCTTCTTACTTAATTCAAGTATGTCATACATATTCTGATGATAATATAAGTTATGAGGTCTGATAGATTTTTTTTCTGGAGATCCGGGCCAGGAGATGAAGATGAACCGGCCTGAAATGCAACACCTGTTTCACATATTCCAAAACCGGTGCAATAATAAATAAAATAATAATAAAATTATATAAAATCTGCAAAAAATGCTTTGAGGAAATTCCAACCTGAACGAAAAAATGAAACTCAAGTAAAATGAGTTAATCATGCAAGATAAGTAAAAAGAATAATAACTCAAAAAAAAATGGCTTAATATGTCGGGAAAGAGTTTTTTTTTATTAAAATTGTACCCTTGGCCCTGTTCTTCCGCACTAACCTAAAGAAAACCTGTAAATGCGTCAGCTAAAGATAACAAAACAGGTTACCAACCGCGACACCCCTTCTCTGGACAAGTATCTCCAGGAAATTGGAAAAGTAGATCTCATTTCCCCGGAAGATGAGGTTGCACTGGCAAGGAAGATCAGAGCCGGCGATTCGGAGGCTCTTCGCACACTTGTCAATGCCAATCTGCGGTTTGTTGTATCAGTAGCAAAACAGTATCAGAATCAGGGTATTGGATTACCTGACCTGATCAACGAGGGAAACCTTGGGCTCATGAAGGCTGCTCAGCGCTTTGATGAGACACGTGGCTTCAAATTCATCTCCTATGCTGTCTGGTGGATACGTCAGGCGATCCTGCAGGCACTTGCGGAGCAGGCGAGGATTGTGAGACTCCCTGTAAACAAGATCGGATCGATAAACAGGATCAATAAGGCTTTCGCACGGCTTGAGCAGCAGTTTGAGCGTGAACCCTCGTCACAGGAAATAGCCGAAATGCTTGAAATGTTCACTGATGAAGTCAAGGATGCCCTTAAAACAAACGGACGGACAATAAGCATGGACGCTCCGATAAGCTCGGAAGAGGACAATAACATGTATGACGTTATGCAGAATCCCGATACACCGAGCCCCGACAAAAACCTGATTAACGAATCACTTGCTTTTGAGATAGAAAGGGCACTCTGTTCATTGTCTCCAAGGGAAGCAAAAGTGCTGAAGCTCTACTTCGGACTGGGCATGAAGCACCCCTTTACCCTCGAGGAGATAGGGGAGGAGCTTAGCCTCACCCGCGAACGCGTGAGACAGATAAAGGAAAAGGCCATCAAGAGGATTCAGTTCACAACAAGGTGCAGGATACTGAAAACTTATCTTGGATAGGAATTTGTTTCTATCTTTATCCAAAATAACCCGGAATGGAACATCTTGTCTCTCCCTCCCTGTTAGCTGCCGATTTTGGTAATCTCGCAGGGGATGTGAAAATGGTAAATGACAGTGTCGCCGACTGGATCCATCTCGATATCATGGATGGGGTGTTTGTACCTAATATCTCTTTCGGCTTCCCGGTGGTTGAGCATGTCAGAAAGATCGCCGAAAAACCTCTCGACGTCCACCTTATGATAGTTGACCCCGACAGGTATCTCTCGCGGTTCCGCGATGCAGGGGCTGATATCCTCACAATCCAGTACGAAGCCTGTACCCATCTGCAAAGAACTGTAAGCGAGATACATGATCTGGGCATGAAGGCCGGTGTCGCACTTAATCCCCATACCCCCGTTTCACTTTTGAAGAATATACTCCCCTATACTTATATGGTATTGATAATGACTGTGAATCCGGGTTTTGGGGGACAGTCTTTCATAATGGAAAGTTATAATAAGATCAGGGAACTCAGCCTGATGATCAGGGATTCAGGTCACCATGTGCTTATTCAGGTGGACGGCGGTGTTGATGTTTCAAATGCAGCCTCACTTGTTGAAGCTGGCGTTGATGTGCTGGTGGCCGGCAATTCCGTGTTTGGATCTGAGGATCCGGCGGAAACGATCAGGAGATTAAAGAAGTTATACTGATTTCTATATATTCGATCATATCCTTTACATTATCAGGGTGAAACCACCTGATATCCTTGTCGCGGCCCCACCATGTTACCTGACGCTTGGCATAACGCCGGCTGTTTCGTTTTATCAGTTCAATAGCTTTCTCCCTGGTTGTTTTTCCTTCAAAAAAATCGAATAATTCCCTGTACCCCACACCGTTGAGAGCATTAAGCTCCCTCAAAGGATGCAAACCCCGGGCCTCATCTTCAAGCCCTTCCCCGATCATCCTGTCAACCCTTTTCTCTATCACCCCGTAAAGCTCGCTCCTGGACCGTTCGAGGCCAATCTTAATGATCCCGAAATCGCGGATCCGCTTTTCCCTCCGAAGAAATGAAGAATAGCTTCGTCCGGTGGCCTCGCAGATCTCGAGAGCCCTCATTATCCGTTTGGGATTTTTCAGATCGGTCCTGGAGTAATATTCCGGATCAAGAATTTTCAGATCCATGCGCAGGCTCTCAATACCCTCCTCCCTGTACCTGCTTTTCAATCTCTGGCGGATGGCTGGTTCGGTATCCGGAATATCATCGATACCATTGCACACTGCATCAATATAAAGTCCTGAGCCACCGGTCATCAGAACAACGTTCGTGGTTTCAAAGAGGGAGTCAAGAAGACCGAGGACGTCTCTCTCGAAAAGACTTGCACTGTAATAGTCCGTAACGGGTATAAACCTTATAAAATGATGTTTAACTGCCTTAAGCTGAGTTTCTTCCGGGACAGCTGTTCCAATCCTCATTTCACGGTAGAACTGACGGGAATCTGCTGAGATTATATCACAGTTAAACCGACGGGCCAGTGCAATGGATGTATCTGTCTTCCCGACGCCGGTTGGACCAAGAAGCACTATCAGAAAATTTTTCATGAAAAGACGGGGAACTATTCCTCCTCCTCATTAAGGCCTTCGATGTTCTCGAAATCGGGAAGAGCATCTTCATCTTCACTATTCAGGAAGATATCATCCACATCTGGCTCATCATCCTCCTCGTCATCGTCGGCTATGACAATGTTGTTGTAGAGCTTTCTGGAACTGCTTCCAAATACAACCTGCTTGGGGGGCACACCTTTTGAGTTGGTGCATGCCGGGTATTCGCGGCCTTCAATTTCCGGAGCCTCACCGGTGTATTCAACAAAAAGACCTCTCTCGTTGAAAAAGTCGAATACATAAAGAAGTTTCTGATTTTTTCTGAAAATAATCTCTTCAAGAACAGCAACTTCCATGGTTGATGAACCCGTGCCCATATCGAAAAGGGTGAATTCCTCTTCTTTTTCCCAACTGTCGGTGGCCAGAAAAAATGAAGCCAGTTGTGATTTGTCAAACTCCAGTTCATCCTGAAGCATGGTATGAAAATCCATCAACGTATGTGAATCAAGGAACTCGAATTCCCTCACAAAAGACTCATCCTCATCTGATAACACTACAAACTTATAAACCATGATCCTTTAAAATTCGACGGCTGCAATATAATATTTTTTATTTTACAATATTCCTGCAATATTTTTTTTTAGCAGAAAATCGATGGTGTCAATCCCATCGGCATAATCCCATAAATGCGGACGCTGAGAGCCTCCGAAGGGGATATGATCCCTTCCGGTTATGCACTGAATTTTCTCATTCAGGAGCCTGATCTCATCTGTAAGCTGATCTGCCGATCTGTAATACTCATAATTGATCACAGCCACGGGCGAAAAAAGAGCTTTGTTTTCCTTAAGCAGAACATAACCAGTATCTGTAAATTTTTCCCTGTTGACCAGGGCGACAGCTTTGTTGTAGTCGTAATTGGCAGCATATTTCCTGTGGCTGATGATGTCTGAATAAGAAGACCAGTTTTCAGTAAGGTTTTGACAATCATATCCTTCCGGCAAATAAACCTTTGAGACGCTGCGGCAGCCCAGGCCGAAATACGAAAAGAGATCTGAACCGAGCGATTCAAGCTGGGTGCCGGTCTCACTCCCATCAATAACAGCAATACTGTTCCTGTTTTTTCTGATGATCCCCGGGTATCTTCCGAAGTAATACTCAAAATACCTCGAGCTGTTATCGCTGCCGGTGGCTATTATGGCATCAAAACCGGTGACTATATTATTTGTGAAGACTATTCTTTCAGAGAACCGTGGGTTGATCATGCATAGTAATTCACTGATGTACCGGATAAGATCAGGGTCTTTTGAGCTTGTTTTTACCAGTAAAGAGTTACCGGAAATGAGCACTGCAAGAAAATCATGGAACCCGACAAGAGGAACATTTCCGGCCATAATAACGGC
>DIKJ01000053.1:0-981 GCA_002424525.1 Bacteroidales bacterium UBA5621 | reverse complement strand
GCCATTCCTTAGGGTTCCTCCCAGCAGGGCAAATGCTTCGATACGTTCCGCCAGATCCATCAGCTGTATTTTCTTTCGGCAAATTTAAGGAAAAAAAAATCCCCCGGAGAAGGATGTTCATGCTTCAGATCCGGGGGAGACTTCTCAGAAAAGCACTTATTTTAAAGTAAAGGTGATCGGGACCATATACCAGACAGGAACCGCGACGCCGCTCTGTTTCCCGGGCCGAAAATCCGGGAGGGTGTTAACGACCCTTAAAGCTTCGGCATCGAGTGCCGGATCCACACCCTTGAGAACAGAGCTGAGCGTCACCTTGCCGTCAGCTCCGACTGCAAACCTGACTATCACCCTCCCCTGAACACCCTGGGTTTTGGCAAGCTCGGGGTACTGCGTGTTTTCACCAATGAAATTAAGAAGAGCCACTTCTCCTCCGGGAAACATTGGCATCTCTTCAACAACAATATACGGTTCAGTTCCGGAAGATTTACTGGTAACAGGAGGCGGAGGAGGCGGAGGCGGAGCTGCCAGTTCCATACTCGGGTTACCCATCGGCTGACCCGATTCCGAACAGGTGGAAAAAATTAACATAACAGCAGCAACGACGGGTAACAGCATGAATAATTTCAGGTTAGCCATTGCTCTTGAGCGTTTTTTTGTCATCATGATCATTCGTTTTTTGATTAGTGCAGGGTTAGAAAAACTATTTGTTATTGTGAAAATATTCGTCCTGAAAACCTGATTCAGCAGCATTCTCTGATAGGTCACAACAGGGAGGCCCGATTTTATGCATTCCTCATCGGCCTGATACTCATGAACGGCACGTAATGAGCTGTTAAACAGGTATATTACAGGATTGAACCATTGCAGGACCTTAACTGCCTCTATAAAGACGATATCCGAAAAATGGTTCCTGTCAATATGATTCTGCTCGTGTCTGATAATCTGAACCGCTTCTTCATCAGTTAAGCGGCTGTTGATAAA
>DIKJ01000255.1:23620-23947 GCA_002424525.1 Bacteroidales bacterium UBA5621 | reverse complement strand
CAGGTTCTTCACTGTAAACGGGCTGCGGCTGGCAGGAATATGCATTCTTGTCTTTCTTATCTTCAGGTTCCGGTCGGGACTGCCTGAAAATAACGGATCATTAATAACAGGTTGGTGGGGAATCCTCGGGCTTATAGGATGGGGATACCTGGTAACGGCATTCACTTATGTTCTTTGCCGCAACTCGATATTCAAAACATCAGTCATCGCCCTCTTCTTCCTGGCAATGAATATGCTGGACGGATGGAGCATTGCAGTGTTGCCCGGCCCGCTGAAAACTGTTCTGGGGGTGATCATTCAGGGAAATGTCCCGTTCCTCATGCTGAT
>DIKJ01000255.1:7147-23482 GCA_002424525.1 Bacteroidales bacterium UBA5621 | reverse complement strand
GCGGGATCAGCTTCCTTGTTTTCATGTTTCTCTACTGGCTCACAGACATAAGGAACATTAAAAGTTGGGCGACATTCCTCAGGCCTGCCGGAGAGAATTCCCTTACCACATACCTGGCGCCCAATATTCTGTACCATCTTATCTGGATGTCAGGCATACCGGTTCTTATCTACAAGCAATCATCCGATCCCCTGATCGTTATTGCCGGATCGCTGGCATGGGCACTGCTGATGGTTGGCCTGGCGGCACTGCTTACACGTGCGGGAGTACGGCTCAGGTTATGACCTCTCCCTCATAATTGTTACCTGGAATTTTCCGGAAACAATATTCTCAGACCCTCCTGAAGAAATAATCTCCATGAAACTTCCAGAAATTGTGCGACACTTCATAGTTGTTATTCAGGTACTTTTCCAGAATTGTCCTGATCTTTTGTTTTCTGTCTTTCCCCCTGTTATGGATCTCTATCTGGATATATTGGGGCCTGCATCTCCTCAGAGTGTCAGCTGCACCTTTCAGGGCCTCCATCTCATGCCCCTCCACATCGATCTTGAGAAGGTCCAGCCGCTGAATGCCGAGAGAGTCGAGGGGCCTGAAAAGAAAGCTCCCCTCCCTGTCGGCCCGTATATTGGTAGTCCCCACATTCAGATTGAGAGGTGACCGGCTAAAAGCGGAACCAAATTCCATATCGCATTTTCTTTCCTCATCAGACAGGCCAAATTCATGCAGGGTGATGTTTGGAATGTCGTTAAGCCTGATAATGTCCCTCATGTATTCGTTCATCTTAGGATGAGGCTCAAATGCCTCCACCCTCAGATCCGGGTTGAAAAGAGTAATAAAACTGTATGTTCCGAAACATGCCCCGACGTCAAACATGACCGGGTTACTGATGTTCCGGCTGAGATCAAGGAATATTTTTATTTTTTCCAGTTCCCTTACAATTGCCTTGCCGTTCTTAATATTGCCCCTGAAACTTCCTGTTGTGGCTGCGGCAAAATATGGCACCAAAAGCGTTCTCCCAAGGTAATCTGCCGGCAGTATCTTTTCTTCCTGCTCCATGTCTGTACTTTCCTGATATATTAATTAATTGCACCAAAGGCTAATGATCAGCTCTGTCCCGCTAAGATAAAAAAAAAGAAAAGGCTCTGTCAAATATCTTCGCTGAATAACGCTATTCTTATATTTGTGAAATAATTCCTTCTCATGATCATTCACCTCCATTTCCACAGGAGAGCCACCGGTGTAACAAGAAGCGTCGAGAACATTCTTCCTTTTTTAAATAAACATACTGAAACCAGGGTTTTCGGATATGGCATCAGGGCACCTGAAACAGGGCTGATAAGTCTTTTCAGACTGATCTGGTCAGGTAAAAAGACAGTCATCCATGCACATCGCAACAACGAGCTCATCTTTGCCTTGTTGCTCAGGATGCTGGGCGGAAGATTCCTGCTGGTCTTTACCCGTCATTCCGACACCAGACCCTCCGGGTTCACATTATTCCTGATGAAGAGGGCCGACCACCTGGTCAGCCTCAATCCTGCGATGTCGGAGAGCCTTCCCTTTAAGAATACCCTTATCAGACATGGAGTTAATACGGAAATTTTCAATATAGGGGAGAAGAAGAAGCTGCCAGGGATAGCTCAGGAGAATATCATCAGTGTTATCGGCCGCATCAGACCGGAGAAAGGACAGGTAACTGTGATCAAGGCGGCAGTGCATCTCCTCCGTGAGCATCGCGGCTGGGGAATCATGATCATCGGGAAAACCGATAAACAGGAGTATCTTGATGAAATATTAACAATCGCTTCAGAAAATGGAGTTTTCGGTCAGGTTCATATAATACCTGAGACCAACGATATTCTGAGCTGTTACCATACAAGCAAGGCTGTTGTAATTGCCTCATTGTCTGAAGGTTTTTCGCTTGTTTGCCTTGAAGCGATGGCCTGCGGGCTCATAACGATTGCTACTGCTGACGTCGGAATACACTCAGAAGTGATAAGGCATGGAGTAAATGGTTTTCTGTTCCCGAAAAACGATCACGATTCACTGGACCGGATCCTGGCTGAGATTATTTCCGGAAGTACCAGACCGGATCCGGAAAAGATCAGGCAGACTATCCTTGATAACTGGAGCATCGAAAAATCGGCTTCTGAGCTGATAAAGCTTTACGAAACAGAACCGTAACAAACTGTTATATTGTTCATTCTGCGTTCACATCCAATAAATGATTTTCCCTGACAAAGAATCAGGAGGGAAGAATTGTTACACAGAGAGACACAGAGGAGACAAAGAGTTACACAGAGAAACAAATCTCTACACTTTACGCTCTACGCTCTACGCTCTACGCTTTACTCTTTACGCTCCCTGCCCCCTGCCCTCCGCCATGGATCACCTTTAATAAGGGTCTACATCGACCGATATCCTGAGGCCTGCCGCTCCTTTCTCCTTTTCCAGTCTTGCAACAGCTTCGGCCACGTATTGCCTGGCTTTCGCCGATGATCTCTCTTTTTCAATCTTAAGCAGTATCGTCTTAATATACCAGAGCTGTATCCTTGAAATGATTGGGAACTCAGGGCCCAGAACCCTGTTCCCGAAGAATGACCTCAGATCCTTCCCAAGTATGCCTGAATAATGATTAAGCGCCGGCCTCTCCTTATGCCTGAGATTGATCCTGATCATCCTGGAAAAGGGCGGGTAATTGAAACTTTTTCGCTCTTCGCTCTGCATCCTGTACATAGCCTGATAATCGTGCTGTACCAGCATTCTTATTATCCTGTTCGACGGATCAGAAGTCTGGATAATCACTTTCCCCTGTTTACGGCGGCGTCCTGCCCTGCCGCTTACCTGTTCCATCATCTGGAAACTCCTCTCATATGCCCTGAAATCAGGGAAGTTCAGCATATTGTCGGCATTCAGAATACCCACCACTGTAAGGTTCTCAAAATCAAGCCCCTTGGAAATCATCTGCGTCCCTGTCAGGATATCAACGCGTCTCTCCTCAAAAGCCCTGATTATCCTGTCGAAGGAGTACCTGCTTCTTGTTGTATCAAAATCCAGCCTCCCGACTTTTGCATGGGGGAACACTATTTTTATCTCATCCTCGATCTTCTCGGTTCCAAAACCCCGTGTTGCAATACTTGTTGAAGCACAACTATCACAGTGTAATGGCACAGGAGCGGTATGTCCGCAATAATGGCACACCAGCCGGCCGGCACTCTTGTGCCAGGTGAGGTTTACCGCGCACTGGTAACATACCGGCTTCCATCCGCATTCAGTACACTCGATATATGGTGAGAAGCCTCTTCTGTTCTGGAAAAGCATTATCTGTTCATTCCTGGCAAGGGCTTCATCCATTGCCTCCAGGAGCTGGGGAGTGAAATGCGAGACCATCAGTTTTTTCCTGTAAGCCTCCCGTGTGTCGGCCAGCACTATCACCGGCAGGTTTACCCGGCCGTATCTCTCCTTTAATTCCGTGAGTCCATACTTCCCGCTCACAGCATTATGATAGCTTTCGATCGATGGGGAGGCTGATCCGAGAATTATCCCGGCTCCGGTAAGACCGGCGAGCACAATCGCAGAATCGCGGGCGTGGTATCTTGGTGCCGGATCGTGCTGTTTATAGGAGCCGTCATGCTCCTCATCCACGATGATCAGCCCAAGGTTCGTAAATGGCAGAAAGAGTGATGACCTTACTCCCAGGATGAGCCTGTATCCGTTCACTTTATCCCCTTCAGCCACCCTTTTCCAGATCTCGGCCCTTTCCTGAACGCTGAATCTCGAATGATATACACCCGTAACAGAGCCGAAATGTTTTTTAAGCCGGATAATTATCTGTGTCGTAAGAGCTATCTCGGGAAGAAGATATAATACCTGTTTGCCGTTTTTAAGCTGTTCCTCAATAAGATGAATATAGATCTCCGTCTTGCCGCTGGATGTCACGCCATGCAACAGCACAATGTTTTTGCCTTTCAGCTGGCTGTTTATTGAATTGAAGGCGACGGACTGGCTTTCGCTCAGTCTCTTCAAAGGTTCGGCAGGTGTATCTGATCTTTCCATCCTGTCGACCTCGCGTGAGAAAGATGACAGGATACCACTTTTCACCAGCGCGTCCAGAACAGCCGGGGATGAACCGGATTCCTTTAGAAGCATGGATCTGCTGACAGGCTCTGGCTCCGATCCTTCCGAATACCCCGTCATGTGCAGATAAGCAGACAGGAGTTTATTCCGGGCGGGAGCCCTGGAGAGCTTGTCCAGTATACTGTTCATTGCCTCATCGGTGTAACCTGAAGAGAGCCGGATCATTGTCTCCTGCTTCGGCCTGTATCTTTCACTTACCTTTTCGTCAATTTTCCCTTCCGGGCTTAAAGCTGACGGAAGTGCCGCCTTCAGCACTTCTCCCGGAGTGCACATATAATAATCTGACATCCACTGCCAGAATCGCAACTGTGTTTCGCTTATCAGAGGTGAAGGATCCAGAACCCTGAGGATTGCCCTGATATTGTGCAAAGAAGGCTGGTCATTGTGCTTATTGAATACGATACCTGTATAGAGGTTTTTCTTCCCGAACTGAACAAGAACCCTTACGCCGGGAACGACATTTCCGGACAGTTCCTCCGGAATCGCATAAGTGAATCTGCCCCCGACCGCGAGTGGTAAAACAATATCTGCAAATCTGAAGGTCATAAACTAAAGAAAAGTGCAAATTAAGAAGAAAAATGGAGAGCAGAGGAAAAGCTGACTCCGGGTTTCAGTACTTACAGCGATAAAGGATCAGTTTGATTTGATGAAGCCTGACATTACGGTCAGAAGGTGGTCCTTCCTTATTGGCTTTATCAGGCAGGCGTCACAACCGGCCTCAAGGATAATGTCCTTATCATCTTCAAAGATAAAGGCAGTCTGCGCTATTATCGGGAGGTTTTTACGGATCTTCCTGATCTCTCTTGTTGCCTCGATGCCATTCATTTCAGGCATCTGCATATCGAGAAGCACAACATCGAGGTCGGGCGTGTTCTTCACAATATCAAGAGCTTCGCCACCTGATCTGGCCGTAAATATCGTTACCCCGGTGTCGAGCAGTATCCTGTTGAGGTACACGAGAACATCCCTGTTATCATCCACGAGAAGGCATTTCCTGGAACTCCAGTTTATCGGGTGGGTCTGTTCATCGGGCACATAGGTTTTTGCCTTCAGTTTTGTACCTCCTCCGGCAGGACGGTAAGGGACCGAGAAACTGAATTCCGAGCCGACCCCTTTTTCCGACTGAACAAATATCCTGCCTCCCATTCTCTCAATTACTTCCTTGGCAAGAGTCAGTCCGACCCCCAGTCCCTCAAAAGGACGATGGTGACCGTCGATCTCCTGACGGAACTCCTCGAAAATTCTTCCGAGGTTCTCCTTGTTTATCCCAATGCCGGTATCCCTGATCCTGAATATCAGGAAATCATTCTCGAGTGCGTATGAGAACAGGATCGATCCTTCGAGTGTGAATTTCACGGCATTATCCATGAGGTGGCTCAGTACCCGTTTCAGCCAGACCCGGTCGGTAAAGATCTGATCGGCGTTGTTCTCAAACTCATTCCTTACATTCAGAATAATTGGCTTGTCATTTCTTTTAATGATTTTTCTTGCCTCTTCAACTATTTCGCTGACTATCTCATTGACTGATGCCTCCTCATAAGCGATCTCGATCTGTGAACTCTCGAGCCTCGATAGATCAATTATATCACCGATTATCTGAAGTAATTTCTCGCTGTTATGATTTATATGCTCAATATATTCCTCTTTAACTTCAGAAGAAATATCGTTTGCAAGGAGAAGGTTTGAGAACCCTACCACGCTGTTAAGGGGAGTCCTTATCTCATGGGATATATTAGCCAGGAAGCTCGATTTAAGTCTGTTGCTTGCCTCAGCCTCCACCTTGGCCTTTACAAGGTCCTCGTGGACCTGCTTCAGCTTTGTAATATCTCTTGAAATTGTAAGTGATCCTATTATTTCGCCGTTGTCGTCCCTTACTGCAACCGACCTGGTCGACAGAATGATAAAGTTGCCATCCTTATGCCTGAGCCTCAGTTCACTTTCAAATAATCCCTTGTCATTAAGTGCATTCAGCCTTTCGTTCTCATAAACACGATCGTCAGGATGTATAAGGTCGGAAGGGAATATCAGGTCATACTCTTCGCGGGTCAGTCCTATTATAGAATAAAAAGCGTTGTTGGCATACTTCAGGTTCCATTCCCTGTCGTAGAATGAGATCCCGTCATCCGCCGATTGTATCAGCATCCCATAAAACTTCTCGGAATCAGAGTATTGCCTCGACAGAGCCTCTTTCTGACTGGCCAGTTCGGTGTTTGTCGCCTTCAGATCGTTGTTTATTTCTTCTATCTTCCTGTTTCTTTCCTTAAGTTCGCCGTTGGCTCTCCGAAGCTTCACCGAAAAGATGATGATAACCGCACAAATTATGATGAGTGCAGCAAGGAGAGTAAGGATGAGATGCAAAAGTGAGTTTGACATGGCAACGGGCGAACCTATCCCTGAAGCTTTGCAGAGATGGAATAATATGGTCGGATGAATCATCATTAATTATCAAACAGATATGCTGCAAATATAAATATAAGCAAGATTACCTCACAGAGTTGCATCACAATTTATTGCACAAAAATTATTAAATTGCGAACAATTAAAAAGTAAAGATGGAAGACAAGAAAGGGCATTTCTCGGGAGGCAGGACATACAGGGGTGATGATATCACTGTATACTGGAAACCATCTGCATGCGTGCATGCTTCGTACTGCTACAGGGAGCTGATTGAAGTGTTCGATCCGGGCAGAAGACCGTGGGTTGATATGAAGGCAGCGACAACAGCCCGTATAATCGAGGTTGTCAATATGTGTCCCACAGAGGCTCTGACCTGGAAGTGGAACGATGAAGCCAGGAATATCGACATTAACCGGTCGCAATCGAACCATGTGAAGTTTATGAGGCCTGAACTGATGGGACCTGCCGGAGACAGCCCTAAAGAACCGCCGGTATCGGTCAAGATCATGATCGACGGCCCGATCATAGTTAAGGGAGACTTTAAGCTGAAGTACAGCGGTAATGAGAAGGATATGAAAGATGGCATGATCTCAATCTGCAGGTGCGGGAACAGCGGAAGGATGCCATTTTGTGACGGACGTCACCGGCATATGGATTTTGAGGGTTAAAACAACAGGTATGGAAGATAATAAAAAGCAAGAGCAACAGACAATCGTCGAAGTGACTGATTCAGGTCCGTTAAAAGTAACAGGTAATTTTATTCTGAAAGACCTTAAAAGGGACAGGATGGAGTCGCCGGAGGAGGTATTGCTCTGCATGTGCGGCAATTCACGCTCTAAACCGTTTTGTGACTGTTCCCATAAGAAATAAATCTGTTCACGAGCTCCGCTGCCTCACTGAATGAGACGGCCGGGAAAACTTTAAGCCCCGAGTTATCTATGATCTCCTTTGCCTCGATGGCGTTGGTACCCTGCAATCTGACTATTACAGGAACCTGTATCTCGCCAATCGATTTATAAGCCTCGACAACACCAGTTGCCACCCGGTCGCATCTGACTATTCCTCCGAAAATGTTTATCAGAATAGCCTTCACTGCCGGATCCTTGAGGATGATCCTGAATCCGGCCTCGACCGTTTTTGCGTTAGCACTTCCTCCCACATCGAGGAAATTGGCCGGTGATCCGCCTGAAAGCTTGATCAGGTCCATGGTTGCCATTGCGAGCCCGGCGCCATTAACCATGCAACCGACATTGCCATCAAGTTTAATGAAGTTGAGGTTGTGCTGCCCTGCTTCAACCTCAACAGGGTCCTCCTCATTAAGGTCCCTCATTGCAGCAATCTCAGGATGCCTGAACAGCGCATTATCATCGATCACCATCTTGCAATCGACTGCCAGCACCCTGTTATCGGCGGTTTTCAGCACCGGATTGATCTCGAGAAGCTGGGCATCGGAGCTGATAAATGTCTCGTAAACCGCCTCCAGAAACTTCTGCATATTATTAAAGGCCAAGCCTTTAAGGCCGAGATTAAATGCAATGTTCCGCATCTGGAAAGGTTTAAGTCCCGCTGCCGGATTTATCTCCTCGGTAAAGATCCTGCCCGGTTGTTTTTCGGCAACCTCCTCGATGTCGGTTCCTCCCTCAGGAGAGTACATAATGACATATTTCCCGATGTTCCGGTTAAGGAGAATGCTGATATAGAATTCCTCAGGCTCCGACTCACCCTTGTAATACACATCCTGAGCCACAAGTACCCTGCCGACCCTTTTGCCTGAAGGTCCGGTCTGGGGGGTTACCAGATTCATTCCCAGTATCTCTCCTGCTACTCTTCCGGCTTCACTTACTGATCCTGCGAGCTTAACGCCGCCTGCTTTCCCCCTGCCTCCAGCATGGATCTGGGCTTTTACAACAAAAACCCCGGAGCCAAATCTTTCTTTCAACTGCCCTGCAACCATAACCGCCTGATCAGGTGTTTCCGCAACAAAACCCTCCTGGATTTCCGTGTTGTATGCCTTGAGCAGGGATTTACCCTGAAATTCATGAACATTCATAGGCTGATTGTTATTATTTGATTCTTTCTTATTCAGGCTGTACTTACAAAATAACAATAATAAAAAGATTAATTGGTTATTTTCGTATAAAAAAATATGCGCAAGATCCTCAACAGGGAACTTGGGAGAAAGAGCCCTGATCAATACCGCAATTCTTTAAAATCACCCTTCGTGGTTGTGCTCGACAATGTAAGAAGTCAGAGCAATGTAGGCTCAGTATTCAGGACAGCGGATGCATTTCTGACAGAAAGGATATATCTGTGCGGCATAACATCGACACCGCCTCACAGGGATATACAGAAGACGGCTCTCGGGGCGACCGAATCAGTTGAGTGGAAATATTATCCTGATACCCTTGAGGCCATAAGCGGATTGAAAGCCAACGGCTACAGGATAGCCGGCATTGAGCAGACCGAAGGGTCGGTGTTCCTGCAGGATTTCAGAATCAGACCGGGAGAAAAATATGCCCTTGTCTTTGGTCATGAAGTAAATGGTGTCGGCCAGAAGGTAATTGATCAGTGTGATTTCTGCATTGAGATCCCGCAGTTTGGAACAAAGCACTCCTTCAACATAGCTGTAAGCGCGGGGATCGTTTTGTGGGAATTTTCGAGACAAGCTTCTATGTAAATAGTGAGGGCGTTGCATGCAACGCCCTCACTGAATTACTGATTAATGTTTTGTATTACTGGACAGCTGCCCTGAAAGCATCATCGCTGAAGAATTTGGCAAATTCGACGTCAGTTTTGGCATAGGCTTTCCATGCGGCATCAGCGGCTACTGCTTCGCGCAAATTGGTCAGCATATAATTTCTATCGTCGAGACGGGCACCCACTACTGCCTTCAGGTATGAAACTCTGGAAGTCTTCGCCGTTCCCTGAATTGCATCCAGAGTTGCTTTAGCCCTGTTTACATCGCCTTTAAGCAACTGCGCATGGGCCAGATTATAATTAGATTCCGTGCCGTAGTAATTAACAGCCTGGTCGTATTCACCCTTTGAAACAGCGATAACACCCAGGCCCCACCTCGATTCGGGTGTTGAAGCCGTCATCGACGCATACTGCTCTTCAGCTTTTGCCAGTTCACCTTTTGCAAGGTATGTCATTCCGAGATTATTCTTAACCACATCGTTGTTCTGAAGAGCCTTTGCCTTTTCGAAAGCAACAAGGGCATCATCGGGTTTGCCTAATGCGAGATATGTCAGCCCGACATTATTGTGTGCACGTATGCATTTCGGGAAAAGATCGGCAGTTGTCTGATAAAATTTAAGCTGCTCGTTCTTATCTGATGTTAGAGTTGGGGCATAGAGCAGTTCCTCAAGATCGAGAACTTTGGGATCCGACCTCATCTGTGACAAAATCTGCTCATCGGTACGTCCGATCTTGTCAACATTAACCATCAGTTTTGACCTTCTCAGTCTCGGGAGAATATCTGTTTTAAGAGCTTCAAATGCATTTGACATATTGCGAATCTCCCTTTCCCTGACTACAGGATCGGAGTACATCGAAAGAACCCTCAGAATAAGCTCCTTATCGGGAATATTCGATTTTTCAACTTCGGTTTTGAAACCTTCCCAGTCTTCGGGTGTTGTCATCGCATCAAAGAAACCTGCGCTCTTAGCGGCTTCAATTTTCTTGAATTCTGCCTGGATCAGTCTGTCGGCTGCAGTTCCCCTGTTGCCTGAGAGCTTCTCATTGAGCTCAAACTTACCGTCGGGTGAAGCATAGGAGCTGGTAACAGCACTTTTAAATACCCGGTCGGGATCTTGATTTACCTGGCCTATGAACTGTTTAAGCGCGGTTACATCCTCGCCCTTAAGCTCACTGCTGCGGATATCTGACCTGTTGATCACATAATGTATGTCGGCCATCTGTGTTTCCGGAATAATTCTCTGGAAATTATCCTTCATTATGACTGCCCTGCCTTGCTTTTCTGTCAGCGTCGAAGTGGCGATAACACCATCGGCAAGCTTTATCGGGTCGAAATCCAGGCTCTGCGAACCCCTGGTGGCAGTGGTCCTCAGCATGAGCTCAGATACTTTCATAGCATCATTGAAAGGAACAGTGCTTGTGTAAGTGAAATTACCGCCAGTATAGCTTATTACTTTAGCATTAGCCTGAACTTTCTCTCCCTGAAGCACTTCAACCCTGTCGTAGGCTGTTTCGCCTCCTGCATAGGTAAGCACCGGGGTAATCTGAAGAGTGGTTTTCTTATCGAAATATTTTTCCGGGAAGGTGCCTTTGACTGTAACACCAACCTGTCCTCCATGTGCCTCAAGTACTTTCGGAGTAACCTCATACTTGATCAGGTCAGCGTTTTTCTTCATCTTATTCAATCCGCTGCAGCCTGACATAACCGCTGCTGCCAGGATAAGGATAAAATAGCCTTTGATTTTTTTCATAGTTTAAAATGTTATTTGTTTACGATTAGACCCATTTGACAATCAATGAACAATATATAATTTTTTTTCATTCCGTGCAAATTTAACAAAAAAAATAGTTACGAAACACGACAAAACAGAAAAATATTCAATGAACTTCATAACAAAACTGTAAATGTACGGGATATTTCCATGAAGAATGTTACATAATTACATTTATTTGTTACATAAAACAACACCATAAAGGAATTAAGGTATCGACCGGATACTGATAATCAATTCCGGTTGCGTTGGTTTTTTTACCTCGCAACACCTTAAAGAATTACTTTATTGGATCCGCAGGGATATTCGCGGCTGAAGATAGTTTCGACGACCTTTTTGTAGTGCTCTTCGTTCAAAACAAAATCAATATCATTAATATCCAGGATAAGATACCTGTTGTCCGGATTCTGCCTGAAGAAGGCGAAGTAACTATCCTGAATTTTCTGAAGGTACTCCCCCGTGATCGATTGTTCATATTCCCTTCCCCTTTTCCTGATATTCTGCAACAATCTCTCAATATCAAGGTGGAGATAAACATAAATATCCGGCCTGGGGAGTGATCCGTAGATTATATAAAATATCTGCCGGTAAAGGTTGTATTCATCGCCTGTGAGGGTTGCTGATGCAAACACGAGGGATTTCATGAAATAATAATCAGCAACCCTGAAAGTGGTGAAAAGATCACCGGGTCTCAATTCCTCGTTAAGCTGTTTAAAGCGGCTGGCAAGGAAAGACAATTCAAGCTGAAATGAATATTTCTCAGGCTCTTTATAAAACTTCGGAAGGAAAGGGTTTTCCGCAAAACGCTCGAGTATCAGACTGGCATTGTACTGACCGGCAATTCTTTCAGCAAGTGTTGTTTTACCAGCGCCTATATTGCCTTCAATAACCACATAGTTATATCTGATCTCCATTCTTTCATTTCTCATGCTCCTGTCTGGGAGGCCTGGGAAGGAGTACCTTCCTTGAAAGTTTGAGCTTGCCGCTTTTCGGATCGATATCGATCAGCTTCACCTCAACCTCGTCGCCTTCCTTAAGCACCTCGTCAACAGTCCTGATTTTCTGCCAGTCGATCTCAGAAATATGCAAGAGTCCGTCCTTGTTGGGAAGTATTTCGACGAAGGCACCGAACTGTACGATGGTCTTCACCTTTCCCTTGTAAACCTGCCCGACTTCCGGGACCGCAACGATTTTTCTGACCCACTCGAGTGCGGCTGTAATGGCTTCTTTGTTCTCGCCGAAGATATTGACATCCCCGTAACCGTTGATCTCCTCCACTATTATTGTGGTACCGGTTTCACGCTGTATTTCCTGGATGACTTTTCCGCCCGGACCGATCAGCGCTCCTATCATCTCTTTCGGTATGGTAAGCATTTCAATTCTCGGGGCATGGGGTTTCAGTTCCGGATGGGGCTCCGCTATAGTCTTCTGCATAATGTCAAGTATATGCAATCTTCCGGCTCTGGCCTGATCGAGTGCCTTTGCAAGCACCTCAAATGAAAGGCCTTCTACCTTTATGTCCATCTGGGTGGCGGTGATCCCGTCGCGTGTACCTGTTACCTTGAAGTCCATATCGCCGAGGTGATCCTCATCGCCGAGAATATCTGAAAGGATTGCGTATTTGTTTGTTTTACTGTCGGATATGAGTCCCATTGCAATACCTGATACAGGCTTGCGGATCTTTATGCCGGCATCCATCAGGGCCAGTGTTCCTGCACATACTGTTGCCATAGAGGAGGAGCCGTTGGATTCCAGGATATCGGACACTATTCTGATGGCATAAGGATTTTCATCATCAGTGGGCATCATGTTCTTAAGGGCCCTGTGAGCAAGATTGCCGTGTCCTATTTCCCTTCTGCTGATACCTCTTACCGGTTTTGCATCACCTGTTGAAAAAGGCGGGAAGTTGTAATGAAGGGTAAATTTCTCTGTTCCCTGGTTCAGGACATCATCAATAATCTTTTCGTCGAGCTTTGTACCGAGGGTTACTGTGGTGAGCGCTTGCGTTTCACCGCGTGTGAAGAGTGCCGACCCGTGTGTGGCGGGAAGCGGATCAATCTCACATTCTATATTCCGTATATCATCCGTTTTTCTTCCGTCGAGCCTTATGTTCTCATCAAGGACAAGGCGTCTTGCAGCCTCCTTGTGAACTTCGTGATAATAGGAGCTCACAAGAGCTTCATTGATCTCATCCACTTCGGTGAACTGAGCGAGGAAATCCGTGATAACTGCCTTAAAAGCCTCTTCTCTTTTATGCTTGTCGGTGATCAGGCTTCTGGCGACGGCGTAGCACTTGTCGTAGGTCTCGTCCCATACCTTCTTCTTAAGTTCCTCATCTTTCTCCTCGTGAGAATATTCGCGTTTTGCCGGGGATCCGGCCTCTTGTGCAAATTCCATCTGAGCTTTACACTGTATCTTGATGGCTTCATGTGCAATCCTCAGGGCTTCAATCATTTCTGCTTCACTTACCTCCTTCATCTCACCCTCCACCATCAGGATGTTCTCATAGGTGGCACCTACCATAAGGTCGATATCTGCTTCCTTCAGCTGTGTTACGGTGGGATTAACCACGAAATTGTTTTTGATCCTGGCCACCCGCACTTCTGAAATCGGTCCGTTAAAAGGGACGTCGGAGAGAGTAAGGGCTGCTGATGCCGCAAGACCTGCAAGAGCATCGGGTAATGTCTCAAGATCAGCTGAGATAAGGTTTATTGTAACAAATGTATCAGCATGGAAATCGTCAGGGAAAAGCGGTCTTAACGCCCTGTCAATCAGCCTGGATATCAGTATTTCATAGTCCGAGGGACGTGATTCCCTCTTAAGAAATCCTCCCGGGAAGCGTCCCGATGATGCATATTTCTCTTTGTATTCAACTGAGAGAGGCATGTAATCCGTATCTGCCTTAGCTTCCTTCGCAGCCACCACCGTGGCCAGCAACATGGTCTTACCCATCTTTAAAAGTACCGATCCGTCAGCCTGTCTGGCCAGCTTGCCTGTCTCAAGTGTTATTGTTCTCCCGTCTCCGAGATCAATGATTTTCTCTTTAATTTTAAACATTTTATTATATAATAGTGATTTTTTGAAAAGTTGAAATTACACATTTTCCTGATATGAAAAAAGGCAATTCAGAATTGCCTTTCTCCCTTTACTTACGTAATCTCAACGCTTTTATGATTGCACGATACCGTTCGATATCCTTTATCTTGAGGTAATCAAGCAGTTTTCTTCTTCTGCCAACAAGCTTGATAAGAGCCCTCTGTGTGCTGAAGTCTTTTTTGTTCTTTTTCAGATGTTCGGTGAGATGGGAAATTCTGTATGAAAAGAGTGCTATCTGCCCCTCTGCCGTACCAGTATCGATCTCCGACGTACCAAATGTTTTAAAAAATTCCTGCTTTTTCTCAGCCGTTAAATACATATCCTTAATTAATATATTGTTTATCCAAATATAGATTGAGTCTCCAATTTTGGAACGCAAAAATAAGGCTTTTTTATGTAAATAATCAAACAATTTATTCTTTTTTTATTTTCCTGAGAAAAATTCTTACTATTCTAACGTTATTCCAAAAAAAATTATTGCTTCCTTTCAGTATATAGACGCTAATTTAGGCTCTAAAGTTGCGTGGAATAGTGTTATTATTCAATAATTTATCAACAGTTATCAACTGTTTATCAAAAGAGCATCAAAAACAGGGCCGTTTTTTAAACCAGGGTTCGTTCCGGATTAATTTTCTTAAGGTTCGATGGAGCGTTGGGGCGATGGAGCGACACGTGATTTGTCTTCATCTCCCCATCCTCCACTCATTCCTTCAGCCCTCCACGCTCTACGCTCCTTGCTCCCTGCCCCCCGCCATGAGCCCTCGTGCCTGTAACAATTTCGCCTTATAATTGTTATATTTGCACCCTGAAAATTCTATGGTATGGCTGCTAATTTGATTATTGAGAAGCTTGAAGGAGTAAAGACCAGGTTCATGGAAGTTGGTGAGCTTCTGAACAGTCCTGAAATACTCTCCGACATGAAACGGTATGTTGGCCTGAACAGGGAATATAAGGAGCTCCAGCCCATCATCGAGGTTTATGAGAAGTACAAGCTGACACTTGCCAATATAACCAGTGCAAAAGGACTGCTTGCCGTTGAGAAGGATGAGGATATGCGGGAGATGGCCAAGGCGGAGCTTGAGGAGCTGACTTCCATTCTTCCAGGTTTGGAGGAGGAGATAAAACTCTTACTGATACCCTCCGACCCGGAGGATGACAAGAACGCAATAATTGAGATAAGGGCAGGCACAGGCGGAGATGAGGCAAGTATTTTTGCAGGCGACCTCTTAAGGATGTACACCAAGTTTTTTGAAATAAACGGCTGGGCGGCCGAGATCAACCGTTTTACGGAAGGCACCGCCGGAGGCTACAAGGAGATTGTGATACGGGTTTCAGGCGATGGTGTTTATGGAATAATGAAATACGAATCGGGCGTTCACAGGGTACAGCGGGTGCCGCAGACCGAAGCCCAGGGAAGGGTGCATACATCAGCCGCCTCAGTGGTCGTCCTGCCCGAAGCCGACGAGTTCGACGTCGAGGTAAAAAGTGAGGATATCCGGAAGGATACTTACTGTTCTTCCGGTCCGGGGGGTCAGTCGGTCAATACAACATATTCAGCCATCAGGCTGACACATATTCCCACTGGCATAGTCGTTACCTGCCAGGATGAGAAGTCACAGCTCAAGAACTACGACAAAGCCTTAAAAGAGCTGAGGACAAGACTTTACAACCTCGAGTATCAGAAATACCTCGATAAGGTGTCGAGCAGAAGAAAGACCATGGTTTCAACCGGCGACAGATCGGCCAAGATAAGAACATACAACTACCCGCAGGGAAGAATGACCGATCACAGGATCAATCTGACACTCTATAACCTTCCATCAATTCTCGACGGTAACATCAGGGATGTGATTGACGAACTGCAGATGGCTGAAAACGCGGAACGCCTCAAAGAGAGCAATATTTAACAAACAGAAATGAACCATTCAGAGTTATTCAGAAAAATTACGGAAAAGAGATCCTTCCTTTGCGTAGGTCTCGATTCAGAGATTGAAAAGATCCCCTCTTTCCTTAAGAAATACAAGGATCCGGTATTCGAGTTCAATAAACGGATAATAGACGCGACCCATCAATATGCTGTTGCTTACAAGCCAAACATTGCGTTTTATGAGTGCAACGGCGCAAATGGATGGATAACGCTTGAATCCACTCTGAAATACATAAGGAAAAAGTATCCCGGCCTTTTTGTGATTGCGGATGCAAAAAGGGGAGATATCGGCAATACCTCGAGGATGTACGC
>DIKJ01000255.1:0-7111 GCA_002424525.1 Bacteroidales bacterium UBA5621 | reverse complement strand
AGGATTCTGTAACACCCTTCCTGTCTGTAAGTGACAGGTGGGTGGTGCTTCTCGCACTTACATCAAACAAGGGTGCTGATGATTTTCAGTATCACAACGAAGACGGCATAAAACTGTTTGAAAGGGTATTGTCTGTCTCCAGAAAATGGGGCACAACGGATAATATGATGTATGTTGTCGGGGCAACCCGTGCCGAGATGCTGAAGGATATCCGGAAAATTGTGCCGGACCATTTTCTGCTTATCCCCGGCGTGGGGGCTCAGAGAGGAAGCCTTGAGGAGGTTGCGAGGTATGGATTGACATCCCGTTGCGGCCTTCTGGTCAACTCATCACGTGGAATAATCTTCGCGGACGACAGCCGCAGATTTGCCGCAACAGCAGGAGAGAAAGCCAGGGAGATACAAATGGAAATGGAGCAGTATCTTTCAGAAAGAAATCTGATATGATGATATAAGTCTTGCAGGTCTTGCAGGTCTTGCAGGTCTTATGGTCTTTAAAATATCTGTTCTCTACGCTTTACGCTCTACTCTTTACTCTTTACTCTTTACTCTCAATTCTTTCCACAATTGCTTTTCGTTTTTCTTGGAAAACACGATTTTTTTGTACCTTTAGGGTATCGCTGTATTAACTAAATCGTGCTGTCATGAAAGAGGAATTCCTTCATTATCTCTGGAAATATACCCTCTATGATCCTGATTGTCTGTATGATACTGCCGGCAACAGAATAATAGTCAGGCATCCCGGGGAGTATAACCGCGATGCAGGTCCGGATTTTTTCAATGCAAGAATAATTATCGGCGGTACCGAATGGGCAGGGAACGTCGAGATACATACCAGATCTTCGCATTTTGAAGTCCACGGCCATAATAACGACCATGCGTTTGACAACGTGATCCTCCATGTGGTGGCAGAAAACGACAGGAGGGTTTTAAACGCCAGGGGGGAGGAACTGCTGACGGTAAGCCTCACATTCGACCCGGCCCTCTACGACCGGTACCTTGACCTGGTAAATAACCCTTGTGTAATAGCGTGTCAGGATGATATCAGTAAACTCGATCATTTTTTTCTGCGTCACTGGCAACATGCACTTGTCATCGGGCGCCTGATGGAAAAATCGGGATCAATCCGCAAGATTCTCAAAGATACCGGAAACGACTGGGATGAGACTTTCTACAGGTTGCTCAGCCGTTATTTCGGATTCAGGGTTAACACCGAACCTTTCGAAATGCTTGCCACTTCCATTCCTTGCAGGATAATCCGCAAGCATTCAGATAACCGGTTCCAGGTCGAAGCGCTTTTGTACGGAACAGCCGGGATGCTCGAAGAGGGGCTCTTCAAAGAGGCTCTGTCGGACAATTACTACAGGGACCTGGTTAGGGAATACAGGATCCTTTCCGCTAAGTACTCCCTGAAACCAATTCACGGATGGCTCTGGAAATTTTCAAGGTTACGGCCGGTCAATTTCCCGACAATAAGGATATCACAGCTTGCAGCAATGCTCACCGTATCAGGAGGACTCTTCTCGAGAGTTATCGGGGCCGGAAGCCTGGACCGGCTGAAGGAATTATTCGAGGTTAAAGCCTCAGAGTACTGGTACGATCATTATGTCTTTGGAAAGAAGAGCAGGGGTGTCGGTAAAAACACAGGCCAGCAGGCAGTGGATATTTTGCTTATCAACGCCGTGATACCTGCAGTCTTTACTTATGGAAAGGAGCGCGGCCGCCCTGATTACTGCGAGAGAGCCCTCTCATTTCTGGAGGAAACCGCGCCGGAACAAAATTCAATTATCACTGAATGGGAAAATGCAGGTGTCGGATCTGAATCGGCTTTCTGTACACAGGCGTTGATTGAGCTGAGGAACGAATACTGCAAAAAAAGAAGATGCCTCGATTGCAGGATAGGCACCAGACTGATCAGCATGGGGAAGAGCCTTAAGGGACAGGAGGAGCTTATGCTGGAACCGTGAGGTGAGAGGGGAGCGTAGAGAGTAGAGCGTAGAGCGTAGAGCGTAGAGCGTAGAGCGTAGAGCAAGTAATTAGAACTATATCAATATGGCGAAGATTGAGAGTTTCTCGGATCTGATTGGTTATCAAAAAGCGTACAAGCTGGCGATGGAGATATTTGAGATTTCAAAAAGCTTTCCCAGGGAAGAACAATATTCTTTAACTGATCAAATTCGTCGTTCTTCAAGGTCTGTTACATCATGTATTGGTGAATCATGGGCTAGAAGGCGTTATGTAAAATCATTCGTTAATAAACTTGTCGACGCCCTGGGTGAAGAACATGAAACTGAAGTCTGGCTTAATTATTCATTGGATTGTAATTATATCAAACAAGAAACTCATGAGAAATTCATAAGTGATTATGTGGAAGTCCGCAGACTACTGATATCTATGATCAACAATCCAGAGAAATGGTGCAAATAACCTCTCTACGCTCCACGCTCTACGCTCTACGCTGAATTTAATGTGCAGTCAGGAATTTCAACTAAACAGAAGTTCAGTAAACAAACTCACCATGCTCCGAAATAATAGTAAGTTTCTTTCCCTCAGATGCTTCACAGCGCCCGACTATTCTGGCTTCAAGGTTGAAATCCTCAGCTATGGAGATTATCCTCCCGGCATTTACCCGGTCAGTGTATATCTCAAACCTGTGTCCCATGTTGAATACCTGGTACATCTCCCTCCATGGAGTGCCAGACTGCTCCTGTATTATGCGGAAAACCGGGGGGAGAGGGAACATATTATCCTTTATCACGTGAAGGTTTTCGACAAACCTCATCACCTTTGTCTGTCCTCCGCCTGAGCAATGGACCATCCCGTGGATCACAGGACGCATGGTTTCTAAAACCCTTTTTACGACAGGCGCATACGTGCGTGTCGGGCTAAGCACAAGCTTTCCGGCATTAACGCTCAATCCTTCAATCGGATCGGTGAGATTGAAGCTTCCGGAATAGTAAAGATCTCCTGTAAGAACAGGATCAAAACTTTCCGGGTATTTCTGCGCAAGTGACTGACTGAACACATCATGACGGGCAGAAGTAAGCCCGTTGCTCCCGATACCGCTGTTATACTCCTTCTCATAACTTGTCTGACCACCGGAGGCCAGTCCCACAATAACATCGCCGGATGATATCCTGTCATTAGAGATAACATCGGCTTTTTTCACCCTGGCAACAACAGTGGAATCGACTATTATTGTACGCACAAGATCTCCTACATCTGCTGTTTCCCCTCCCGTCGACCAGATACCGATGCCCAGGCCGCGCATCTCCTCAAGTATCTCTTCTGTTCCGTTTACGATCGCTGAAATGACTTCCCCCGGAACCAGATGCTTGTTTCGTCCTATAGTGGACGAAAGCAGGATATTGTCGTGAAGCCCAACGCAGAGAAGGTCGTCGAGGTTCATCACTATTGCATCCTGCGCTATCCCCTTCCATACCGACATATCACCGGTCTCTTTCCAGTAAATATATGCCAGGGATGACTTTGTTCCGGCACCATCGGCATGCATGATGTTGCAGTAATCCTCATCCCCGCCGAGCATGTCCGGCACAATTTTGCAGAACGCTTTGGGGAAAAGTCCTCTGTCAGTTTTTTCGATAGCTTTGTGAACCTCCTCCTTGGAAGATGAGACGCCCCGTCTGCTGTATTTCGACTCTGATTCCATAGTTTATAATAAAGACCAAAGATAAAAAAATGTCCTCTCCTGTTAAAATTATCTTTCAGAGGGGAAATTATACTTCATCTTTTTTACCTTTAGGCACTCTTTACATTTAATCATAAAAATCAAAACCTGTACATCCATGCATTTTAAAAAGCTTCTATTCCTGTCAGCCGTAATTCTGTCAGGCTTTGCCGTCGCAGGCCAGAATTCGGTTCCGCGTGCGCTCCTGCCCGACAGAATCATTGACGAGTTTATCGGTGAAGCCTCAGGCGAAAGGGCGATGAACCATATTACAGTAATGGGCGGTTTTATACATGACCGTCCGGCTTCGGAATATTCAGGGTATTTTTTCGAAACCGATTATGTCTATAATAAACTTAAGGAGTACGGGCTTGAAGGTGCCGTTGTCAATAAGTATCCCGGAGCCGGCCCGACCTGGGATGGTGTAAAAGGAAGCTTATGGGAGATAAGTCCGGGAAGATCGAAGATCGCCGATTATGGTGATCTCCCGGCAGTGCTTGCCTCCGGCAGTAACAACGCCGATATTACTGCAGACCTTGTATGGGTTGGAGAAGGAAGTGAAGAAGAGATAACCAGGGCAGGCGTCGATGGGAAGATCGCCGTGACTTCCGGGAGCATCTCGATGGTCCATGCGCTTGCCGTACCAAAAGGAGCCGCAGGCGTCATTTCATATGATTCCCCCAGGCCTCACCAGGTTCCCCTTGCGATACCGATTACGGGACTGAGCGGTAGAAGAGGTAGTCAGAGCCCGGCGAAATTCGGATTCTTCCTGCCCCCCCGGGAAGGGATACTTCTGCGCGACCGCCTGATGTCAGGTGAAAAGATCACGGTTCGCGCAGTTGTGAAAGCGGAATACCATGATTATGACCTTGAAGTCACATCCTGCATAATAAGGGGGAGTGACCCTTCTGCAGGAGAAGTGATCTTTTCAGCTCACCTTTTCGAGGGATTCGTTAAAATGGGAGCCAACGACAATATTTCAGGATCTGCCGCAATTCTCGAAATAGCAAGGATGCTTAACACGATGATAGAAGAAGGCAGGATTGTGCGTCCGAAGAGGACCATCAGATTTATCTGGGTGCCCGAGTTCTCCGGGACCGGCCCCTGGGTGAACGCTAACAGGGATCTGATGAAAAAAACCCTGTGCAACATCAATCTCGACATGGTAGGTCTGCGATTGAAGGAGAGCCAGTCTTTCCTGTGCCTGCATCGGACAACATATGGCAATCCTCACTATATCAACGATGTGATGGAGAACTACTACAATTTTACCGGACTGGGCAACAGGGCAGGCCTTGCAATCTCAGGAAGGACCGGATTTGTACGCAGGATCGTGGCAATGACCGGATCAGATGATCCCTTCTATTATGCCATCGACGATCATTACGGTGCGTCCGATCATGAGGTATTCAACGATCTGGGTGTTCAGGTGCCGGGGATAATGATGATCACCTGGCCCGATCTTTATTATCATACCTCTCAGGACCTGGCCGACAAATGTGATCCCACCCAGCTTAAAAGAGTCTGTTTCATTGGGGCGGCAGCAGCATATACCATCGCCGGTGCAGGCGAGGAAATGGCGTCAAAGATTGCCGGGGAAGTGACCGGCAACGCTTCATCCCGGATAGGAAAACAGCTCACAAGAGCGATTGATGAGCTGGGAACGGCAAAGAAGGAGGATTTCGGAGCCAAGTATAAAAGAACCAAAGGATATATCGAAGCAGCCCTTATAAATGAAAAAGCAACACTTGCCTCCATTGCCGAGCTGGTGCCGGACTCTCCTTCATTCAGCGGGTATCTGCTGAGACTCTCTGCATCGGTCGAAACTTCCGGCAAGTCGGCGTTGGAGGCTTTCGAAGGCTATGCTGAGATTGCCGGCAGACAACTCGGGATAATGAAAATCGCAATAAAGCCTTCTGCACTGGAGATCAGGGCCGCCGGATTAATTCCTGCACTCACACCTGTTGTTACTGAAAAGGGGTACAGAGGTTATAACGAAATATTGTCAAACACCGATCCGAAACTCAGGGAAAAATATCCGGTGAAGGGGGTGGGCCTGGATGTACAGGAACTTGGCAGGCTGTGCAACGGAAAGAATTCGGCTCTTGATATAAAGAAACTCCTTGACAGCCAGAACAGATGGGATGCTGATCTGCAGGACATCATAAATTATATATATTACCTTAAAGAAGCGGGCTTGGTGACGTTGAAGGTGTAGGTTTACGGCTTCCCTCTGCTAACCCATTCGATTGATTGCTTCAGAAGTTTTCTGAAACTTGGATTTTCAAAGGTTGGAGCGTCGTGTCCGCTCTGAAGCGTTACCACGCGGGCCTTGCCGTATTGTTTTGTCCACCCGATAACAGGAGTGCTGGTTGGTTCATCGGTTATCAGCAATGGTGTTACTCCGGGCTCAACATAATAATCCTTGTATGTCTCGTCAAAAATATCGAAATCCTTTACTCCTCTCGTGACCGGATGGCGCTGAGTCACAACCCTGACCCTGAAATGAAGATCGTGAATATATGATGAGGGCTGATACATCTTCCCGTTTATCGTGGTCTCCCTGTGAAAATATTTGCCTCCTATGATGCTAAAATATTCAGGCCAGTCGTCGTAGGCACAGATACTGTGATGAAGAGCCACAACAGGCTTTCCCTGTCTGATACAATCTGCGAAAGCTTCAGCCTGTTCACCGGTAACTTTCTGCCACATATGGTAAAATACCAGAACATCATATTTATCCCGGTTTTCAGGAAGGAACAGGTCATATGCTCCGGGAAACTCAGCCACCTCCCACGTTATACCGGGACCCAGGCTGGAGAGCATCTGGTTGAATTGTTCAACTTTATAGCCATGTCCTCCGGTGATGACCATAACCCGAATCGGCCTGGCTGACGATTTGCAAGCACTCAATGCAAGCAGCAATGCAGTAATAGCCAGAACGGAAATGAATCTATTTTTGACGTGACACATAATCTGTTCTGAGAACCCTGAACTCGGTTCTGCGGTTTATCTGGTGTGCGATCTCCTTCTGTTCTTCAGTCGGAAGAGTATTGATGAACTGTTCCGTAAGGGTTGTTCCGGTCTTAAGGAACGGGTACTGCGAGTTAGTTTCCTCATCGACAACCTTCGGACTTGACTCCCCATAACCCTTAGGAGACAATCGCTCAGGTTCAATACCCTTCAGTATCAGGTATTCAACCACCGACTGGGCTCTCTTCTGGGAAAGGTCAAGGTTATACTCCTCAGTATCGCGGGAATCGGTGTGCGACATAAGCTCGATAGTTACCTGCGGGTTATCGTTGAGCGTCTCTACAAGCCTGTCGAGCGACACCATCGACTCCGGTCTGAGATCCCATCTGCCAAAGTCGTAGAAAATATTTGGCAGTTCAATAGGCAAGTCGGTTGCTGTAAGGAGTATAGT
>DIKJ01000095.1 GCA_002424525.1 Bacteroidales bacterium UBA5621 | reverse complement strand
GCATAAATGTGTTCGAAGCTTTGTCGTTGGCCGGCGATATGAGTGCATTCAGCGATCGACAAAAGGTTCAGTTGATAAGACCTTCTCCCTATGGTCCGGTAATCAAGGAGTTTTCCCTTGCGGACAGAAGCATACTATCATCTGAGTATTATTATATAATGCCTAACGATATCATCTATGCTGTACCTATGCAGGGAAGGTCATTTGAGTTAAATGCAACCTTCTGGTCATTGGTTTTAAGCACTATTACATCAACCCTGGGTGTATTAGCTTTTTTTAGAACTCTCTAAAAGCACAACTGTCAAATTCTTTGGCATGCCAGTCAGGTAAAGCATTTAAGAAATGCCCTCATATTGTAAATTACCGGCCATTTATTGTTAAATACTGAACAATTCAATTGGGATGAAAAACAACGACAACTTTATTTTGGAACAACAGCAAAAGCATAGTCAGGATATAAGCAGTCTCGATCTAACAGTAATATTGCCCATAGTATTGAAGCACTGGTACTGGTTTTTATTCTCAATTGCCATTGCCCTGTTAGCTTCCGTATGGTATATCAGACACACTATGCCAGTATATCGTACTACTGCAACAATCCTGGTCAATGAACGAGACGACAGAGCACTGGTTGATAATTCAGATCTCCTGCAGGGGCTTGGGCTTCCTGGCGGAATGAAGAATATCCAAAACCAGATCATGTTGATAAAGTCAAGAGCTCTTACGGAAAGAACTCTCAACGAGCTCTCCTATGAGGTTGAATATTATTTCAGAACAATTAGGAACCAATTACCCATTTATCCTGAGTTACCGATTAAGGTAGTATCCGACAATGTGAACGCATTACCAAAGGATATCGAATTCGCCATTACATTTAAAGGAGACAGTATATACCAGGTAGAATCTAAATCAGAAGTCTATCCGTTACTTAAGACGGCTGCCTTTGGCGAGAATATTGAAGTCCAGGGAGGCAGCTTCATGATTGAGTGCAGGGATTTTGCATGGCTTAGCAGAAACTTTGACCGTAAACTCTACTTTAAAGTTCACAGTCGCCGAAGACTGACTAATGCCTATGGTACCAGACTTAATGTCGAACTGGTATCCAGAGAGGGGTCTGTTTTGCGGATTAGCCTTGAGGGCACAAACAGAGCCAAAGATGTAGATTTTCTCAATAAACACATTGAAGGGTTTCAGGCAATTTCACTGGACAAGAAGAATGCTGAAGCTCACAGAAGAATTCAGTTCATAGATGATCAGCTGGTCGGAATATCGGATTCTCTGTCACTTACAGAAAACAGGCTGCAGCAGTTCCGCTCGTCAAACAGGGTAATGGACCTTTCCGCTCAGGGACAATCAATTATAGGCCAGGTTACCCTGCTTGAAAATGAGAGAGCCCGCCTGAGTCTTGAGGCAAATTATTACGACTATCTGGCTGATTATCTCGAGAAGGACGCAACCGGAGAAATGCCGATTGTCCCGGTGACTATGGGCATTTCCGATCAGGGTCTCACCCGGCTCGTTAATGAACTTACTGCACTTCAGGGACAAATGACGGCCCGTGGCGCGGGGGAAATGAATCCTTTACAAAGAAACCTCGAACTGAGAATTCGAACATCAAAGGATGCTTTAAGGGAGACGCTTAATGGTCTAAGAAGAGCCAATAGTCTTGCCAGATCTGAAAATCAACAGCAAATAAACCGGGCAAATGCTCAGGCAGCAGCACTGCCTGTAACCGAAAGGCAACTCCTGGGTATTGAGAGGAAATTCGAGCTTAATAACGAAATTTATACGTTTTTGTTGGAAACCAGGGCTGAGCAGGAAATGCAAAAAGCATCCAACAGGGCTGACAGCGAAGTGATAGACCCTGCTGACGAGCGATTTAGCATTCTTGTTTCTCCCAAAAAGGCAATGGTAACTCTCATTGCGCTATTCCTAGGATTTGCAGTCCCGTTGTTTACGATTATTCTTGGCAACCTGTTTAATAGGAAGCTTAAGGACGAAGACATAAGGCGTATAACGGACTACCCCATCGTGGGTAACATACCACATAGCAGCGACAAGCATAGTACGGTGGTATTTGACAATCCCACTTCTTCAGTTGCGGAGGCCTTCCGCCTCCTGCGCTCTAAGATGCAGTTCTTTACAAAAGAAGCAAAGGCTCCGGTGATCCTGGTAACTTCAACTTTACCCGGAGATGGGAAAACTTTTGCGGCCATTAATCTGGCATCTGTTTGCAGTTTATTAGGTAAGAAGACGATTCTGATTGGATTTGACTTACGTAAACCAAGGATCTACCAGGATTTTAACCTCGAAAATGAGAAGGGTGTTTCTACCTGGCTGATTGGTAAGGATAGTATTCAGGATATCATACAGAAAACCCAATACGAGAATTTTTCAGTCATTACGGCAGGACCAATACCCCCTAACCCTTCCGAACTTACTGCGTTGGAAAAAACACAGGAGTTATTGAATCATCTTAAGGAGAGATATGACTATATATTGATTGATTCCTCTCCAATCGGAATTGTATCCGATACGTATTACCTGGCATCCATGTCGGATGCATGTCTGGTGGTAGTGAGGCCCGGAAAGACAATCAGGGATGCGTTTATCAGCACCTTGACCGAGATCAATTCCTCAGGAATAAAAGGGGTCAGTCTCGTAATCAATGATATTCAATCAGACAGTAAACACTATGGGTACGGAGAAAGATACGGATACACCAGTGATAAAGAGCGATCGAAAAGAAAGTCTATATTTAAAAGGTACCGTAAGAGATAAGGTATAATCAGTGATCCATGCCGAATCGTCACTGCTGTCTGTCATCTAAGTAATATCTGTTTCTTTGAACGGTTCTCCGAATTCCAGTAATACCAATCAGGCAATTTGGGTAGGCCTTGGCCAGCTTAGTTCCTTCTTCCTGTCTATTCTAAGTGCCGCCATATTAGCACGGTATTTTAACAAGGGTGACTACGGAACTTATAAACAAGTCCTTTACATTTACAATACCTTACTGATACTCTTTTCTGCCGGTCTGCAGGGGGCGTACTCCTATTTTCTGCCCAAACAGACGATGGAGGAGGGTAAAGATTTTGTATACAAATTAATCAGGGTCTTTATTCTCCTTGGCTTATGCTTTTCAGCCTCCTTGTTTTTGCTGGCCCCGTCAATTTCTGACCTGTTCAAGAACCCAGATTTGGCAAAGGGCCTCAGAATATTTTCTGTTGTGCCGGCACTTATGTTCCCGATAATAGGGATTGAAGGAGTTTACGCTTCACTCCGGAAGACCCATGTTCTTGCGATCTATATTACTCTGACCCGGCTTTTAATGCTGGCGTTGATCACGCTCCCTGTCTTATTGCTTAAAGGAACATACTTAACAGCTCTCTATGGATGGATCGCAGCATCTCTCATCACCTGCCTCCTTGCCCTGTATCTCATTCTTAAACCATACACCAAGGTACAACGCCAGAATACCTCTTTCAGATATCAGGATATATTTAAATATAGCATGCCACTTATGGTTGCTACAATTTATGGAATCCTAATCAGATTCGCTGACCAGTTCTTCATCAGCCGGTACTACGGGGCGGAGGTATTTGCGGAGTTTTCCAATGGGTTTATTGACCTGCCATTTGTTGCTATGATAAGTGGTGCCACAGTAACTGTATTATTGCCACTGTTTTCAAGATTCAGCGGTTCCTCTGACGGACTTGAAAATATATGTCGGACCTGGAAGAGTGCAACAGAAAGATCAGTCATTCTCGTATATCCTATCCTGGCTTTTTTTGTCTTCAACGCCAAGAGCTCCGTTATAGCGTTATATGGGGAGCAATATGCTGTGTCCGCAGTATATTTTATAATCGGCATGTTGATTGGCTTCTTTAATATTATTGTTTTTCAGTCGGTACTATTTGCCCTGGGAAAGACAAGAGTTTATGCCAGAATTCATTTGATTCAGGCTTTACTGATATGGGTGACCGGGTTCTTAGTCGTCCGCCTTGCCGGGACGTCGGTTACCTATGCAGTCCTCTCACGATTATTTTATATTGGTCAGGTGTGTCTGGGGATTTTTTATGCTACAAAAGTGCTTGGCGTGAAACTGGGATATGTTATTCCTTTCAGTTCGATGATTAGAGTCCTTATACATTCTTCCGTTATTTGCGGACTCATGAGCTTTATTGTCGGCTTGTTAAATATCAATGAATTCTTTACATTAGGATTGTCCGGCCTTGTTTCCGGTATCCTGGTAATTTTTACCGGTGATTACTTTGGAATCCGATACAGGGAAATTATCAAATCAGTGTTATTCAGTTCCCCGGGGGCTTCATTACTTAGAAGATTCAAAGAAAAAATGGCCTGATTTAACGGTTAGTCATCATTTATCATAAACCTGAAGATTCTCTTAATTTAAAAACAGATTTTGTTTATGTGTGGAATTTCCGGAATAGTTTCTCCAGGTAACTTTGATGCAGAAGAGATCATACTGATGAATTCTGCTATCCGCCATAGGGGTCCCGATGATGAAGGATTCTTACTGCTTGACGCACAACGAAATCTCCATATTGCCGGAGGAAAGGACACTCCTTCTGGCAGTTGGGGCTCAAAGTTTGCCTATTCTCCCGGGGAAAGAATCCAGGATTTAACAAATGAGAAATGCATCCTGGCTATCGGTCACCGCAGACTGTCGATACTGGATCTCTCAGATGCAGGTCACCAGCCAATGTCATCATCTGACGGAAGGTATTGGATAGCATTTAACGGGGAAATTTACAACTACCTGGATATTAAGAATGAACTTCGAAGGACCGGACATCATTTTATTACCAGGACTGATACAGAGGTGATACTCGCTGCATATGCTGAATGGGGTGAGAAGTGTCTTGAGAAATTAGCCGGTATGTGGGCATTTGCCATCTATGATACAATCCTCGGAGAGATATTTCTTGCGCGTGATCGTTATGGCATTAAGCCACTCTATTATTGGTTCTCCCCGAACGGTAGCTTTTACTTTGCGAGTGAAATCAAACAGTTTACCTTATGCAAAGGCTGGGCAGCAAGGATGAACCCGGAAAGAGGATATGACTACCTGGCATACTCGTTCACGGATCATACTGATGAAACCATGTTTGCCGGGGTTTTTCAACTTCCTTCCGGTTCCTGTTACAGGTCTGCTATTTATGACCTGAAACAAGACATAAATGGTCGCATAACTAACTACAAGTGGTATTCACAACTCCGTAAACCTTTTACTGGAACTTTTTCTGATGCTACTGAAGTCTTCAGAGAGCTATTTGAAAAATCCGTACGGGAACACCTGAGTGCAGATGTGCCAGTGGGAACGGCACTTTCCGGGGGCCTCGACTCATCCTCAATTGTATGTGAGGTTAACCGAATTCTTCGTATTGATGGGAAATCAGAACTGCAAAAGACATTCTCTTCGTGCGCGGCTGATGAAAGATATGACGAGAAGAAGTGGATGGACATAGTAATTAATCATACCAGTGTTGATGCTCACCTCATATACCCTCAATTGCAGGAGGCTATTGATTCTACACCGGATCTCATCTGGTATCAGGATGAGCCGTATCAATCGCAAAGCGCATTCCTTGGGTATAGTGTTTTCGGCCTGGCAAAGAAGAATGGAGTAAAAGTCCTTCTAAACGGCCAGGGAGCAGACGAATATCTTGGTGGTTATGGTCAGTTCGCAGCTGCCCGATATGCGAACATGGTGAGGCAATTACGGATCTCCGCTCTATTAAACGATATCAATAAACTCCGGAAGGTCCGGAATATTTCAAAGTCTACCCTGTCAAAACACATATTATACCACCTGATTCCTGCCAATATCCGGAAAAGGGCGTTAACCCTTACGAGCAGCGCCGATGAGGTAAAAAAGATGATTGATATCGGGAAGTTGAATATCACTGATAATCACCCATATGAGATCATTCCGGTAAAAATGAATTCGATACCCGAGATTTCAGAACATTTGACTTTTTATAGCACTCTTCCGAAGTATCTGAGATGGGAGGACAGGAACTCAATGGCCCACTCGGTTGAGGCAAGGGTACCATTCCTGGACCACAGGCTTGTTGAATTTGCATATTCTTTACCTGAGGATTTTCTGGAAAAAGACGGAGTCACCAAGCGGGTAATGCGAGAAGCGATGGGTAATTTACTTCCTGAAAAAATCAAGAACAGGAAGGACAAAATGGGATTCACCACCCCTGAGGAGATGTGGGTGAAACGGGAGAAACCTGATTTCTTCAAAGGGAAAATTGCCGAAGCAATTTCTGTAACCGGGGGGATTATCAATAATGAAGCTCTGAGTTATTTCGACAAGATAGTTGTCGGGGAAGTCCCATTTGATTTCACATACTGGCGGCTTATTCTCTTCAGTGAATGGGTGAAGAAGTTTCAGGTCAAACTATTGTAATCCGCTGGTTGGAGATGACACAGTCGACCCCAATTATACCTGTTCAACCTCACGATGGTGAACTTTAACCTCAGTCCTGATTGGGATTAAATTATAAGTACGGAAATTAAACAATAGAGAAGGAAAATCATATCTGTCACAAGGAACTCTTCCATGCCTAAAAAGAAAATCTTAATTGTAGCCTCAAGTTTTTATCCAAATAACTCTCCAAGATCTTTCCGCTCAACCGAACTCGCAAGGGAGCTGGCCAGACAGGGACATGAAGTGGTTGTTAAAATTCCTTTCCGGGGATTTAATTACTCCGACTTTGCGGCAGAAAACCACCTTATTATTAAGGACCTGGGAGCTCTGAGATTTAAGGACATTGAGCTGAAGGGTAATAAATGGATGATATTGATAAAGCGGTTTTTCAGGAGAGTATTAATTCTGTTGATTGAATTCCCTTTTATAGAGCTTATGTTCAAAGTTTCAAAAAGCCTGAAACATGAAAGTGGACATAACCTTTTGATATCTGTCGCTGTGCCCTTTCCCATCCACTGGGGAGTAGCAAAAGCCAGGTCGAAAAGACATGAGATAGCGGATGCCTGGATTGCCGATTGTGGTGATCCTTATATGGGGGACACAACAGATTCATTCCGTAAGATGTTCTATTTTAAATATATAGAGAAATGGTTTTGCCGCAAGGCAGATTTCATCACGGTTCCTTTTGAAGGTGCTATATCAGCATACTATCCTGAGTTCCGTGACAAGATCAGGGTTATTCCTCAGGGAATTCGACTTGAGGGTCTGAAAATTCCAGATTATAAAAAGGTAAATGATTACCCGGTTTTTGGATATGCAGGAGGATTCATTCCCGGGAAACGAGATCCCAAATCACTCGTGCATTTCTTGTCAGCATATAACAAAAAGTTTAAATTCGTTGTGTACACTGCTCAGACAGAAATGCTTTTACCATATAAGCAAATACTTCAGGAAAGGCTCGACATAAAGCATAGCATTCCTCGTGACGACTTGCTGAAAGTTCTTTCAGGAATGGACTTCCTGATTAATCTTGATAATAACACATCGACCCAGCTCCCAAGCAAACTGATTGATTATGCAATTACCGGCAGGCCTGTGCTTAATGTGACTTCGGATACGGACTTTACATTGTTGATTGAGTTTTTAGATGGAGATTACAAAGGAAGAATGAAGCTGGAGCCGCCTGAAAAATATGATATCAGAGTGGTTGCGGAAGCGTTTGTCCGGTTGCATGATAATGATTAGATCATGAGCAGTGATATGACAGGCAGGAATTACTGGATTAGCGTCCCCAGTAAGCAGGAGGCCTACTATTATTTGAGCTTCTTCGTGTGGCCTTTTGGTGTTATGCTGGCCTCCTTAAAGCATTGGAAAAGGCCAATATCCAGGAATGTTTTCTGGTTATTTTGTGTTTTTTTTGGTTTAGCATTTATCATTGCGGAGGGGGAACTTTCAGCTGATTCAGAGTATTATGCAAATGCACTTACTCAATACGCAAACTCAAATTTGACTCTGTCAGAGCTCTGGAGATCTTTTTATTCTGAAAACTCAAACTATGTAGATATATTTCAGCCTGTTTTGACCTATCTGATTTCTCGTCTGACTTCCAATCCAACAGTCCTTTTTACAGTCTTTGGATTCATTTTCGGGTATTTTTATTCCAGTAATATCTGGTATATCCTGAATAGAATTGTGGGCAGAATAACGCCCATTATTTTCTTATACATACTCACGTTTGCCTTATTAAATCCTATATGGAACATTAATGGTTTCAGAATGTGGACCGCTGCCCAGATATTTTTATTTGGAGCGCTCCCCTATTTTTTTGAAGGCAAGCGAAAGAGCCTTATCTGGTCAGCGGCAGCAATACTTGTTCACTTCTCATTTCTTTATCCGGTAGCGATCCTGGGTCTGTTCTCTTTACTTAAGAACAGGCTGGATGGTTATTTTGTTTTTTTTGTTATTACATCCTTTATTAAAGAGCTTGATCTGGATTTTGTCAGGAATTCATTGTCATTCCTTCCTGGTTTTCTTCAGGCCAGGGTTACAGGTTATACAAATCTTGACTATGCGGAATTCAGACTTGAACGTGTTCAGTTGCATAACTGGTATATTGCGTATTCCAGGCTGGCATTACAGTGGGTTGTGTATGCATTTACGATATTTGTCTACTTCTTTTTTAAGAAGCAGCTTTATGCAAGGAAAGAGCTGTTGACATTATTCTGTTTTTCAATTTTGCTTTATGGTTGCGCCAATATCTTCAGCCTTGTACCGTCTGGTGGCAGGGTACTGGTTGTTGCCACAACATTCATGTTTGCCTTTGCCATTATTTTAATTTCAACATATCCCCAGGTAAAAAGCCTGACAGTGATTAAGACAATTCTATTTCCTTTTTTATTGCTCTATTGTATTGTCAAGCTCAGAGAGGGGATGGACTTTTATGGATTATCCACAATAATCGGGAATCCAATATTCTCCGTTTTTTATACAGATACAGTTCCCCTTATCGAAGAAATTAAAGGCTTTCTGTAATCTGATCTGCTGCATCTGATTTCGATCATCAGAATGCATATTGTTAGCACCCGCTTGCCTATCAGAATCTATGATTATCATTTATAGACTTACATTTTAGAGAGACCCCCTTCTTTCAAGGAGGTTTTTTTTCATAGGGACCTATAGTCTTCGAACCGGTAATTGCTTCTGCTATAGAATGAATACATTTATGACTCCTAATCCGCTCCCTTCAGTTGCATAGCAAATGCTTAGAGAATACTTATCACGAATAGTCACCAATACCCCCGGCTGGCATACCGGCCGAAAAATAATCGTTTTTGATTCTGATGACTGGGGGAGTATCAGAATGCCTGGCAAGGCAGCTTATGATAAGCTCCTCGCTTCAGGAATCCGGGTTGACCAATGCCCTTACAACAGGTATGATTCCCTTGCCAGCGAAGAAGACCTGTCTTCGCTCTTCGAGGTACTAAGTTCGTTCAAAGATTTCTCAGGCAACCACCCTGTAATTACAGCTAATTGCGTCGTATCAAACCCTGACTTTGATAAGATCAGGGAGTCCGGGTTCAACACATATTATCAAGAATGGTTCCCCGTCACGCTTCAAAAATACCCGAATCACTCCAGGTCATTACAACTATGGAAGGAAGGCATAGAACGAAAACTCTTTCATCCTGAATTCCATGGAAGAGAACACCTGCATGTGAGCAGGTGGATGCAGGCGTTGAAGCAAAATATGCCAGAAACCAGACTGGCGTTTGATCTTCAGCTATTTGGCTTAAGTACAATTATCTCCAATGAGAACCGGAAAAGCTATCTGGCGGCATACGATGTAAATGATAATGAGGGTCTAGAGCAAATCAAAGCTATAATTTTGGATGGTCTGGCGATTTTCAGACAGATCTTCGGCTATTCTTCCAAAACATTTATTGCTCCAAATTATACATGGCCCACACAAATTGAACAATCACTTGCCGATTGGGATATAAGATACCTGAAAGGGGCAATAGTCCAGAACTCCCCTGTAATTAATGCATCACATAACAAAAAGATACGCCATTTTACCGGCCAGAAAAATTCTTATAATCAAATTCATATCGAACGGAATGGCGAATTTGAACCTAGTTTTAACTATGGAAAGGACTCTGTTGATGCCACTTTGGCTCAAATAGACAAAGCATTTAGCTGGAAAAAGCCTGCAATTTTATCAGTGCATCGTGTGAATTTTATCGGGGGTATTGAGAGATCTAACCGCGAAAGGAGTCTTACCCAGTTTCGGGATCTTCTATCAAAAATATGCAGGAAATGGCCGGATGCTGAATTTATGACAGCAGAGATGCTGGGAGACGTAATTTCCTCACCACGTAAAAGCAGAAGATGAATAAAACCTCCAGTATCCTTGTAACAGGTGATTTTTGTCCGGTAAACCGAACCGGCAGTATAATCCTTGCTAACAAAGCGCAATCATTATTAAATGATTTTTTGCCCATAGTGCAGAATGCCGGTTTGGCGATCACAAATCTCGAATGTCCTTTAACCGAGCAGGGTCCGGGTATTACCAAGATCGGGCCATTATTAAAAGCTCCTACTGAAGCGGCTAAAGCGCTTTCAGACTGGGGATTTGGGCTGGTGACCCTTGCAAATAACCATATTATGGATTATGGCCTGCAAGGGTTAACTTCAACATTCAGTGCATGCATGAAGTATGGCATTGGTCATGTAGGTGCAGGTATTAATAATACAGAAGCGAGAACTATATTCTACACTCGTGTCGGGGATTATAATCTGGCAATCCTGAACATTGCTGAAAATGAATTTTCTACTACCCAGGGTAATTACCCGGGTTCGAATCCGATGAATGCCATCGAAAACTATCGTGATATTGTCAGAGCAAGGACAGCTGCGGATTTCGTACTTGTAATTGTACATGGAGGCCATGAAATGTACGATCTGCCTAACATAAGAATAAAAAATAATCTTCATTTTTATGCAGAAGCCGGGGCAGATGTAATTATTCAACACCATGCTCATTGTTACAGCGGTTATGAAGTATTCAACGGGGTACCGATCTTTTATGGTCTCGGAAATTTTGTTTTTGATATTCCCTCAAAGATTAATTCAATTTGGAATTACGGGTACGCAGTAGAGATCACACCCGGCAACAATCCTTTATTCCGGATAATTCCATATGAACAGTGCAATGGTGAGGCAGGGGTCAAGCTCTTGCCAGAGACCCGACAGGAGGATTTCAATGACAAGCTTGCATATCTTAATAGCGTTATTGAGAGGGATGACTTACTGGACCTGGAATTTGATAAACACTGTAAAAGGGTAAGGAATATGTACAATTCATTACTGGAACCTCATTCGGTGAAACTTCTTCATTACATGCGCAATCGCGGCTTATTCCCCACATTCTTGAATAAGCGCAAGAGAACATTATATTTGAATCTTTTCCGTTGTGAATCACACAGAGAGATTGTTGTAAAACTGTTGGAAGACAGTGTTAAGGAAACTGAACCGAAAAGTAGGGGGTGAGCAGTTGGTCTTAGTGGACAAGAAAAAACTGTGCCTGGTAATACCTTCACTTCAGGCTGGTGGAATGGAACGGGTGATGTCTGAACTGGCAGGTTATTTCTGTAGCAGAAAGGAGCTCGAAGTTCATCTGGTTTTATACGGAAAGTCACCTGAATTTTTTTACATAGTACCGGATTGTGTTGAAATTCATGAGCCCAAATCAGTTTTTCATAACAAACTTCGTTTCTATTCCACCGTTAGACGCTTGCTATTTCTCAGAAAGACAATTCGCCTGCTAGCCCCTAATTCAGTTTTAAGCTTTGGAGAGTACTGGAACAGTTTCGTCCTGCTTGCCTTAACAGGGTTGCCAATTCCGGTTTATATTTCCGACAGGTGCAGTCCGGCGAAAAGATACAACGCCTTACATAACTTCCTCAGAAGATGGCTGTATCCAAAGGCCAAAGGCGTAATTGCCCAGACTGAGATGGCGAAGGTTCTGTATCAGAGACAATTTAAGAACGATAACGTTGCCGTGATTGGCAACCCGATCAGGCTGGCAAAAACCCATGAAGGTCCAAAACATAATATTGTTCTCACAGTCGGTCGGTTAATCGAATCAAAGAACCATGACAAGATCATTGAATTGTTCTGTCGCCTCAACAGACCTGACTGGAAGTTACTGATAGTAGGGGGTAACGCATTGAAACAAGATAACCTAAGTAAGCTGAATACGCTGGTCAGATCCCTTAATGCAGACGCCAATGTTGAAATCACGGGATACAGAACCAATATGGACGAAATCTATCGCCAAAGCAGCATTTTCGTGTTGGCATCCGAATCAGAAGGTTTCCCAAACGTTATTGGTGAAGCTATGGCTTCAGCTATACCGGTAATTGCCTTTGATTGCGTTGCTGGACCCTCTGAGATGATAACTGATGGTGAAGACGGCTACCTGGTTCCGGTCGGCAATTATGATGAATTTTCAGAGCGGTTGGAAAACCTTATGGAGGATCTGACATTACGTCAAAGTCTGGGGTTAAGAGCAAAAGAATCAATCCGGAAGTTCAATGTTGAGACCATTGGGTCAGAATACTTCAATTTATTAATAAGGGAATGAAGGTTCTTCAGATTAATACAACGGCTAATTCCGCCTCGCACGGAAGGATTGCCGCGGGTATAGGCACGCAGCTGCTCCAGGCTGGTCATGAAAGCTATATTGCATATGGGAGAACCGGAAACGATTGCGGGTCAGAACTTATTAAGATAGGAGGAAAGTTGGATCAGGGCCTTCATCTGATCGCCACACGCATAGTTGACCGTCATTGTTTCAGCTCTTCCGGTGCAACACGGACCATGGTTAGAAGGATTGAGGATATTCAGCCGGACGTGATTCACCTTCATAATGTGCACGGATACTACCTGAATATTGCAATCCTGTTCAATTATTTGAAGCGTTGGGGGAAGCCTGTAATATGGACGTTTCACGATACATGGCCAATAACAGGTCATTGCAGTTACTTTGAGCACGTGAACTGTTTCAAATGGGAGACCGGGTGCTATAGCTGTCCGAATATTAAAGGCTATCCGGGAAGCTGGTTTATTGACAATTCCAGGAGGAACTACCGTGAAAAAAGAGATCTCTTCACTGGCTTAAAAGACATGGTACTTGTGTCTCCCTCCCAATGGTTGGCAAAGTATCTAAAAAGATCATTTCTGTCAGACTTTGAAGTCAGGGTAATAAACAACGGAGTCGATACCGTTAAGTTTGATCCGGGTTTGGCAGGGGTGGTAAATAGTAAATATGACTTGGAAAAGAGATATATATTGGGGGTGGCCAACATATGGGATGAAAGAAAGGGGTTGAAGGACTTCATCAAGCTACGCCAGATACTTGACAGGAATATTGATATAGTTCTTGTTGGTATCTCCGGAGCACAAAAGAAAGCTTTGGGCAGGGAGATTAAGGGAATCTTGCGAACCGAAAGTACCAGTGACCTGGCTTCTTTGTATGCGGGAGCAGAAGCATTTGTCAACCCTACCTACCTTGATAATTTTCCGCTGGTTAATATAGAAGCCTTAGCCTGCGGTACACCGGTAATAACCTACCAGACAGGCGGAAGTCATGAGGCTATTGACAAGTCAAGCGGACAGATAGTGGAGAAGGGAAACGTATCCTCCCTTCATGATGCAATAATGTCGGTGATAACCGACAAAGACCTTTTTAAACCTGGTCAATGCCGTGAACGTGCAATTGAAAATTATAGCGCTGACGATCGATACAAGGACTATATTAAGCTGTACGAAGAGCGTATGATCCTTGCTCAAAGTTCAAAATTCTCATGATACATAGTTTTCTGCAGAACCTTAAGAATATCCCCGGGTGGACTACCTCCCGTAAGATTGTAGTCTTTGAGTGTGATGACTGGGGTAGCATAAACATGCCTTCAAATGAGGCTTATATGCGAATGGCATCTGCCGGATTGAATGTAGGACATAGAAGGTGGAACAGGTCTGACACCCTTGAAACAGCAGAAGATCTTGAGCAGCTTTTCGAAGTACTCAAAAGTGTAAGGGACTGCCAAAACAGACCGGCAATTTTTACGCCTGTCACTAATGTTGCCAATCCGGACTTTAAACGAATAAAGGCAGATGGATTCACGAAGTACTACTATGAGAAGTTTACTGATACTCTGACTCGATATTATCCTGATAATAATGTATTTAAGTTATGGATGGAAGGACTGCAGTCAGGCATTTTCATGCCAGAGCTTCATGGCCGTGAGCATCTTTCTGTTCAGTTCTGGCTACAGGAATTACAGCGTGGTAATAAGGACCTTCTGGCAGCTTTTGATGAAGGTTTTGTATCGCTTGACACACCCGGTGCATTGCCACTTGTCAGAGGCTTCAGAACCGAGTTCTATTTTGTCAGTGAGGATCAGAAACCATTCCTTATTAATTCACTTAGAGAAGGGGTATCCCTTTTTAATGAAATTTTCGGCTATTTACCCGGGGTTTTTGTGCCGGCTAACGGAATTTTTCATCCGGATTTTGTTCAGGTCTTGGCCGGTACTGGCGTTAAGTATTTGTGGGTTAACCATTTCATGCGTTATCCATCAGAAGAGGGCAGAATGAAGTCCAGGTGGATGAAAGCAGGGCAAAGTGGACCACTAGGCCTTACCTACTATATGAGAAACTGTTCGTTTGAGCCTAATGGTGAGGATTATCGAGGTGTCGATTATACTATAAGACAAATCGAAGCCGCATTCAGATGGAGGAAGCCGTCTATTATCAGCACTCATCGTGCAAGTTACGCAGGGGGTCTGGATCCGGTAAACCGTACTAAAGGCTTGCATGAGCTTAGGATGCTTTTGGATGCGATTATAAAAAAGTGGCCGGATGTTGAATTTATGTCATCGGGAGATGCTCTTGAGTATATGAAGAATTCAAACTAGGACCAACAGATGTCTCGAAGAATTGTATTTATCAATCAGGCCACAGGATATCTGACTATAGATGTAATAAACGAGTTCGCAGGAGATTATAATGAAATTGCACTAATCACCGGGAGTATAAGGGTTCAGGATATTCCGCTGCATGAAAAAGTTAAGGTTGACTTTATTGTAAAGTATAATCGGGGCAATACTATCAAGAAATCAATCTCATGGGTTATCGGTACTTTACAGATATACTTCTTACTGATTACCAAATACCGGCGTTATGAAAAATTTTACTTCACAATACCCCCTGCATCATACCTACTTGCACTACATTTCAGGTCACCCTTTGTGCTTTTGGTATATGACCTTTACCCTGAAGCGTTAAAGAGCTTTGGTATTGAAAAGCGCAATTTGATTTACAGATGGTGGGCAAAAAGGAATCGGAGAGTCTTTCCCAGGGCTACCCGCATATTTACACTGAGTGACAAAATGAAATCACAGATACTGGAATATTCAGACAGGGACAACGTGACTGTGATACCAAACTGGACTGCCTTTGCAGGTTTACCGAGAATAGGAAAGGGAGAGAACAGGCTGATTTCCACCTTTAATCTGCAGGATAAATTCATTGTTCAGTACTCAGGCAATATTGGTCAGACACATAAAGTGGAGACATTAGTTGAAATTGCGGAAATGCTGAGTTCCTCTGATAAAATCCTGTTTTTGATTATTGGCAGGGGTGAAAGGTTAAAGACAATCACCTCCCTGATTGATGAAAAAAATCTAAAGAACTGCATGGTTCTTCCATTCAGAAAAGATGAGGATCTCTTTGACGCCCTCTGTGCAGCTGATCTGGCAGTTGTTACACTTGATGATAAGACTCCTGATGTAAGTGTCCCCAGTAAGACTTACAATATTCTGGCTGCCGGTATCCCGATTATGTCAATTGCTGCAGAACAATCAGAAATTTCAAGGATGGTTGAAGCGCATCAGATCGGAAAGAATTTTGATAAGAATGACATCGAAGGTATGTGCAGGTTTATTGTAGAGCTGAATGACAACCCTGACTACAGAGATTCGCTGGCAGCCAGATCAATTATTGCATCACAGTCATTTACCAGGTCAAATGCAAAAAAATATCGTGACATATACTTAGAGCAATAGCCACCCTCATGGAAAAAATAAAACGGTTGATATACTTATTCTACTACCTGAAGGAGACTGACTTTTCTCAACTGAATTCAATTATAAAGTATGCATCGGTCAAAACAGGCAGGTCACGGACAGGGATAATCTTTGACATGGTTTGTTCGGTATTCAGATATAATACCTCACTTAAAGATTACTTCTCTTTCAGGTTTTTTGATCTCAACGCTTCAGAGCGAAAAAAATGGGCCGGTACCGGATTTATGTATCAGTTCCAACTCCAAATGAATCCTAAGGGGAAGAGGGAATTGCTTGAAGATAAAATCATGTTTCTCCACCACTTCAAGCCCTGTGTAAAGAGAGCGTTCTGTGGATTAGCCGAATTTATTGGAGATCAGGAAAAAGCAGAAGAAATGCTCAGGAATTCTTCAGGATTGTTGGTCCTGAAGGGTTCACACGGGCAAATCGGCGCTCAGGTGGAAGTGGTACGTTGCAGCGGGTATACTGCCACATCATTGATTGATTACATGAAAACAAGAAAATTTGACCTTATCGAAGAGTATATTGTTCAGCACCCTGTGTTAATGGAATTATCACCGTCCGGATTAAATACGGTCCGAATCTTCACACAGCTGCATAATGGTGCTGTTGAGTTTCTGGGAGCCAGGTTAAGGATTTCAGTTAATTCACCTGTTGATAACATGGCCGCAGGTAATCTGGCAACAGCGGTTGATATAAAAACCGGTTCAGTAATCAGTCCGGGTGTCTACAGCGATATAACCAAGCTGGATCAGGAAAACCATCCGGTCACCGGCAAACGCATTGTTGGATTTATCGTACCCTTCTGGAAGGAGGTGATTGATCTGGCAGAAAAAGCAGCTTTACTAACACCTGAAAATAAATCTGTCGGATGGGATATAGCGGTCACTGCAAGTGGGCCTGAATTGGTCGAAGGGAATCATAATTGGTGTAAGTTGCTCTGGCAGTTGCCAGTTAAAAAGGGGCTAATAGATGAACTTGAGAAATATATCTGATGGAAAAGCTCCTTCTTTATATTAAACACCATTTAGGGTTTCTTTGGAAGGCAATAGAGTGGGGGAATGGTATCCTGTTTGACAGGCTCTATAAGCAAAGGTTGTTCCGGATCCTACCTGGGGTTTTCATGGATTTCACCCTTGAACCATTTACCTTCAGGAGGCTGGTTATATCTGATGCTGAAAGGCTCTATACCCTCATTCACATGCAAAATGCAACCGAGATTGAATTTTTTCGTCCGCATGGGATGGATATGAAAACAATCAAAAAGCAATTCAATAACCGTGCTTTTCTTATGATGGGAGTGTTTGACAGGGACGATTTGATCGGTTACTTTTTCCTGAGGTTTTTCTGCAACAGAAAATGTTTTGTTGGAAGGCTGATTGATACCAGATACAGGGGAAAGGGGATCGGTATTGTTATGAACCAAATAATGTATGAAATAGCCTGGCGAATGAGTTTCAGGTGCCTTTCAACTATCTCCCGTAATAACAAACTGGTCATGCATGCACATGAAAAGAACTCAAAGATGAAAGTTTTAAAAGAGCTTCGCAATGATTTCCTGTTGGTTGAGTTTGTTAATACCAAAGATGAATAGCAACCCCGGTGTTTATCAGAGTAAATTGTGATGACTTCAAAATCTGCCCACTCCCGTGATAAAAAGAGGATTTGATATTATTGCATCGTTTTTTGGACTTCTTCTCGTAAGTCCTGTTATCCTGGCCATCTATGTGCTCATTAAAATTCGCATGCCCGGACCGGCCTTTTTTCGACAGAAGCGTACCGGTAAAGAAGGCAAGCTGTTTTCTATGATAAAATTCCGCACGATGGTTATTAATGATGAAAGCAATACAACATCTGTTCTGGGGGACAAACGCATTACGCCACTAGGCTCAGTGCTCCGCAGGTATAAGCTGGATGAGTTGCCTGAGTTGTGGAATGTACTTATGGGAGAGATGAGTCTTGTGGGCCCGAGACCCGATGTGCCTGAATTCACCCAAAGACTAGCAGGAGAGGAGAAACTTATCCTGGCATTACGGCCGGGGATCACAGGGCCTGCTTCTGTTAAGTATTCGAATGAAGAAGAGCTGCTGGCTGGAGTACCCGACCCAAAGAAATTCACTGATGAAGTAATATGGCCGGATAAGGTGAGGATAAATCTGGATTATTATTACAACCGGAGTTTCTTTTTGGACTTACAAATTATTGTTAGTACCCTATTTCGTTAAACAAATGTAGGATCTTAATTAATTCGGAAAATGAAAATAGCAATTCATCACTCCAAAATATCTTTTAGTGAGCACTGGATCTCATACTGCAAGGAGAAAAATATCCCATTTAAATTAGTGAATTGCTATGACACGGATATAATCCGGCAATTATCGGATTGTGATGCCCTGATGTGGCATCACTATCATTTAAGCGGAAAAGACGCTCTGTTTGCGAAGCAGTTACTCTATTCCCTGGAAATGTCAGGGAAGATTGTATACCCTGACTTCCGCACAAACTGGCATTTTGATGACAAACTTGGGCAGAAATACCTGCTGGAATCCATCAATGCCCCACTGGTTCATTCATACGCATTTTATTCTAAAGATAGCGCAAGCCGATGGGCAGATAGTACTCTTTTCCCAAAAGTGTTTAAACTAAGGCGTGGATCCTCTTCCAGAAACGTCAGACTGGTACGCTCCCGCAGGGAAGCAGGGCAATTAATTAAACAGGCATTTGGTAAGGGATTTAACCAGTATCCTGCGTGGGCTGGATTAATTGAACGATGGAGATTATACAGAAGTGGACAGAGTCACCTGAAAGAGGTTTTTGACGGGGTGGGTAGGTTGATTTATCCAATTCCATATAGCAGGATTCTCGGTAAAGACCGCGGATATATCTACTTCCAGGATTTTGTACCAGGTAATACACATGATATCAGGATTAATTACGTATTTAATAAATGTTTTGGTAGCAGAAGGGGAGTCAGGCCGGGAGATTTTAGAGCATCAGGTAGTTATATAGTAGATACTGATATGACAAAAATACCCGAAAAAGCAATACGTATAGCTTTTGAAGTAGCATCCAGACTCTCACTTCAGACAGCCGCATTCGATTTTGTTATTAATAATGGGGATCCCGTGATTGTGGAAGTGAGTTATGGGTTTGCATATCCCAAATATCAATTTGAGTTGGGTTACTGGGATTCAGATTTAACATATCATCCTGGGAATTTCAACCCATTTGGCTGGATAGTGGACGGCGTGATCGAAGCCGTCAGGAACCAGAAAGCTCGTCCTTGAAAATCAGGGTAGGACTGTCTGCTGCAATGGTTCTAAGTCCGTCGGAAATACCTGAATTGATTTGGGAAACGAATTCTAAATTGTGCTAGCAACCCATATTGAGAGTCCAGACAGGCTTTTCTGAGGTTTGAAAACTTTTTACGGAATTTTCTGTTAATTGTTTGTTCGGACTTAATTCTATGGGAAGATTACAAATATCTTATTTATTAATATCATTCCTGTTAAAGCAGAATGTCCTCTGCTTTGTATCATTTTCTAACACCGTGATAAACAGATGAGATTAGACCTTATTTTTAACAGAATCCAGAGATTAATTGCCGAGCACTCAGGTTCGGATGGGAAAATCAAATTCCTGAGGAAACAAGGTGTAATCATCGGCAATAATTGTCATCTGGAAACTATGTCATTCTCAACTGAGCCATACCTGGTTGAATTAGGCGACCATGTTGCAATTGCAAACGGAACCGTACTTGTTACGCATGACGGAGGGATAAGCTGCTTCAGGGATGAATTTCCCGGAGATGATATTTTCGGGAAGATTATTATCGGTAATAATGTTCACATAGGGGTTAACTGCACAATTTTGCCAAATACAATTATAGGGGATAATTGCATTGTCGGAGCAGGGAGCGTTCTCAGGGGACGATTCCCTGGAGAATCAGTTATTGTTGGAAATCCGGCGAAGGTCCTAATGAGCGTCCATGCACAAAAATTCCTTTTTAAGGTAAATCCCAACCGTTTACATACGGAAGAAATGACTGATCCGGAAAAGAAGCCAATTGTTATTAAACATTTTGCAGCAAAAAGTATTATATCGGAAACAGCTGAATCCTTAAATCGAACAGACTCGGGCAATAAATTTAAATCAGATTAATATAAAATCAATTCACATGAGAAGAGTTATTATTTTATTGATGACAATCCTGTTTATTGGATGTAAAACAGAACATGAACCAATGACAAAAATTATTTTCCTTCATCATAGTACAGGCCAGGCAATCTGGTATGGAAAAACTAACAGATATGTCAGAAAGCTGACCGACAGGAGTGATGTTAAAGTCTTTTTCCATAAACATAACTTCAAGCACAAGACTAACTATAAGATTTCCAAGCTCTCCTTTCCCGCGGACAAACCTAATTATCCCTATGACTATCATAATATCTGGGTGAATAATGCAGGCGAAAAGCCTTACATGGGTGATCCTACCCTCGAGATCCTGACCAAAGAGTATAACATCATAATCTTCAAGCATTGTTACCCGGTAAGTTTGATTCTGGAAGATACTGGCAATCCGGATATTGAATCTAGCGATAAAAGGCTGGAAAATTATAAGCTGCAATACTCTGCCTTGAAAGTGAAAATGCATGAATTTCCCGGGAACAAGTTTATTCTCTGGACCCCCTCTGTCAATGTTAAGAACAATATGACTGAGGAGCAGGCATTACGCACCAGGGAACTACGCGATTGGCTGGTTAGTGAATGGGATGAAAAGGGTGATAACATCTTCCTCTGGGATTTCTATATGTATGAAACTGAAGGTGGTCTCTACCTGTTGGATAAATATGCCAGGGATATAAACGATTCGCATCCCGGCAGGGAGTTTTCCGGGAGGATATCCCCCCTCTTCTCACAATTCATCATTGATGTAGCTGAAGGCAGAGTTGAATAAAGTTACGTGCCACCATGATCATATCAGGGAATTGGGATCTCTCACTGATTATATTATACTCTGGCAGGTAATTACAGAACAATCAAATAGAGCTATTTCTTGATGATCTTTTTTGTTGCAACGATATCCCTGCCATTACTGATCATAAGAATATAAGTGCCAGCGGCTGAATCAGTAATATCAATAATCTTACTGTACTCTTGATCCTCAATAATTCCTTTATAGACCACAGTACCCGATAAGCTTACAACCATAACACTGCTCCAGTTTTCTGCCTGTCCGGAGGGAAAATCGATTGTAAATTGTCCACTGGTTGGGTTAGGATAAGAAGGTATTATTTCTGAATTAAGGTCATAAAACAGTGCAATGACAAGCTCAATACCTGAGGAAGAAGATGTTGCACCAAAATTGTCGGTCGCTACGGCTGTTATTAAGAATTTCCCGGTATCAGATGGTTCAAAAAGAAAGGTGTAAGGAGCTGAGGTAACTTCTGCAAGTGTGACTTCCCCGCTCTTAAATTCAACCTTGCTAATAGTTCCGTCAGGATCGGAGGCCTCTGCAACAATGAGGATTTCCTCATTTTTTTTATACTTTTTATTCCTGTTATTTGATGGTGTGGTGATTATTACCAAGGGCTCTTGATTTACTGTGCCGGGTGAAGCTTCGACAGTGATTGTCACGGCGCTGGATATTGTCCTCGCCTGTTTATTATCAGTTGCCGCGGCCGTTATTGAATAAGTCCCGGCGGGAACATCCTTCCATGTGAACGAATAGGGAGTTGCAGTTGATTCGCCAAGTTTGACAGTCCCCTGATAGAATTCTACTTTGGCTACAATCCCATCCGGGTCAGAAGCGGTGGCATCAATAGTAATCGTGGCAGGGGTAACGAATGATGTACTCTTGGTTGGAGAAGAGATATTTACGACAGGGGGTTGATTTACAACGGCCACATTATTGACGACATTCATGGCGGAGAATGAAGCTGCCTGGCCCCCTGCAGCGGTCTGAAGGGGGTTTGATGAAGGTTTGGTGTAAGCGACAGTAACCACATCACCGTATACCACGGGGCTGGCGAGTGTAAGCAGGACCTTTGTCCCGGAGATTGCCACCGCACTGACGGTCCTGACAACGGTGTTGACCCTGACGGTGAAGGCGGATGCGGCCGGGACAATATTAGCGAGGGTCATGTTATAAGTCATCTCGAGTCTTGCCGGTGTGGCATTCTCGATTGAGGAACTTACATAAACCGGATTGATTGCGCCAACATTGTTGACGACACTCACGGCAGAGAATGAAGCTGCCTGGCCCCCTGCAGCGGTCTGAAGGGGGTTTGATGAAGGTTTGGTGTAAGCGACAGTAACCACATCACCGTATACCACGGGGCTGGCGAGTGTAAGCAGGACCTTTGTCCCGGAGATTGCCACCGCACTGACGGTCCTGACAACGGTGTTGACCCTGACGGTGAAGGCGGATGCGGCCGGGACAATATTAGCGAGGGTCATGTTATAAGTCATCTCGAGTCTTGCCGGTGTGGCATTCTCGATTGATGAACTTACGTAGACAGGAGCGGATGGGACAGAAGGTGCTGCAGATGATTCAAAAGCACCAAGATCGGGCGATGTGCCGCTAAAAGGCAAACCAACACTAACCCCTGCATCTATCAATTTTGAACCGGGCGCTATCCTGAGGAAATTATTATAACAACTATTATTTGGCAAGGTATAATCAGCTTGTCTTGCAGCAGTAATGCCTGTGCTGTCCAACGAAGTGAAATCACTGTTCGTAACTGTTAAACCGCTAATGTCCCAAGAGTTGTTAGAATGCGTGTACAAAGCACCTGACCCTATAAAAGTTGCCCCGTGCTGGTTCTGATATGATATATTATTCCGATAGGTACGGGCTAATTCCTCTGCATCAACGGATGCAGTATTGTAGATTACAAAGCCGTAGGATACACCGGCATAGCTTGTAGGATGACCGTTATGATATGATGTGTTGTTATAGATATGCATCAGATGGGTATAAAATGTCTGATTATCATTTGTGGTCCACCCATTAGCCCTGTTAAATGCCGCGACACAGTTTGTATATTTTCTTTTTAATGGCCCAAACGGAGGAGGTTCGATGCCAACAGCCCCCATCTTAAACCCGTGACCTTCTCCCTGCATTTGTCCATTGTTGAATGACCAGCAGCCATCAAATTCAAGGTACCCTACTGATACGGCAGAGAATCCCTGATCTCCATTCATCCAGGCCCTGCAGTTTTTATAGTAGATGCTGCCATCAACATTATTCAGATCCACATTCTGAAAACCCACGCCGTCATTTCCCGGCAATGATGCACTCATAGAATCATTATTATTGTAGGAGTCGCAGTTCAGATAGTGAATTTCGTGACCGGTCGAGAAGAATCCTCTTCCTCCGGTATTATGAACGGTACAACCTTCAACTATTATGTTCCGTCCTTCAATTACCCATCCGTAGACATTTACATCAGCACTTGTCTGCCTGACATTTCTTACAGTCAGACCTTTAAAATGGACATAGTTCATGTCATTACCCCAAATAGCGCGGGAATTGCGCCCTGAAGGAGTAATATTTCCACAGTCTAATACCGGTTTTTCACCGGGGTAGGCAAAATAGGAGATGTAATTTCCGGATGTGCCGTCACGACTGACATTATACCCGCACCCTGGAGCATAGGGATAGGAAAGATTATCAGAGGTCATCTGATAAACACCTCCCCTGAAATATACAATATCGCCGGGCCGGACTGCAGTTGAATTAAATGCATGACCCCAGGTCGCCCACGGAGATGTTATGGTACCAGGATTGCTGTTATTGCCGGTTGGTGAAACATAGAAGGTAGTTGCAGAAACCATCGAACAAATGGTAAGACCTACTGCTAACAGTATCTTTTTCAAGTTCAGGGTTTATTTTTGACGAATGAATAAATAACTTTGACAAACATACTATTTTTAACGATTAAAATACTTTTATGTTTCATTTTTTCTTTTCAACAACAAGGCAAAATATCTGTTGAAAGATGGCTCAGCGGTATGTAGATCACTAGGAATTGAGTCGAGGCAGTATAATGAGAACTTACACAATATTTTGAATCAATAATAACATTGTTAAACGACAAAAACTTACTCATTATGAAAAAGAAACTTGTATGCGGATCCCTGATATTCCTGGGCTTAATTGCATCATACGTGGTCATTTTATATATTCTGAAGCCAGAGGATGCTCTTCGTCTGACAATTGAGGATGGTTTTACAGAGAACTTATCATTAATTTGTGTTTTGCTGGCAGCGTGTCTTTTCTGCTATCTGTTTTTCAAATCCAGGTTGCCAACAGGAGAGTATATCTTTAGAACGAAGAGGAATTATTTTTTCCTTTTACTTGTTTTGTTTTGCATTGTCGTTATTGGTGAAGAGACAAACTGGGGACAGCGTCTTTTTGATCTTAATGCACCGGAATGGATGGGTGAGAGAGGTTCTAATGAACTCAACCTGCATAATCTGGAGTATCTGTTTACCATTTTCGGGATTCGGATAACAACCGGCAAAATCTATTTTGCCTTTGTTATCTTATATTTCATGTTAATTCCTTTGATCAATAAGTATTCCACTCAGACACAGAAATTTCTGACGAAAATAGGATTACCGATTGTGCCGGTATTCATAGCCATCTTCTACATGGTAAATTTTGTTGCTTTTAGATTGGTTGTGAGTTTAAATATTCCGCAGGGGTTCAATGAGATCTCTTTCCCCCAGACAGTTATGGAAATCTATGAGATTAATTTCACTATTTTATTTCTGTGGAACAGTATCGCATTTTATAACATAAGCAGGAAGGAATCAATCCCTGCCTCCGGGGCCGTGGTTGCTTGAGTGCCAGGAGGATATGACTGGATAAGCCCGGATGTTACAGATACACCCGGTCCAGCATATTATGAGAAGATGCTTATGATTGATTGCAAGCAATCTTTTACAGAATCACCACCTTTTTGGTAATGACTTTTGTCCCATCAACGATTTTGACGATAATGGCGCCCTTTATTGTTGAGCCGGTCTTAACAATATTCAATTCTCCGTCGGTGAGATGATTCAAGAGGACTTTTTGTCCGTTCATATCATAGATCTCACAGATGGCCTTGTCACTAACATTACCTGCTATGATCACTCTTTCACCTGATGACCAGATTCGCACATCTACCATTTCAGGATAGTCAGTTTCAGGCTTGTATTTTCTTCTGTTAATAGCGGTGGTGTGCAGAAAGAACCTTCCGGTACCGTAGGAGTCCCCTGAAATTGAGGTTGTATAGGTTTTCCTTCCAAGGTCAGTAATGATACCCGTCTGTCGATCTTCAAGCAGGTATTTGTATGAATTTAAGGGCACTGTTTCTGCAGAGAATGTAATGTCCCCGCTATTCCGGGAATCAAGTCCAATAGGTACAACGATTGTATCTATTCCTGCGACGGGCAAGGCCTGACGGGTATAATTAACACTCTTGTCATCAGTTGCCAGCACAGAATATATTTCGATTCCTGGTCCGGCACTCATAAGACCGATATCATAACCCGGATCCAGGCCTATTGTCATCTCTGCATCATATACAATCAGGGTGGAGGACTCGTTGTCTCCATTTTTGACTCTCAACCGTACTCCGGGCCAGCGTACGTCGGACCCGTTCGACTTTAACAGCGGAACCGATGTATTATGATCCTGCATCTCTTTGGTAAAACTGAAAGTGGAGTAATCATTCATCGCTAATACAAAGAATGCCTGGCCAACCTGGATGTGATTTTCTGAGAGTGATGTCGGATTATCAATATCCCAACCTGTTGAACTGCCGATATAACGGTAGGAATTTCCGTTATACAGGTATACAGCAACATAGTTAGGGTCAAATTCAGCCAGATTGACATCCAGAAAATTATTGGCTGACAACCCGGCAGTCACTCTGAGTGCTGAGGTAAATGGATTCCCAAGCAGGTTAAACCCGCCGCCGCCATAATTTAAGTAACTGCGGGTTGTTCCGGAATGCCCATCACCCTGTACATACGTCCGTCCACTGTAATTCGTCCCGGTTAGCACATCGTTGTATGGCGAGGTTGCATCTAGAGAAAGGTTGGAAGACAATAACGAACCGAGGAAGGATACTGACCCACCACCTATAATAGTATAGCCGGTACCACTTATAATATTACTGGTTGGGGCGCCCCAAACACCGTTGACCTCATTCCATGGATAGAACGATTTGGAGGAAATAATGTTCGTTGGAACCACCGGGGAAGAGATATAATGCCACCGTTGGGTTGCCCCGTCATCAGGGATTGTACGATTATATACAACACTTCCGGTAACCGTACCCTGGTTGATGAGGGACCCGCTGTTATTCGTGGCGGAGGAGTTGATTATGAGAGATCCTGCGGCGGATAATGATCCTCCTGTCGCGACTGTAAGTGTGGCTGAGGGGTCAATTATCAGATTATAACTCTGTCCGCTACCGGATGAGATCGTTGGAGGAGACCCAACATTGGTAATTCTTACATCATCACCACTTCCTGGTATTGCCCCAGATGACCAGTTGTCAACATCCATCCAATCGCTGTTCTCTTCTCCGGTCCAACTGACAAGCTGACGTTGAACCTCATAGGCGCCAATGTCATAAGGTTCGACACGAGTGTTCCTTAGGTAGTCAGTTGTAGGAGCTCCTGCAGTTATGCCATGATCTTTACATGGAGAGACGGAAAGAATACTATAATCAGTCAGAGGATTTATAAAGTTTGGTCCGTCCAGGGCGCTGTTCAGGGAATTCAATTTAAAGCTGTTTGTAAAGGTGCTGGCAATGTTGATTTCGCTATTCTTCCATGCACCCTGGACTGCACAATTGGTCATATTTGATGATTGAGGTTCATCCTGAAGGAAAAACACAGACTGTTCAGATCCCCAGAAAATGCAATTTTGGGCTGTCGTTCTGGCAGATCCTCTGAAACTGATATCGTGCGGAGTATTGTTTGCAACAACACAATTAAACAGTGTCACCAATCCCAAAGTGGAAGCCGGAAAATTATTCGTAGCAATGCCCCCGTTCACATTACTTGTGTTATTAAATATCAGGCTATTCTGTATCACAGCTGTGGAATTGTTGGCAATATGAATACCACCGGTCTGATCAGCAAAATTTTGATACACTTTGCATCTGTCAATCATTACAGTAATGTTTGGAGTTAGGTCTGATTCATCCTCCTGGATATGAATGGCACCACCTCTGGTAGCCGTGTTATTATAAAATTCACAATCCGTCAATTGTACATCTGATTGATATATGGTGATGGCCCCCCCCATTTCTGCCCTGTTATTGGTGAATGTACAATTTGTAATAATTGCTGATGATAAATTGATGTATACAGCGCCACCTTTCCAAGGCCAGTTTGTCAGATCTGAACCGTCCCGGAAAATACAGTGATCGAACAGGTTGCCCGAGGAACTGTTTAATTCAATATGATTCCATGTATTGGAGTATGCCTCAAAAATGATCTTGTTTGTCTCATCTCCATCAGCAATGATTCTTGATGGCCCCGGAATGAATATTCTTACATTATCATAAATTTTAACTGTTGTACCTGGAGCTATGGTTAAAACATATCCACCGGCATCAATGTTCCCGATAACTGTTATTTCCCCAGGCCCCCATGTGGTATTACCGGTAAGGTTTCCGCTATATTGTCCCAGCAATCCTACTGGCAATAATATGATTGCCGTAAAGAATAATAACTTTTTCATTGGATTTCTTCCTAAAATATCCCGCACGCTTTTATCGACTTCAAACAGTAACACATAAATTGTATTAAACAAGTTAAACGAATGGGAGGTCATAAAGTTACAGGAAACACAATGCTGAATGCCAATATTTTCGCAAGACATGACTCATACTTTGATCAATCGACCATGGTTGGTGATTAATTCTCTAAAAACAGGCAATATTCAGACAGAAATTTCATTTATTATAGGAGAGGGAATCAGCCGATTATCGGATTAAACCATACCAGGCTGTCAATTTCCCGTCTCGTTTATGAACTAATTAACCATACCAGTTGTATTTAGTATATGAAAACTGTCTTAAGATTTATACTATGAAAGCTATAAGAAACTTTGGTTCGCGGAGGTACAGCATCATATTTATCTCACTCAGTATGCTGGCCCTTTTCTCAATGTCTCTTTCCTGTGAAAATGCCGGAAGCTCCAAACTGCCGGAACTCGAAACAGAATCAATAACTGGAGTAACATCCACATCCGCTATCTCAGGTGGCAAGATAAAGCTTGACGGCGGATCCGACATTATTTCAAAGGGCGTTTGCTGGGGTATTGAGGCAGGTCCTACAATTAAGGATTTCCATACTGAAGATGGTTCAGGAAACGGCGATTTTATAAGCACAATGACTAACCTGAATCCTGACACTGAGTATCGTGTCAGGGCCTATGCGGTAAATCAGGAAGGAATAGGGTATGGTGATGAAAAGGTCTTAAAGACACAGTCCGAGATTCAGGGAGCCCAGATTATTGCTGATCACAGTGTTGTTGATAAGTATGATGATA
>DIKJ01000082.1:9528-12539 GCA_002424525.1 Bacteroidales bacterium UBA5621 | reverse complement strand
GTTGAAATACTGTCGCGTATAGCTTTCTCCATCCAGTCGAGGACAGTAAAGACAGCAATGATCGAAAAGATACCGATAGTTATGCCGAAAAGAGACAGAAATGTCCTTAACTTATTAACAATTATAGAGTTAACGGCAAACAGGAAACCCTCTTTAAGCAGCCTGAGGAACATTGGCAAATCTCTGTTAAAATTATTGGAATGTCAAAGATATAAAAATGGATGACAGAAAGTTTATAATGCTTATAAATCTGTTTATTATTCCCTGTTGGGGATAATAAAAAAATATCTATTTTTAAGCGCCTGATAAAAACGGAAGACAACAATCATAAATATCAGATAATGAGCGACAGGAACATAAGGGGAGCGTTGATATCGGTATATTATAAAGAGGGATTGAGCGAGATCGTAGGTCTCTTGCATGAGATGAACGTTAAAATATACTCAACGGGCGGCACCTACAGCTTTATTAAGGAATCGGGAATTCCCGTCACCAGTGTCGAGGAGCTGACAACATATCCTTCGATACTGGGGGGAAGGGTGAAAACACTCCATCCGTTGGTTTTTGGAGGCATCCTTGCCAGAAGGGATATTCCTGAAGATATGGAGCAGTCTGCCGGCTATGGCATTCCGGAAATAGATCTTGTGATTGTTGATCTTTATCCTTTTGAACAGACGGTTCAGACCGTGGATGATGAAGATGAGATAATCGAGAAGATAGATATCGGAGGTATATCGCTTATCAGGGCCGCCGCGAAAAACCACCGGGATGTCCTGGTTGTCTCTTCGCGTGAACAGTATCCTGAGCTTCTGGCATTGCTTAAGGCCGGGCGGGGCATCACAAAACCTGATGACAGGAAACGCTTTGCTGCAGAGGCATTTAAAATATCATCTCATTACGACACTTTAATCTTCAGATATTTCAACAGGGAGCAGAATATTCCGGTATTCAGGGAGAGCATTAATCGGGCCTGGCCCCTCCGGTACGGTGAAAATCCCCACCAGAAAGGGATATTCTTTGGTGATCCGGATGAGGTCTTTGAGAAACTTCATGGAAGGGAGATCTCGTACAATAATCTTCTCGATCTGGAAGCGGCCCTGAGCCTCTCTCTGGAATTTTCTGATACCACCTTCGCCATTATTAAGCATAATAATGCATGCGGTGTGGCTTCAAGGAAAACTGCTGTTGAAGCCTGGACCGATGCTCTTGCCTGCGACCCCGTGTCGGCATACGGAGGCGTTATTGCGGCCAATGTTCCTGTTGACGAGGCAGTTGCGCAAGAGATAGACCAGATATTTTTCGAGATCATTCTTGCACCGGCATATTCCGGCAGGGCTTTGGAGATACTTCAGCAAAAGAAGAACAGGATCGTTCTCAGACTGAAAAAGCCTCTTCTGCCTGCATATTGCTACCGGTCCCTGCTCAATGGTGTCCTGTGGCAGGAGCGTGATTCTTATACAGAATCGCCTGAGGATCTGAAGAGTGTAACGAACCGTAAACCGGAAGCCGGTGAAATAGAGGATATGTTGTTTGCGAACAAGATCGTAAAGCACACTAAATCAAACGCTATAGTTCTGGCGCGTAATAAACAGCTCTGTGCCAGCGGCACAGGGCAGACATCAAGGGTTGATGCCTTAAGGCAGGCGATTGCCAAAGCTCAGTCGTTCGGATTTGATCTTCGGGGAGCGGTTATGGCATCAGATGCTTTTTTCCCTTTTGCCGACAGTATAGAGATTGCCCATAAAGCAGGGATAACAGCTGTAATTCAGCCTGGAGGATCGGTCCGTGACCAGGAAACAATTGATTACTGCAACACGTATAACATCACAATGGTATTCACCGGGAAAAGACATTTCAGACATTAACGGAACAATATAAAACTATCTCATTAAATGGGACTATTTTCATTTCTGACACAGGAGATTGCAATTGATCTCGGAACGGCAAACACAATAATCATTCATAATGACAAGATCGTTGTTGATGAGCCCTCGATAGTAGCGATCGACAAGAACACCGGCAAGCTTCTTGCAATAGGGGAGGCCGCGAGGCAGATGCACGGGAAGACTCACGAGAACATCAAGACCGTGAGGCCACTGCGCGACGGAGTGATTGCTGATTTTAACGCCGCCGAACTGATGATCAGGGGAATGATCAAACTTATTAATAAAAGCCCGAGGCTCTTTGCCCCGTCCCTCAAAATGGTCGTCTGCATACCATCGGGGAGTACCGAGGTAGAGATACGGGCAGTCCGTGATTCCTCAGAGCATGCCGGCGGTCGCGACGTGTATATGATCTATGAGCCGATGGCAGCGGCCATAGGTATAGGCCTTGATGTTGAAGCGCCCGAAGGGTGCATGGTTATTGATATAGGCGGAGGAACGACTGAGATTGCTGTTATTGCACTCGGCGGGATCGTCTGCAACAAATCGATAAGGATAGCCGGTGACGGATTTACCGCGGATATTCAGGCTTATATGAGGCATCAGCACAATATCAAGATAGGGGAGCGTACCGCCGAAGATATTAAGATAGCTGTCGGAGCCGCAATGCCCGATATCGAAAATCCCCCTCCGGATTATGTTGTAAGGGGACCCAACATCATGACTTCACTTCCGATAGAGATACCGATCTCATACCAGGAGATAGCCTATTGCCTCGACAAATCGCTGACAAAGGTTGAAGCCGCTCTGCTGAGCGTACTGGAACAAACTCCTCCGGAACTTTATGCGGATATAGTGAACAGGGGTATCTACCTGGCAGGGGGAGGAGCTCTCCTGAGAGGGATCGACCGCAGGCTTTCAGATAAGATCAATATAAACTTCAATGTTGTTGAGGATCCCCTCCATGCTGTAGCAAGAGGGACCGGCGTTGCACTTAAGAATGTCGATAAATTCCCTTTCCTTATGAGATAAAGCCGTCTGCTGAATGAGAAATCTGCTGAACTTCCTGGCAAGATACCATAACCTGATCATCTTCATAATTCTGGAAGGTTTGGCATTATACCTGCT
>DIKJ01000082.1:0-9447 GCA_002424525.1 Bacteroidales bacterium UBA5621 | reverse complement strand
GTAAACACAGACCTTGTTGAGGAGAATATTGACCTGCGGAACAACCTTGAAAGGCTCCGGAGGAATGGCAGCCACTTTTTTGATACAATGGACGATCAGGTTTTTGATCAGCAGTATCGCTATACAGGCGCCGAAGTGATCGGAAACTCGGTAAACCGGCAGAAGAATTTCTTTACGCTGAACAAGGGAAGAAGGGACAGCGTCGATATTGATATGGCCGTTGCAACCAGTGAGGGTATTGCCGGGATAATTGTAGGATGTTCTGAAAACTACTCCGTGGCAATGTCGCTTCTCAACCTCGACTTCAGGGTCAGTGCAAGGATCAGATCCAACGGATATTTCGGTTCCCTTAACTGGGACGGAAGGAACACCGGCCAGGCCATCCTGAGTGAGATCCCCCAGCATGCCCCTGTTATTGAAGGGGATACAATTGAGACTACTGCCTATAGCGCACTCTTTCCCGAGGGATTGATGATCGGCGTTATAAGCGATTTTGATAAGAGCGGTAGTGATTTTTACAGAATTACAGTATCCCTGGCAACAGATTTCAGAAAACTGACCCATGTACAGATAATCGAAAATCTGAGAAAAGCCGAGCAGACTGAACTTGAAAAACAATTCCAATGATCAACTCCCTGTTAAGATATGGTCTGATATTTATAGCGTTGATCCTTCTTCAGCTTCTGGTTATGAACAATATACAGTTCAGCGGATATGTCAACCCCTATATTTATGTGATGATAATCCTTCTGATACCTGTCGAGATATCAGCCTGGCTATTGCTTATTATCGCCTTTCTTACAGGACTTCTGATTGATATATTTTCGGGATCGCCCGGGATGCATGCCTCTGCAACCGTCCTTGCCGGATTTGTCCGTCCCTTCGTGCTCAGGATCATATCCCCGCGCGACGGATACGAACCGGGGGCAACCCCGTCGATGCTTACTTACGGTTTCAGATGGTATCTGTTATATACCGTCATTATTATTGTTGTTCATCATACTGCTCTCTTTTATCTCGAAGTTTTCAGGTTTGCCGATTTTTTCAGAACATTAACGAGAGTGTTGCTCAGTTCTCTTTTCTCCGTAACTTTTATCCTTTTTGCTGAATATTACAGAAAAGGAAGGTAACAGATCCTGACATGAAAGATGCATACATAAACAGAAAATACATTGTAATCACACTTGTGGTACTTGCATCTGCAGCTCTGATCATCAGGCTCTTTGTAATACAGATCGTTAAAGATACATACCGTATGTCGGCTGAGAACAATGTTCTGAGGTATGTGACCCAGTATCCCGGACGGGGGCTTATTTACGACCGTAACGCAAAGCTGATGGTTTACAACCAGGCAGCCTATGACCTTATGGTAGTCCCGACCCAGACTTCTGCCATCGACACGGCTGAATTCTGCAGTCTGCTTGAAATAACCCTGGAAAGCTTCATTGAAAGGATGAAGGCCGCTGCGGGCTATTCACGGAGGGCACCTTCGATATTCCTCAAGCAGATCTCTGCCGAAACCTATGCGACTTTCCAGGAAAAGATGTACCTGTTTCCGGGTTTTTATATTCAGCCGAGGACGCTCCGGAAATATTCAAAACCCATTGCTGCACATATCCTCGGATATGTAAGTGAAGTGGATGAAAATATTATTTCGAGGGATACTTACTATAAATCAGGAGATTACATTGGCAAGCTCGGCATTGAGGAAGCTTATGAGAAGGAGCTGAGAGGCGTAAGGGGTATGAAGATATTCCTTGTGGATGTTTACAGCAGGATCAAAGGATCACACAATGACGGACGATCTGACACCGAAGCTGTTCAGGGCTCGGACATAATCTCGTCAATCGACATGGATCTTCAGGAGTACGGAGAACTGCTGATGAGGAATAAAACCGGGAGCATAGTAGCGATTGAGCCTGAAACCGGAGAAGTGCTTGCGCTTGTCTCCTCACCCGGTTACGATCCCGGACTGCTTATTGGAAGAGTGAGGTCGGATAACTATTCGAAACTGAGTGTAGATACAATGCTGCCACTCTTTAACAGGGCCCTAATGGCCGCATACCCTCCCGGATCAACATTCAAGACACTGAATGGGTTAATAGGGCTCCAGGAAGAGGTGGTATCCCCTTCAACCCTCTTTGGTTGCAACAGGGGATACCTTTTTGTAGGGTGCCATTCCCACAGCACACCACTCGACTTTGTTCATGCTGTGTCCAACTCATGCAATTCATATTTCTGCCAGACCTTCAGAAGGATACTGGAAAATCCCCGGTACCCTTCCCTTTATGCGGCCTTCGATAAATGGAAAGAGTATCTTAACGAGTTCGGGTTCGGGGTAAAACTGGGGACAGACTTTGTTAATGATCTTTCCGGCTTTATACCCTCTGTAGGCTATTTTGACAAGTATCATGGAAAAGGCAGGTGGAAGGCGCTTACAGTTATTTCGCTGGCGATTGGCCAGGGAGAGATACTTACCACACCTCTCCAGATGGCTAACATGACAGCAGCAATAGCCAACAGGGGTTATTATATAAGTCCTCATATCGTTAAAGCCGTCGGATCAGCCGGAGAGATTGACCCTAAGTTCACGGAAAAGCATATCGTCCATATCGATTCCCTTAATTTTGAACAGATGGTAACGGGGATGGAGGAGGCGGTGAACGGCGGCGCAGGATCAACCGCGAGAGTAGCCGCGCTGAGGGATATTATCGTTTGCGGCAAAACAGGAACAGCACAGAACCCTCATGGAGACGATCATTCAGTCTTTATTGCTTTTGCCCCCAGGGATAACCCCAAAATTGCAATTGCAGTGTTTGTCGAGAATGCCGGCTTCGGATCAACCTATGCCGCTCCCGTTGCCAGCCTTATGATCGAAAAATACCTTAAGGGTGCAATAACGAACAAATACCTGGAGACGAGAATGCTGGACCTTAACCTGAACGATAAGTGAGAAGGAGCATTAACATATGGAAGGGGCTCGACAAGATAACTGTCCTGATCTTTCTCGTGATGGTCATAATGGGATGGTTCAATATCTATGCTGCCGTTTTCAATGAAGAAGAGACCGGATTACTTAACCTTTCACAGCGGTACGGGAAGCAGTTCATCTGGATTCTTGCAACAATTATCCTTGCTGTATTTATCGTTATCATCGACAGCAGGTTCTATTTCTTCTTCGCCTGGCTCATATATGCCGGAATGGTGATCCTTCTTCTGCTGGTTCTGATCATAGGAAAGGAAATAAACGGAGCAAAATCGTGGTTTGAATTCGGCTCACTGAGCCTTCAGCCCTCCGAATTTGCGAAGTTCGGCACTGCCCTTGCCCTGGCAGCCTTCCTTAGTTCAAGGAAGCATGATCTTACAGGTGTCACTGCTTTTCTGACTGCCTCGGCAATTATCCTGTTTCCGATGATCCTCATCATCCTTCAGCCCGATATGGGCTCTGCTGTTGTCTTCCTCTCTTTTTACATTGTCCTGTTCAGGGAAGGACTCAGCCCCTATATCTTTGTATCAGGTGTAATTATGGCAATATTGTTTTTCGTCACTCTTCTCTTTGATAACATTTACATAAATTTTGCACTGATCACCATTGCTTTTATTCTGATACTTGCTGCAACAAGAAAATGGAAATTATGCTTTACAGGCCTGGGAATATTCACGCTTATTGCCGGGATATTATACCTGTTCAGCTATTTCGTTCTGAAGTTACGTGAAAACGAAGAGATGATCATCCTGATCTCACTCATTGTTTCAGGAATGGTGTTTGCGGTATATATTTATAACAGGAAGGCAGTCTCGATCATGGTTATCTACCTTTTCCTTATCGGTAGTATCCTTTTCATGAACAGTGTCAATTTCACCTTCAACACTCTGCTTAAGCCTCATCAGAAGGAGAGGGTGGAGATAATGCTCGGGTTTAAATCCGACCTCCACGGCACTGGTTATAACCTTAACCAGTCGCTTATATCGATCGGATCAGGAGGATTAACCGGAAAAGGTTATCTGCAGGGAACCCAGACCAAATTCAAATTCGTTCCTGCCCAGAGCACCGATTTTATATTCTGTACCGTAGGCGAGGAATGGGGATTTGTCGGCTCACTGGTGGTTATAGGACTCTTCTTGTTTTTTCTGCTCCGGCTCGTCTTCCTTGCGGAAAGGCAGAAATCCGGCTTCCCCAGGATCTATGGGTATGGGGTTATTTCTGTATTTTTTACCCATTTCTTTATTAATATCGGAATGGCGACAGGCCTGGTTCCGGTAATCGGTATCCCTTTGCCCTTTTTCAGCTACGGAGGCAGTTCCCTCTGGGGATTTACTATACTCCTTTTTATATTTCTGAGGCTTGATGCAAGCCGCAACGAGCATCTAATCTGATCAGAAAGGGATCGTAATGCGGTGGGATATCTCTATGCCGAAATCCTTCTCCACATAATCGATCAACTGAGGGAAGAACTCCATGAAGTCATCCTGGAGAGAGTAATAATTCTTTTTAAGTGCACGTATGGCGAACCTTGTCTCCTTCGGAAGTGTGCTACGTTTGCTCAGGGTTTTCAAAACGTTCCGTATCCCCCCTACCGTCTGATACGATTCGATCCAGTTGTTTATGATGAAGAAGGGCATCATCTGCTGAACATTTTCCGGAAGCAGTTCATAGTTATTCACAAGCGCCCTGTAAAAATTATAGGTGACGCTCTCCAGGGGCCTGCGCGAAAAAAAATTCCACTCCTTCGTGAGAAAATGATCATAGATAATATCGGTTACCACACCTGAATACTTGTGATATTTCCGGGTGAAAAATATTTTACTGCGGTGAACGACCGGATGACGGTCAGTGAACCCGTCAATGTGACGGTGAAGGATAATACCCTTTCTTATCAGCTCAGGATATTTTAAATAATCACGCCCCTTTACATAATCTCCTATGTAATTGCCGATGATTATCTTATCAGAATCGCCGGACAGGTATATGTGGGCTAAAACATTCATTTAAGCCATAATAGTACAAAGAATTTGCCACATCTTATTTATCTCAAAAACATTTTATTCAACATATTTTCCCAGCCGACGGGGTGATCTGTTAATATATTGATGAATAATTTATTAAGCTCAAAATGGAACTGTTTAACAATTATCCGGAAATGTTCGGAATTTCGGTCCGCAAAGGTTAAATTTGCCTGTTCCTAATAATAAAACTTATTCAGCTTTAAAATATTTCATAATCTAAAAATGGAGGCAATATGACCAGGAAAAATGTTATAATTATCGGCGCTGCCGGACGGGATTTTCATAATTTCAACACATACTACAGGGATAAGGAATTTTATAATGTGGTTGCATTTACTGCAGCCCAGATCCCCGATATTGACGGGAGAAGATATCCTGCAGAGCTGTCGGGTAAATTATATCCTGAAGGGATCCCTGTTTTTCCGGAGTCGGACCTGCCTCAGCTGATAAGGAAGTTAAATGCGGATGAATGTGTCTTTTCCTACAGTGACGTAACATACCAGAAGGTGATGGAGGTAAGTGCCATTGTTAATGCCGCAGGAGCCGGCTTTGTCCTTCTTGGGCCGGCAGGCACCATGCTCAGGAGCAGTAAGCCCGTAATTGCGGTTGGGGCTGTAAGGACGGGATGTGGCAAGAGCCAGACGTCGAGGAGGGTCATAGAGATCCTGATGGAGAAAGGACTTAAGGTTGTGGCAGTTCGCCACCCTATGCCGTATGGCGACCTCAGCGCCCAGAAAGTCCAGCGCTTTGCCACCGTGGATGATCTGGCAAAACATAAATGCACGATCGAGGAGATGGAGGAGTATGAACCGCATGTTGTAAGGGGTAACGTGATTTATGCAGGGGTCGATTATGAGGCAATTCTCCGCGAGGCAGAAAAAGACCCGGACGGATGTGATGTCATTGTCTGGGATGGCGGAAATAATGATTTTCCTTTCTTCAAGCCTGATCTGATGATCACTGTAACCGATCCACACCGTGCCGGCCATGAACTGACCTATTACCCGGGTGAGGTGACGCTTCGCCTGGCCGATGTGGTTGTGATAAATAAGATAGACACTGCCGGACCTGAAGCCATACAGACGGTAAGGGAGAGTATTGAGAAGGTTAATCCCAAAGCGATTGTAGTAGATGGTGCCTCACCAATACGGGTTGACGATGCATCGTTGATAAGGGGTAAAAAGGTACTGGTGGTTGAAGACGGCCCCACGCTTACACATGGCGAGATGAAGATCGGGGCAGGAGTGGTTGCGGCCCGGAAATACGGCGCTTCGGAGCTTGTAGATCCGCGACCCTATACTGTCGGGAGCCTAAGCGAGACTTTCAGGATCTATCCGGAGATCGGGACCCTGTTACCTGCAATGGGATATGGTGATCAGCAGTTATCCGATCTTGAAAAGACCATTAACAATACGGAGTGCGATACGGTTATTATTGCGACCCCGATAGATCTTAACCGGATAATCACAATCAGGAAGCCATCAACAAGAGTCTGGTACGACCTGCAGGAGATCGGTTATCCTGATCTCACAGGGATAATCGGTGATTTTATTAAGGAACAGAAGCTAACTGTCAGGGAATAGCAGGCTCTATCGTTTTACCCTGGCGTTCCCTTTCCATATGCTCCAGACCTGTTCCTCGTCGGCAGGCTGGGCATAGTCTGTCAGTGCAGTGGTGGCAAGTGCTCCTGTCGCCCATCCGAACTGTATCCATTTTTCCGGTTCCATACCCTTAAGGATGGCATAGAGCATTCCTCCCACAAAACCGTCACCACCGCCTATGCGGTCAAGTATTTGAATCTCACGGGGCTCGACAACATGCCAGTTATCACCCTCGAGCATTATGGCTCCCCAGAGATGTTCATTCACACTTATTACCTGCCTGAGGGTTGTGGCAAAAACTTCAACATCAGGAAAGACTTTTCTGGTATTTCTGATCATCCCTTTGAAGTTCTCAATCTGGGTTGTAAGATCTTTTCCGCCTGCCTCTGGTCCTTCAATGCCAAGGCACAGCTGAAAATCCTCTTCGTTACCGACCAGGATATCGGCGATGCCGGCTATTTCGGAAAAGACCCCTGCCAGCTCCTTTTCGCGGCCTTTCCAGAATGTAGCACGATAATTGAGGTCGAAGGAGATACACGTGCCGTGTTTTTCTGCTGCCTGTGCAAGCTCAAGGCAGAACCTGCTGGTCTCAGGCGAAAGGGCTCCGATCAGTCCTGAAAGGTGGAGTATCTGAACACCCTCCTTTCCGAATATCCTGTCGAGGTCAAAATCCTTCACATTGAGGGTCATTCCCACCTCACCCGCGCGGTCGTTGTGGACCCTCGGACCGCGTGTCCCGAAACCGGTATCGGCGATGTTGAACTGGTGACGGTAACCCCATGGGCCACCCTGCTCCACTTCGACACCCTCATAAGCGATATGCCGTCCGGCAAGGTTATCCTTTATGAAACGCGCGATAGGGCTTCCCTTGACAAATGTTGTCAGGACCTTCACCGGCAGGCCAAGGTATGATGAGATGGTTATGACATTGGTCTCGGCGCTTGTAGCGTACATATGATAAGTGTCGCTGCAATGTACCGGCTGGGCGTTGGCCGGAGTGAGCCGTACTCCCATGCTGCTTGGCACCAGGAGCGCCCACGCGGCATCTTTCTTAAGTTCAATCTTCATATTGGTTTAATTAGTTGTCGTTATCACCCTTACTTCAACCTCTCTTTAAGTTTCTTCGACTCGGCCTCAAACCCCGGCTTGTTAAGGAGCGCAAACATATTTTTCTTGTAAGCTTCAACCCCCGGCTGATCAAAGGGATTGATATCGAGTATATATCCGCTTATGGCACAGGCCATTTCAAAAAAGTAGATCATCTGTCCCATATAAAACTCATCCAGCTCGGGGATAGTGAGGGTTATTATTGGCACATCCCCGTCATTATGCGCGAGAACTGTCCCTTTTTCAGCGCAATAGTTAACCTCCGAAAGCCTTTTTCCGGCAATATAGTTCAGCTGATCGGCATCATCCTTCTCTGACGGAACTGTGATCTTTTTGCGGGGGTTTTTTACAGAAATGATCGTCTCAAACAGGATCCTCCTGCCTTCCTGGATGTATTGCCCCAGTGAATGGAGGTCGGTAGTAAAATCAACCGATGACGGAAAGATCCCTTTTCCCTCTTTCCCCTCGCTCTCACCGTACAGCTGTTTCCACCATTCGGCGAAATAATGAAGCCGGGGAGTGAATCCGGCGAGTATCTCGGTGGTACGTCCCGATTGCATGATAAGGTTTCTGGCGGCAGCATACAGGAGGGAGGGATTGGAAGCAGCATCTTTATTGTTTCTTGTGAGCGCCTCCATGGCTTTTGCTCCTTTGACCATTGTCCCTGTATCGAAGCCGCTGATCGCTATGGGCAATAATCCGACGGGTGTCAGCACCGAAAACCGGCCGCCGATATTATCGGGGATAACAAATGTCTCATACCCGTTCAGTTCCGCCATCGACCGGAGTGCCCCTTTTTCCCTGTCGGTAATTGCTATTATCCTGTCGGCGGCTACCGGCTTGCCTACTTTCCTCTCAAGATGATCCTTAAGTATCCTGAAGGCTATTGCAGGTTCGGTGGTGGTACCTGATTTTGAGATTACCACTATAGAATAGTTTCTGTTATCAAGGATCTCCAGGAGGTCCGACATATAGTCTTCGCAGATAGTCTGACCGGCGTAAAGAATATGGTGTTGTTTCCCCTTCAGCAAAGGCTGAAAGGAGTGGGAGAGAGCTTCTATGACTGCCCTTGCACCGAGGTATGAACCTCCGATCCCGATAATTACCGTTGTGTCTGAGACCGACCTGAGGTGGCGGGCCACTTTCCCGATCCTGTCTATCTGGGGTATAATATCATCGGGAAGGGACATCCATCCGAGAAAATCACTTCCTGCACCGGTCCCTTTATTGAGGGTGTCGAGATGCATCACCGAAAGTTGGGCAAGAGCCGCAACCTCTTCGAACGGGACAAATCCGGCTGTATTTTTCAGATCGATATTTAAATTTTCTTTCATATTTATGGGTTTATAATCGGTTCGCTTATTATGCAAAGTTAAAAAAAAAGCCGTCAGGTTTGATCCCGACGGCCTGTTATAAGCAGAAAGTATATATTGGATTGTAACTACCTTTTGCGTATTCCTCCTGCGCTTGAGGAGTGGGCATCGATATATTTGGGATTGCCCCTGTAGTTGATACCTCCTGCGCTTGAAGCCCTTGCAGTAAGTTTCTCAGTAACCGTTATATCGGCATCACCGGCACTTGATGCCGATATGTCAGCCTCTCTGACCGTAAGGTTGAAAGCATTCAGGTCGCCGGCGCTGCTGAGTCCCGCTTCCAGTTCATCCGCCTCCCCGGAAAGTGTAATATCACCCGAACTGCTTATGCCGGCCCTGATCCTGTCGGCATAAACCTC
>DIKJ01000122.1:37471-39807 GCA_002424525.1 Bacteroidales bacterium UBA5621 | reverse complement strand
AATGAGCTCATCAGGATAGAAGGAATAGCTGACGTAAGACTCACCGGCAAGGAAGAGAGCGAAGTGGTGATACAGACCAGCAAATATATTCTCGAGTCCTACGGCCTCACTTCCGATGTTATTGCCGCACAGATAAACAACTATAACAGAAATGTATCGGGAGGCTCTATTGTCGATATGGGCCTTAAATATGTTGTAAAAGGAGTAAGTGTTCTGGAAAATATTACTGATCTCGAAAACATTATCGTAGGATTTCGTCAGGCGTCCCCGTCAGCAGCTGCTTCCGCCGGACAGAGCGAACCCTTGTCATCAAGGGTGCCTGTCTACCTCAGGGATGTTGCCACAATTCAGTTTGAAAATAAGGATCCTGAGAATCTGGTGACAATCAACGGTGAACGCTGTATCGGACTTTCAATATACAAAGAACCTAAATTCAACACCGTCGAGGCAGTCAGGAACCTCGATAACGCGATAAACACTCTTGGCAAAGCACTGCCCGGCTATGAGTTCATCAAGGTTCAGGACCAGGGAAGCTACATAAGCAATGCCATCTCAGAGGTCAGGAATACGCTTGTTATCGGAATTCTACTTGCAGTCTTCGTGCTCTACATATTCCTTAGGCGCATCGGTACCACTCTTGTCATAAGCATAGCCATTCCCGTGTCAATTATTGCGACCTTCAACCTGATGTATTTTAACAACCTTACTATCAATATAATGACTCTCGGGGGGCTTGCCCTGGGAGCAGGTATGCTTGTAGATAATGCGATCGTTGTGCTTGAGAACATCATCAGGAATCATGAAGAGGGCACCTCATTTAAGGAGGCCGTCGTCAACGGCACAGGACAGGTGGGCAGTGCAATAACCGCATCCACTATAACCACGGTTGTCGTCTTTCTGCCGATAGTCTACCTCCACGGCGCTTCAGGCGAGATGTTCAAGGACCAGGCATGGACCGTTGCCTTTGCACTACTCTCCTCACTCTTTGTGGCATTGCTGATCATTCCGATGCTGGTTTCAAAACTGTTCCCGGGCGTGAAACAGACAGCAGACAATATTTCAGCTCCCGTTCATTTCGGATGGTACAAAAGAATTCTTGAAAAAATAATTGAGAGGCGTGGGATCGTAATACTTCTTTCCGTTCTGTTGCTGGCAGGAACAGGCCTCCTGATCCCCAGGCTGGGAAGTGAGTTCATGCCTGCGGCAGAATCTGCCGAATTTACGCTCAACATTGAATTGCCGGTTGGAACAAGTCTTGAGAGGACACACAGCACAGCCGCTCAGATTGAAAATACAATCACCGGCCTTCTGCCTGACAGGATAAAAATGATTTATATGCAGGCCGGCGAAGACAAAACGTCATCAATAAGTCAGTCATCAACAGTTAAAGGGGAGAATACCGCATCACTGAAAGTTTTTCTCGACGACAGCTATTCCGGGTATACCAACGATGCAATAATCCTTGTAGAGAGTTACCTGAAGAATATCCCGGAAATGAATTTCAGCTTTTCGAGACAGGAAACATCACTGCAATCCTCCCTCGGAACTACTGAAGCCCCGTTTGCACTTGAAGTCTCAGGGAAAGAATATTCTGAGATCGAAAGGATCCTTAATGAATCAAAAGCCATTTTATCGGAAAATCCGTCGCTCTATAATTTAACCACATCCATGGATGAGGGCACTCCGCAGGTTGAAGTCCTCATCGACCGGTTCAGGACAAGCTATTACAGTATTACTGCTGAAAACATCGTAAACCAGATCAGAAGCTATTTGTCGGGCTCTCCGGCCGGGAGCTTCGAGAAAGACGGAGAGCTGAAGGACATAACCATCAAACTGGGCGACTTATCGCTGGCACAATTGAAGGATCTTCCGATAACAGCAGGGACAGCCAGGATCCCTCTGAGTGAACTTGCAGATATCAGGATAGTTACGAGCCCAAGGGAGATCACCAGAAGAAATCAGTCAAGGACCTCCTATATATACTCAATGGTAAGAGACGACATGCCGTTCGATAAAGTGATAAAGGGTGCCGAAGCATCGCTGAAAGGGATCACACTCCCGGCAGATTACAAACTTGAGTTCACGGGGGAGGAACTGAAGAGAAAAGAATCCATGTCAAATCTGTCGTTTGCCCTGATGCTCTCACTGATTCTGGTGTTCATGGTACTGGCTGCACAGTTCGAGTCAGTTATTCAACCCTTTACAATAATGCTGACGATACCCCTGGCCGGGGTGGGCACGATACTCACCTTTCTGATTTTCGGGAAATCGCTTAACATGATGGCGTATATCGGGATCATAATGTTAGGAGGCATTGCAGTCAATAATGCCATTAT
>DIKJ01000122.1:0-37438 GCA_002424525.1 Bacteroidales bacterium UBA5621 | reverse complement strand
TTGCAGGATCTCAGAGGTTCAGGCCAATCCTTATGACAAGCCTTACAACAATACTCGCACTTCTTCCGCTGACAATAGGCTTCGGGGAGAGCGCTTCACTGAGATCACCCATGGCGATGGCTGTGATCGGCGGACTCGTCTCCTCCACCCTGCTGACACTTATGGTCATACCATGCGTCTACTGGGTATTCGATTCACTGGGTGTTTTTCTGACGGGCAGGAATAAGAGGCTGGAGCAGATCTGATAATTTCCTTACACGGCAAGAATGAATTTCATACTAAATAGAAAGATCCTTATAAGCATGCTCTTCCTGGGGCTTACAATGCTCGGCTATGTTTCTTACAAAAACCTCTCTGTCGAACTCTTCCCCAATGCCCAGCTCCCCACACTTATAGTGCAGGTCGGCACCGCTCTCGAAATGGACCCGTCATACATTGAAACACAGGCTATTATACCTATTGAAGGGGCTATCGGGATGCTTGAGGGAATTGAAAAGATAGAATCAAATATCTCTTCGCGTTACGGGACGATAATGATATATTACAGCCAGAAAGCCGACCTGAAATACGCCAATCTCAAGCTCCAGGAAAAGATCAATATTGTCCGCAACACCATCCCCGAAGAGTTCCTGATCAATGTGATAAAGATCGATCTCGAACAGATGATCAACCAGTTTATGGAACTGCAGGTGAGAGGGGAAGGGGGGATCGACAGGATACGCAATATTGCCGACCGGGAAATCAAACCGCAGTTTGAGAATATCAACGGTATTGCCGGGGTTCAGGTTTACGGCGGTCAGGAGAATTCCATTGAGGTCCGGCTCAATGAAAAGGCCTGCCGGGCACATGGCATATCGATGGCCCAGGTGAGAAACCTTCTTAACAATAATGGCAGTAACAAGACATTCGCAGGCAAGGTGGTCGACGGAGGGAATGAGCTGTTCGTGAATGTCTCCTCCGAGTATACCGATGTAAGAGATATCGGCAGTATTATAGTAAATAAGGAGGGGCCGGTTCGTTTGAGCGATGTCGCGGAAATATTTTTCGGGGTGAGGCAGGAAAGCTCATACAGCAGGGTAAACGGACTTGATGCCGTCACCATGACACTGGTCAACGACAACCAGGCCAACCTTATTGATCTCTCTCACAGTGCCATTGCCCAGGTAGAAGCCCTGAACAGCAAGCTGGCAGCATCGGGCGTTGAGATAGTAGTTCAGACTAACAGCGCCGAAATAATGGAGAAGAACATCAACCAGATAATCAATCTTGCGGTTCTCGGCGGTGTTCTGGCTGTACTGATACTCTGGTTCTTTCTCCGGAATATTCGTCTTGTTACGATCATTGCTATCTCCATTCCGGTATCAGTTTTCGTGGCTTTCAATTTATTCTATGCATACGGCGTCTCCATAAACAGCCTTACCCTTGTCGGCATGGCCCTGGCCATAGGGATGCTGGTTGATAATTCGATAGTTGTACTGGAGAATACTTACCGCCATGCGGGACTCGGCCGGGACTATGTTACTGCCGTAACTCTCGGAAGCAGTGAGGTATGGAAAGCAATCATAGCTGCAACCCTTACCACTGTAATTGTCTTCCTGCCCTTTATCTTTTCATCAAATTTCATGGTGCGGATAATCGGAAAGAATATCGGCGTCTCTATCATCTCAACCCTTTTCGTCTCGCTTTGCGTTGCCCTGCTCTTCATTCCGATGGCCACAGGGTACCTGTTATCAAAACCCGCCTACAGCAACTCCGCGGTTTACAGAAAACTCTCTATCCACAATCGCCTTATTCAGGCATACCACCTCCTGCTGAAAGCCTGCATGAGGAATCCGGCAACTACAATAATTGGCACACTTGCGGTATTCTTCACTGCTCTTCTTTTAAGCCTCACCTTAAGCATAAGCTCCCCCCGTGATGTTGATGCTCCCAGTTTCAGGTTATCGGTCACAATGCCGGGAGGATCGACGCTTGAGAAAACAGACGCGGTAGTTGCCGAGATTGAATCGAGACTGGCAGACATACCTGAGAAAGAGGACATTGTCAGCCGGATTGAAGAAGAAAGGGCCACTGTATCGGTTAACCTTTCAAAGAACTGGAGTAAAACAAGCAAACGTTCCCTTCCCGAGATCAAGAATGAAATCTCAGAAAAGGCAAAGAACATCTCTTTCGCAGAGATAAGCATGGATGAGTTGTCATCCGGGGGCGGTTTTACCAGTGGGGGGAGCCAGAATTACAATCCGGGCATGGACTTCATGAATCTTCTCGGGGTGGGGTCGCAGAGAGAGAGCGTCGTCATAAAGGGAGAGAATTTCACCTTGATGAAAAACCTTGCAGACGATATTAAATCATATATCGACGAACTTTCAACCATCAGCAGTGTCAACGTAAACGTTCAGGATAACCGGCCCGAAGTACAGCTTCTCTTCGACATGGACTATATCGGCCGGAATAACCTCACGCTTGGCAATCTCGCGGCAGCTCTCTCCACTTTCGGAAGGGAGTATTCATCGGGTGCTACATTCCGGCAGGGAACGGAAAGCTATGATATAATTATCAAGTATGCCGACGATCCCGCTGTACCAAAAACAAATCCCGACAAAACCATCGACGACCTTAAGCGTCTTGAAGTCACAGGAACAGAGGGGCTGGTAATGGAGATGCAGGAGCTCGCGGATATCGTTTTCTCTTCCGGAATGGGTAACATACACCGCGAAAACCAGGAAAAGAAGATCACTGTAACATACACCTTTACTGAAGAGATAAGTGGATCGAAGGATCTCCTCGAGGGGGCAAGGCAGGAGATCGGGGCGCTGGTGGCGAATCTCAATATCCTTCCCGGCATGGCAGTCGAGGTGATCCAGGAAGAGAACCAGCTGAGGGAATTCTACATCCTTATCGCAATTTCCTTTGTCCTTATTTACATGATCCTGGCAGCTGTTTTTGAGTCACTTGCCGTGCCGTTCGTTATTCTGTTCAGTATCCCGCTCGCTGCCCTTGGTTCGCTTATAGCCCTTATCCTTACCGGCAACTCCCTCCTGAATGCCAATACACTCACAGGATTTCTGATCCTTCTCGGGATTGTGGTAAACAATGGAATAATCCTGATCGACTACACGAATATACTTCGAAAAAGAGGCAACCGGATGCACCGGGCCCTCATGAGTGCCGGGGTCGCGCGGTTAAGACCCATCCTCATAACGGCCGCAACAACGACGATAGCACTGATACCCCTGGCGATGGGCAAGGCGGAGTATGTCTCTGCAATCGGGGCCACCTTTGCAATTACGGTGATCGGAGGTCTCTCCCTGAGCACCCTGCTTACCCTTATATTCATCCCCACATTCTATTCCGGTCTTGAAACTGCACTCAGGTGGCTGTACTCCCTGAGCTGGAAAAACAAACTTATCCAACTGCTCGTTTTTTCATTTCTTATATTCCTGATCTATAGCAATATCGACAAGTTTATCTGGAAACTGATCACCACTATACTTTCCCTCATAATCGTACCTGCAGGCACATGGTTCGTTATGAACAGCCTCAGAAAAGCAAGGGAGACCATTATTGCCCCCGGAGAGCCGGTCAGAATACAAATCCAGAGCCTCGTAAAGATTTATGAAAGGGATAACCGCTGGTCACGTGAGTGGAAAGCCGGGGCAAAAATAAGAAAGAGGCTGGGGCTTGACAGGCAGGCCGGGTCATGGAAAGATATGAGCCATCTTGCGTGGCAATTACCCCTTCTCGGATTCATCATTTATTTCACCTACTTCTACCTCCAGAAAGGATTCTGGATCTTTATCTTCAGCATTATAACATGGTTCTCTGTTTCAGGAATATGGACATCCCTGAGCAAACTAATCGCATCCCTGACCTCCGACGGAAAGAGAAAATTACTGAAAAGAGCTGCAGCTGCTGCCGGTCTCATTATCTTCTGGATTGTCCCACTGCTTAATCTTATCTGGTTCCAGCTTAAATGGGATAACATTGCCGTAGTAATTATTCTCGGAATAATCTGGTTTACAGGGTTATTCATTTATAAAACCGGGGTAAGGCTGAGTACTGAGAATATCGATATCTACAGGCTGGAAGGAAGATTCAGGAATATAAGGAAGACCATTTACCAGATTGTATCTGCCGTACCTCTTATCGGCAAAAAGAAAAAGCCCTTCAAAGCCCTCAGCTGTGTCTCTCTCGATATCGGCAGTGGCATGTTCGGACTGCTCGGTCCGAACGGCGCCGGAAAAACAACGCTTATGAGGATAATCTGCGGCATACTTGAGCAGAGCTATGGAAAAGTCTGGATCAACGGACTCGATACCCAGCTAAAAAGGGAGGAACTGCAGGGATTGATCGGCTACCTGCCCCAGGAGTTCGGCAGTTATGAGAACATGACGGCCAATGAATACCTCCACTACCTGGCTATTCTGAAGAATAACATCAATCCGGCAGTAAGGGAGGAAAGGGTCAGTTACGTCCTTAACGCCGTTCACATGTCAGAATACCGGCATCAGAAGATAGGCTCCTATTCCGGAGGGATGAAACAAAGGATGGGAATTGCACAGATACTTCTCCATCTGCCCCGGATACTCGTGGTTGACGAACCGACCGCAGGGCTCGATCCGCGTGAACGCATAAGGTTCCGCAACCTGCTTGTCGAACTGAGCCGCGAAAGGGTAGTAATATTCTCGACCCATATCATTGAAGATATTTCGAGCTCGTGCAACCAGGTGGCAGTACTGAACAAAGGAATACTCAGATACCTTGGCAAACCGATCGAGATGACAAAAGAGGCGGAAGGGCATGTCTGGCAGTTCAATATCCCGGCCAGGGATTTCAGCAGGCTTGTTGAAAACCAGCTGGTCGTTCATCACATGTCTGAAGGGGAAAATATCAGGGTAAGGGTGATTTCGGAATCATCTCCATGGCCGGGTGCAAAAAATGCAGTGCCCAACCTCGAGGATGCCTACCTTTGGCTGCTGAGAAAAAAGGAGCATAACGGACAACCTGTCACAAATAATAACAATACGGATGAAAAGCAATAAGTTATTTAGCGCTTACGACCTTATTTACAGGACAGTGGTCTATAACCTGAAGATCATTTTCGCAAATAAGTTCATCTGGTTCCTTGCAGGTTCGGTAGCCTTCTACCTGGGGTTGTCAGTCATCTATGTGTTTACGAATGATGTCTCAAATATCCGGGATCTCTATGGGGTGTACCTTTTCTCCGGAATACTGCTGGTATTCTATCCTGCAGTTTTCGGTATACAGAACGACCAGGACTCAAGGACCATTGAGATACTGTTCGGCATCCCGAACTACCGGTATAAAGTGTGGCTTGTAAGAATAGTGCTGATTTTCCTTATCACGTTCCTCATCATGATACTTTTTACCTGGCTCTCATCGGTACTTATAATGAAATTCGATTTTATGAAAGTCACTGCTCAGGTGATGATCCCGGTTCTCTTCCTGGGAATGATGTCGTTCATGCTTTCTACAGCGATCAGAAGCGGAAACGGAACAGCCGTTATAATGATAATCTTCGGAATATTCTTCATGATACTGGGTGAGGAAGCCCTCAGGAAGAGTCAGTGGAACGTTTTTCTCAACCCCTGGGAGGTGCCGTATGATGTAAACGAAACCACCTGGGCGATAATAACCCTGAAGAACAGGATAATACTCATTACCGGCACCATCCTTTTCCTCCTGTCAGGGCTTTACAACCTGCAGAAAAGGGAAAAATTCATGTGAACGGATTCTTCTTTCTGAAATCGGGGCGGTAGTTCCGGTGGCTCTCCATATCCTGTACCCATCCGTTCCGGAAACCGAGATCTTCCATCTCCCTTACTACTGCCTGGTATTCACTGGCGGAGAGCGGCCGGTTCAAAAGGGGATGATCCATTGTATCCGGCACAGGATAGTACTGCGACATGAGGGAGACAGAGATTCCTGTGGAGATCTCTTCAGCAATTGATCTCAGGACTCTTTTGCTCTCCTCAACATGGCCGGGCAACACCAGGTGCCTTATCAGGATCCCGTTCTCCGCCGTACCATTGTCGTCAATCCTCAGAGTTGATCCTTTCTGGTAGTACATCTCCCTTATCGCCCTCAGGGCGGTTTCGGGATAATCTGACGAGCCGGAATATTCCTGGGCTATCTCCGGAGTTACATATTTGTAATCAGGCAGGTAAACATCTGCCAGTTCATCCAGTTCACGCAATCTTTCAGGCTTGTCGTAGCTGTTGGTGTTATACACGATAACAGGCTTACGCCCGAGCGCATTCAGCCCTCTTATGATCGCTCTGACCTGTGGCACCGCATGGGAAGGTGATACAAATCCGACCGCCCTGATGCCTCTATCCAGAATCCTTGCGATTTGCCCGAGAATATTCGCCATCGGCAACCTGCTCCCGCTTAAGCCCTGCGGAGACCTGCTTATCTCATGGTTCTGGCAGAAGGTGCACCTGAGGTTGCATCCCCCGAAAAAGATGTTACAGATGCCCGACGGACCGCTTATCGGAGGTTCCTCTCCCCTGTGGATGCATATTGAAGCAATGTTCATACCCGCATCCATCCCGCACCAGCCACTGCCTCCCTCAAACCTGTTTACTCCGCATTCCCGCGGGCAGACGGTGCACTTTTCAAGAAGAAACCGTTCCTCATCAGTATAAAAGCTGTACTCTTCCATATTTGCAGAATTGACGATTCCTCCTTTTTCCGGGAATTTAACAAAAGACAATAATAATATTAAAAATTTTGGCGATAAAATAATAATGTTTAACTTTGCAGGCGATTTGAAGGGTATTTGAGAACTAGGGGACCGGAGTCCCCTATTTTATTGGTTGTAGTTTTTATATGATAGACAAAGCCGAAATAGAAAGACTTGTGAGGGAAGCAACCGAAGGATCCGGGATCTTTATTGTCGGGATCAGGATAACCACATCGGACAGGATAACAGTGCTTGCCGACAGCAATGAAGGTATCACTATCGAAGAATGTGCGGCCATCCATCGTCATATCGAAAAGAATCTCGATCGCGAAAGGGAGGACTATGAACTGCAGGTCTCTTCACCCGGCCTCGACATGCCGTTTGTGGTGCCTGAACAGTATCATAAGAATGAAGGAAAAAAGGTTGAGATGGTAACCACCGAAGGAGAAAGGTTCACCGGATTATTAAAGAATGTCACCCCGGGCGGTTTCGAGCTTGTAACGGAAACAAAGGTCAGGGGGAAGGCAAGTGAGCTTAAAGAGGTATCCTTCAACTTCGACCAGGTAAAATCAACAAGAGTATTTTTTACATTAAAATAATATAGAGGTCTACACCAGATGGAAAATGTTAATTTGATCGACACTTTTTCGGAATTCAAGGAATTGAAAAATATCGACCGTCCGACAATGATGAGTGTTCTCGAGGATGTTTTCAGGGGAATGCTGATAAAGAAATATGGTTCGGCGGATAATTTTGATATAATCGTAAACATCGATAAGGGTGACTTTGAAATATGGAGAAACCGTGAGGTTGTCGACGATAACGATTTTTCAGATCCCAACACGCAGATCCCCCTCTCCAAGGCAAAAGAGATCGATGAAGATTATGAACCAGGAGAAGAAGTTTCTGATGAAGTCAAATTCCTGGATTTCGGAAGAAGGGCCATTCTTTCCCTGAGGCAAAACCTCACGGCACGTATCCTCGATCTTGAAAAGAACAATATCTACATGAAGTATAAGGACAGGATCGGGGAGATTGTCACAGGTGAGATCTATCAGGTATGGAAAAGGGAGATCCTGGTGCTTGACGATGACGGGAACGAGCTGATAATACCCAAAAGCGAACAGATACCTTCCGATCATTTCCGCAAGGGCGACTCGGTAAGGGCTGTTGTTATCAAGGTTGAGATGAGAAACAACACTCCGTTTATCATCCTTAGCCGCACCTCTCCCGTATTTCTCGAAAGGCTCTTTGAGCTCGAGGTTCCTGAGATATTTGACGGGCTTATCACTATAAAAAAGATCGTAAGGGTCCCGGGCGAGCGTGCCAAGGTGGCAGTTGAATCCTACGACGAAAGAATTGATCCTGTAGGAGCATGCGTGGGAATGAAAGGGTCGCGTATACACGGCATTGTAAGGGAACTGCGCAACGAAAACATCGATGTCATCAATTACACTGCAAACAATCAGCTTTTCATACAGAGAGCCCTGAGCCCCGCAAAAATAACCTCTATCAAGCTGAACGACGAGACCAAAAGAGCTGAGATATATCTGAAACCCAACGAGGTATCACTTGCAATAGGCAAGGGCGGCCTTAATATCAAGCTTGCAAGCCAGCTTACCGGCTACGAGATAGATGTTTACAGGGAGCCGGGCGGTGAGGATGAGGAAGATGTTAACCTCGAGGAGTTCAGCGATGAGATCGAAGATTGGATAATTGATGAGCTGAAGGCAATAGGCTGCGACACGGCGAGAAGCGTACTGAACCTCTCTGTGAGCGATCTTGTGAAAAGAACCGACCTGGAAGAAGAGACCGTAAAAGAAGTAGTAAATATTTTAAGAGCAGAATTTGAATAATACTTTTTCATACAATATAAACCCCGGTAAATTATTTTGAGTTAAAAGGCAAGGCATATCTATGGCAGACGAAATTAAGGTGACGAGATTAAGCAAAGCAGCACGGGAATTCAACGTGGGTATTGCCACTATCGTGGAATTCCTGCATAAGAAGGGGTTTGTCATTGATCCTAACCCGAACACGAAATTACCCCCGGAGGCTTATATTCTCCTGATCAAGGAGTACAGTACTGATCTCAGTGCAAAAAAAGAATCCGAGAAACTTGCCCTGAAAGACCTTCACAGGAAGAAAGAGACGGTATCGATCGACGATGTCAACGAAAAATCCGCAGGTGAAGAGGCCGACAGAGAGGAAGAGATCCTTATCAAGGACACCTCAGGATCCAAAAAGAGCATCGATATCCTGACTGAAATAAGGAAACCCGATATCAAGCTTATCGGTAAGATCGATCTCGATAAGGCACTCAGGCCCCAGCCGGCAAAACCCGAACCCCCCAAAAAGGAAGCCGAACCAAAATCTGCCGCGGAGCCTGCTGAACAGGATAAGAAACAAACTGAGCCTGTAAAAGAAAAAACAACTGCCCCGGAAACAGAGGAGCCGAAAACGGAAAAGCCGAAAATCGATATCCATATCCTGGGCAAGATAGATCTTGACAGGAAACCTCCGAAAAAAGCTAAGGATGAGCCTGCAGGCAGAAAAGCAGAAGAGGCCCCTGAGGCTGAGGTGAAGGAAGAGAAAGAGGTCGTCGCCGCGAAAAGCGAGCCACCCGCAGCAACAGAATCAGATAAACCGGATGTCATAGAGGCAGCCGATACCCCGGCAGAACAGGAAGAGGAATCTGTTGAACTATTCAAACCTGAGTTCAGAAAACTGTCGGGATTGACTGTTGTCGGCAAGATCGATCTCCCGGTGGAGGAGAAAAAGAAGAGTGCCCCCCAGCAACCTGTAAAGATCAACGGAGATCAGGAATCCAGACGCAAGAAGAAAAGGAAGAGAATATCGAAGGATGTTGAGATAATTCCTGTCAGCAAGCCCGGGACTGCGGAAAAGAAAGATAAGTCCGGGAAGAAGGTGGTCAGGAAGAGGCCGGTGAGAGCTGAGGTTGATGAGGAGGAGGTACAGAAACAGATCAAGGAGACCCTTGCCCGGCTGACAGCAAAGGGAAAATCAAAGGGATCGAGGTACCGCAGGGAAAAAAGGGACGCAATCAGTCAGAAGCACAGGGAGGTGGAAGATCTTCTGGAAAGCCGGAAAAACATACTTAAGGTCACTGAGTTCGTTTCTGTCAACGAACTGGCGACAATGATGAATACTCCTGTGACCGAGATCATTTCCACCTGCATGAACCTTGGGCTGTTTGTCTCTATCAATCAGAGGCTCGATGCTGAAACCATGGCCCTGCTGGCAGATGAATTCGGTTACAAGGTCGAGTTTGTCAGCGCGGAACTGCTCGAAGCCGTCAGGGAGGAAGAGGACGAAGAGGAAGATCTCAGGCCAAGGCCACCGATAGTGACCGTTATGGGGCATGTAGATCATGGAAAAACAAAACTGCTTGATTATATCCGCAGAACCAATGTCATTGCCGGAGAGGCAGGTGGCATAACACAGCACATAGGAGCCTATAATGTTCTTCTGGATGACGGAAGGCAACTGACATTCCTTGATACACCCGGCCACGAAGCCTTTACGGCCATGCGCGCCCGTGGTGCCCAGATAACAGACATCGCAATTATTGTAGTAGCAGCTGACGACGGAGTCATGCCTCAGACGATCGAAGCCATCAACCATGCATCCGCTGCCGGTGTCCCGATAGTCTTTGCAATAAATAAGATAGATAAGCCTTCAGCCAACCCCGAAAAGATCAAGGAGGCCCTGGCAAACATGAACTACCTTGTCGAAGACTGGGGAGGCAAATACCAGTCGCAGGAGATCTCCGCATTAGGCGGACTCAATATCGAGCTTCTGCTGGACAAGGTTCTGCTTGAGGCAGAATTGCTCGAGCTCAGGGCAAACCCCGTTAAGCCTGCACTCGGTACTGTTATTGAATCTTCACTCGATAAAGGAAGAGGATTTACTGCCACGGTGCTTGTAAAAGCCGGGACACTGCGGGTCGGGGATATTATTCTTGCCGGAACCTGTTTTGGACACGTGAAAGCGATGTATAACGAGCGTAGTAACAAAATCACTGAAGCCGGACCAGCAATGCCTGCACTGATACTGGGATTGAACGGTGCACCCCAGGCGGGCGATAAGTTCAATGTTATGGAGAGCGACCGCGAAGCTAAGGATATTGCCACAAGAAGGGCACAGCTTCAAAGAGAACAGGGCCTCCGGACCCAGAAGCATATAACGCTCGATGAGATAGGCAGACGAATAGCTATAGGCAACTTCCAGGAGCTCAACATTATAGTGAAAGGCGATGTTGACGGATCCGTTGAGGCCCTGAGCGACTCGCTTATCAAACTGTCGACTCCCCAGATACAGCTCAACATCATTCATAAGGCCGTTGGACAGATTTCCGAATCGGACATCCTTCTGGCTGCAGCTTCCAATGCCATCATTGTCGGATTCCAGGTGCGCCCCTCCATGAGTGCTAGAAAACTGGCTGAGAAGGAGGAGATTGATGTGCGTCTCTATTCAATAATCTATAACGCTATAGAGGAAATACGATCCGCTATGGAAGGCATGCTCGTGCCTGAACTCAGGGAAGAGATTGTGGCAACCCTTGAAATACGCGATATCTTCAAAGTGACAAAAGTCGGAACGGTTGCAGGATGCTATGTCAGGGAAGGCAAGATCAACAGGAATACCAGAGTAAGAGTGATACGCGACGGTATTGTAATTTATACCGGAGAACTCGGATCCCTTAAGCGGTTCAAGGATGATGTCAAGGAAGTAGTTGGCGGTTACGAATGCGGACTCAACATTACCAACTTTAACGATATAAAAGTCGGCGACACGGTTGAGGGCTTCCAGGAATTCGAAGTGAAAAAGAGCCTCTGATAACAGTTAAACAAGGCCCTTGTACTCCTCTGCCGAAAGAAGACCTGACATCTCGGACGAATCGGTAATCTTTATCTTTATCATCCATCCTTTGCCATAAGGATCCTTGTTAATTACTTCAGGCGACTCTTCAAGCAAAGGATTCACCTCAAGTATCTCCCCTCCTACCGGCATGAACATGTCGGATACTGTTTTAACAGCCTCGATGGTCCCGAAAACTTCTTCCTTTTTGAGGGTCTCTCCAAGGGTCTCGATCTCAACAAACACGATATCGCCCAGCTCACCCTGTGCAAAATCCGTGACACCTATGTAGCCGTTTTCTCCTTCAACCCTCAGCCATTCATGGTCTTTGGTATAAACTAAATCTGCCGGAATATTCATTTCTGATCTGTTATTTGATTAATTGAACCTGTGGCCCGAAAATGTAAACTATCCAAAAGTAGGTTTTTTTTGTTTATATAGTTCCGGGGCTGACAACAAATTTGAGGGATAAGCGGAAAAGATTTTTTTAGGGTACAAGCGTGAATCTCAGGCTGAACCCGAAATTGGTATTTGATGTCGGAAATGTATTGGCGACAAAGGGGTTGTTCATCGCGTGATCGGAAAAGACCTGCAGATTGAACCTGTCGCTCAGGACGTAATCGGCCGTTGCCCTGATCGAAAATATCTTCTGACCCACCACAGGCTGATTGACATCCTCCACCAGCTTCCTGGCAAGAGTCTTGTTGTCACGTATGGAAAGATCGAACCTTAGGTTCAGATCGCTTCTCAGCACCCTCTGAGCCCCGCCGGTCCTTACTCTGATCTGGACATCATCGAAACGGTATCCGGCGCCGAAGATGAGTTCATTTATCCGTGCATCGGCAATCTGATTGCTTGTAAGATTCAGCGAGACAGTTCTGGATTTCCGCCATTCGAACCGGGTTGTCAGGCTGTTCTTCCAGTTAAGGTCGACGTTAACGAGGGGACTGAACTGCTCGGTGAGGGTTACCACATTTATCTCATACTGCTGTATGTAGTTGTTCTGAAGATCCCTTATCATGCTTAATCCATTCTCATTACCCATAAAATTGAGATTGGTTGTGTAGGAACTTACCTGGTAAATGCTTCTGTACTGGTGGGCAATAGTAATCGATCTGAACACTTTCTGCACGAACGCGAACCTCGACAGGCCATCGAAGTTCAGCCTCCAGTTCGGCATCATCTTCATGGCCGACGGGAAGGTCTCCATCCCTACCTTTCGTGGATCTGTTCTGGTGTAGGCGGCAAGAAAAGCAGGTATCAGCACCTCCCTGGATGTGGGGCCGTATCCGCTTTTATATGGTCCTTCAACAGGCATGCCCGTAAGAGGATCTGTTCCAGGATCATACCCAGGATCCAGCCTTCTCCTCTCTTCGGCCCTTCTCTCCGATATTATGACGGAATTCTGTTTAAACGTTTCAAATGCCGGTGACACGTAGTCATTATCCTTTGATATCTTTTCAAAAGCAGTACCCCACGAAATGACTGAGATCGAGAAGTTCCCGGAAACAATCCGGTTACGGGTACTGTCGGGAAAATTACCATTGTAATCAGCTATATAATAAGAGCTTACATTCTCAAGGAATCTTCTGTCGGCTGTGACATCTATCCGGAGGCCCGGAAATGGTTCCACCACACTTCGCATCGAAATATCGATCCTTTTATTAGCCATGGCCGGTGTGTTGAGCAGGGTATCCGTCGAGAGCCAGCCGGAAGTGACTGCCTTGTCAAAAAAGTTCCTGTCGTTATAACCCAGAATAAACGGCCACCCCGGGGCCAGTACATCATTATAGTCAGACATCCCGAGGAGGCTGGTGCCGGGCATGTAACCGGGAAGGAATTGTCCCTGCGCAGAGAGCCAGGTAAGGCTTACCGACCTGACACCCATCATGGCTCTTAAAAGATAGGCCCCGGTTACAGAAAGTGGATTTCTTTTCTTCTGGACCCGTCCTTCAACGGTAACCTTCGTCCCGTTTGCATCTTCATCGGATACGAAACTGACCCTGTTGTCACTCAATATCTCAATCTTTCCTGACAGTTCGGTACCGTCGCTCTTCGTCACCGTAACCGATACATCCCTTGATTTCAGGTTATGATTGATAAACCTGACCGTACCAGCCCTGAAATTGATCCTTTCAGCCGTGTAGGTCACCGTCTTGTACTCCGGCTGCATCCTTTGAGCGGCATCCGGACGGGTATTGTTCTCAATGTTCTTAAGGAAATCAGACTTCCCGTAAAGTGCAGTAAGGTTTGCCGTGGCAGAGAATGAGAGATCGTTATGGTTTTTAATGGTGTTGCCCAGGTTTATGTTCATGGTGTCGGGGAAGAGCGGCCCGGCCAGCCAGGTGTAATCCGCACCGTATCGTGCATTGGCGTTTATCCACGAAAGGAGAGGAAGCTTGTTTACAGGTATTGTGTATGTTACGTTGATAAAGTGATTGTAGTTTACCGTCCGGCCGAAGTTCCGGATATTTACCATTACAGAATCGCGCCAGTCGTCATAAATATTTCCGTATCTCGCCTTATCCACTCCTCCCGGCGGTTCATCTATTCGGGCCAGGTTGGTCGCGGTGAAGTCAAATTTCAGCTGTCGGGTAAGATCATATTTGAAATCAAAAATCCTGCTCCATTCAAAATCTTTCCTGAACGATGGCTTGATAATCAGGTAGGGATTATTTATATTCCTGGTTTTCACCTCATTATAAAATCTGCTAATATCTGTCCTGAAAGATATGCTTCTGGGGAAGGCATAGAAATTGAAATCCTTTATAATCCTGAATACCTGCGGATTAAGGAACTTCACGTTTCTAAAGGGCATGATATTGGCAGGCTGAGCCTGATAATCATAATTGAGGCCTCCCCTGTAATTTTTTTCAAGATCGATTTCGGTTTTGGTACTGCTTCTGTAAATCTCGTTGAATGTATAGTTTACGCTGAAATTTGCCACGTCCCAGGGATGAGGTTTTTCACCCCGCCTGGTTATACCCGCATTGCTGACGGTTATTGTCTTCCTTCGCGCATAATCTTCCGCAATGGATCTTATCGAGTCTCTGTCTGCCTTGCTGGCCGCATCGTCAAGTGCCTCGTTAAGGAGGATGTCAGGATCGAGAGGGTTATACTGAGGTTTGATGCGTGACTCCGAAAAGCCTACATAGACCGGAAAGCGGACTCCCAGCTTCTCCGGGAAGAATTTTCCCATCTCGAAGCTTGAAGAGATATCATACTTGAGAATCTGCTCCTTGCTCCTCTCGTTGACCTTCTTGTCGATGCTTCCCCAACCGGGGGTGCTGGCCTGTGCAACCATATCGACTGTGCCGAAATCGGCTAGCCGGGCCTGCAGATGGGCGTTGGCTGCCCACCCGCCATCCTCTTTGAAATCACTAAGCCTCAATTCATTAACCCATATCTCACCCGATTTCGGGTTTCCGTCGTCGGGTCCCGTTCTCCTGGTCTTTATAGGATTCCTAACACCTACCATGATAACCCTCACATTGCTCAGGTTGGGATTACCTGAGACAGATACCCTGGCCGGTCCGGCGTTATAAATGAATACATCCGTAGCGCTCAGGGACGATCCGGGTTCCTGCATCTGCCGGTTACGCTCCTGTTTTGCTTCCTGGAAAACGGTCAGATCGATGTTGAAGCTGTTTTCATCCGGCCAGACCAGAGCCCTGGACGCTTCGCTTTTGTCTTCATAACGGCCCGGGAGAGTAAGCTTCAGCGGAAGCTCATACTCGTAGAAATTGCCCTTATAATCAGATCCGATTCTTATGAAGGCAGTCAGCTCATCATCGTATAAGGGTTGTCCGATTATCGCTTCGGCATGCACCTCCATCCGCAGGCGGCGGTACTGCCTGATATCAAGATTGACGTTCCTGAACGCCGCCCGGGCATCGCCGTCCCCGAGATCCTGGACCCTGAGAACCATCGACTGCTCATTAAGCTGTCTCAGCTGGGGGTTCTGAGGATCGACAATTCTGTCGAACCCCGGAGGAAGCACATAATTCACTGGCTCCTTGCCCGAATTCTCCTCGATGCTTACCGAGCTGATCTCAAACGTTCCGTCAGCGGCCTCAGGAATTGTTATCCTCTCTCCTCCCTCCATAAAGGAGATATTGTACTTTCGCCACTCAGCCCTTACCAGATCGAGCCTGGCAAACCGCATGATAACCGGTTGTTCAAACTCCTTGAGGAACATTCTCATGAAGCGGATCGATTTGAAATCCCTTATCGGCCCTATGATCTTTTCATAATCGGTTATGGGGACCTTGAACTGATACCACTTAACCTTAGACTTTATACCATTGGGGAAGGTAGCCTCATATTCTATCTCGTCGACAATAAAATTTGAACCAACCCGCATATCCTCCGGCCTGATGCTCACCTTATACTGATAGTAGCTTTCCGTTTCGCTTAAGGTGTTGTCGCGGTTGATATCCTCCATATCGGGCAATGTGGAACCCGTTGTCGGAAATGACTCTTCCGACATTTCAGATGTGGGTGAGTTTCCTTCGTTCCCGTTATATCTTTTATATCTCTGTATTATCCCGGCCCTTTCAAAATCATACTGTCGTCCCCTGAAATAGCGGAAATCATCATTCGACGGGTCTTTCAGTATTTCCTGGTAAACTTCCGGAGTGACGATCTGCATCACTTCCTCAAGATAATTTGCAAAAAAGGATTGTTCATCCTCGTTTCTCAGTCCGTCGAGACCGACATCCTGGTAGATGCGCGACTCGGGAGCATTATCAAAGGCATGGACTACTGCCTGTATTGTAGGTACTCTTCCCCAGGCGGTTGTGTCGACATTTTTCACTTCCGGTGAGCCCGGCAGTCCGTTCTCAAAACTCTTTCTCGAATCGCGAAGGATATCCTCCGAGATGTTACCGAGATTAATATAAAGATCGCCCCCCTTATGGGAAGGATCCTCCACGAAGGGATCCATTAGCCAGAACTTTACATACTGGACATTTGCCGTTTCAAAATCACTGGTAAGAACCTCCCTCATCATTCCACCCCACCGGGCTCCGGGATCATTAAGTGTTCCGTCGCTGTTCATCCCTTTTGAGTAAGGGCCGGGATAGGTGTCATAATTATACGGGCCCCTCTCTCCCGGATAATATGCAAGGTTAAGCACTGCTATAGTTGTAGGCAGTCCGCTGGGGCTCTCCCTGTAGGGGAATATCTCATTCTCATATATCTCCCTGACAAAATGGCTCGACTGCTCGTCGGGGGTCTGCCTGATATGATCAGGGGTTGAGGCTCCGTTACGCAGGAAAAGCGGATCAATAACATACCATGCCAGCTTTGCGCGGTTAAACCCGCTTACAAGATTATTATTGAAACGCGCCTCAGGAAAAATCTGCGCCTGTCCCTGAGGTACGCTCGCCAGGTTCCATGCATTAAAGGATTTCAGGTCAAGAGGTATTTCACTGGCTTCAAAATCATCAATATATGAGTTGCCTGCACTTGTGATCGCCTTTGAATGCCCGGGAATCAGATTGGCAAACTCGCCGAAAAAAGAGAAGGTGGAAGGTGTTTTTGTATCAAGAAGGGGGATCTTGTCAACTAATTTAGTAATCAGCTGAGACTCGGTTTTATACGAAGTGTTCAGACCCCATATTGTGTTGGAAATGGGTTCCTCCCCGTAATTCACCTTCTGGGTATAAGGTCTTTCGGTCAGATGCAGAATCGTACCACCGATGTTAAAGTTGTTGGAGATCCTGTAATCGAGATGTGAACCGATCAGTGTCTTGGTCTGAAACCCGAAGAACTGGTTGCTCTCAAGCGATACCTGGATAGGTGTCTGTGATTCAATGAGTGCCGGATTGATGATCCTGACGGATCCCATGTTATAGTCAACAGTAAAATCAACATTTTCCGTGAGGGGCACACCACCTGCCGTAACTTTTACAGCGCCCTGCGGAATGCTGATCGCATTGAGCCTNNGATTGTGAGGAGTACCGCCCCGTAAGCTTGAATTTGTTCTTCTCGGCGATCTGCCGCGCTATTGTCTGAGTCGAGTCATAGAGTTCCTGAAAAACATACTTCGCGGCGAGTGTCGGATCGGAGATCCTGCTTCTGAGATGGCTGCCGAATGGTTCAATAACAGGGAAGATTATCTTGCCCCTGTCGGTTCTTACTGTTATATCAGCAATAAAATCGAAGTATCCGTCCGGTTCCCTGTCGAGCTGAGAATTCAGATTGTCGAGTCCCATTACCTGGAGAAGAATCTGGTCGGCAAGCTTCCCTTCAGGCAGATAGTTTATCGAGTTTCCTGTCTTGTCATCCTGGTAAAGAATATTCAGTTCAAAGTTTCTGCGCTCAAGCTGTCCTGATCCGAGGGAATAGATATTCTTCATCATCAGGTTCCAGGTGGGTAGCTTGGGGCTCAGGGTAGTGCCCTTAAGAAGCTTGAGAATAAGGGTCTGGGGCGCTGTAATGCCATCGGTGGAGAACTCACCCACCTTATAAACCTTTCCTCCAAGAGTATATTCGAAAGCGACCGCCAGAACCTCGTCGGTATTCAGTGCAGTATTAAGCGATATATATCCCAGCTGCCGGTTGAAATAATACTCTCTATCGTTGAGCTTCCTGGCATTCTCAATTTTTTCGAAGTCCCGCCCGATCTGAAACCCCGGGTAGAGGTTATCGAAAACATTTGTTACCTGATCAACATCTCTTACCTGCCCGTATGTTGTCGTAAGCTGTTCGTACATCAGGTTGGCATTGTTGTCAGGATATATTACTGCACCGGGATTACTCTGGAATCCTGGTATCTCATTGAAAATGTGATTACTGTTCTCAGCCAGATCCATGAACGCCACAATATTCCTGTTACTGCCCTCCTCGAATCTGCTTGTCTTGTTTGTTATCCATACCTCGATGCGTTCGATATTGATCCCTGAGCTGACCACCGGAAGATTCTTCAGTGCCTCGTCATAAATATCCCTGAAGTACTGTGAAAGGAAAAAATGCCTGTTCGCCTCATACTGATCGGCGTATATCTCAAAATCGCTCAGTTGGGCTCCCCCTTTAACGTCAACCACCGATGATTCGCCTTTCTGTTGCGACATCACGGTGGTTACCGTAAGTTTCCCGAACTGCAATTCCGTTTTAAGCCCGAAAAGGCTGTAACTGCCTGTGATGAGGGTTCCTGTGAGAGGCAGGGTTACATCACCGGCTTCAACCTTCTTCACGATCTCATCCTCCTTACCCGAATACTCCAGCTTTGTCCTGTTCTCAAACTCAAACATAGCATCGGTGTTGTAATTCACACCAAGCTGCATCTTGTCACCGATCGTCCCGGTAACATTCATCTGGATCTTTTCCTTGAAATCAAAGGTCGGTATGGTCCTTAGCCTCTCCGAAAGGGCGGGGTTCTGGGTCCGTGAGATATTGACCCCGAAGATCAGTTCGGCAGACCCCTGAGGGATGATGTTTATGACATTGCTTCCGAAGATCCTGTCGAATGCCTCTCCTCCAACCTCTATCTGTGGTATCAGTTGCGATCTGTACCCCGGATCTTCTCCTGCGATCCTCGATTGCCAGTAAGCGCGCATTGCCCGCTCATATTCATACTTCCTGAACTCCTCCGGGCTCATGTATACCGGTGGCCGGTAATCGAATTCTCCAACCTTCTGAAAAATGATGTACTCATTCCTTTCAGGATTGTAGATGACAGACGATTTTATGTTTGACGGATTATCGAGGTAGAGAGGGGATCTTTGCCCCTGTTCCCACGGAATTCCTGAGACATCCTGCAGTCTCAGGACAGGTCTCGGGATCGTATCGGATGTTACTGACTGGATACCGGCCTGACCAAATGAATTCCGCGGAAGGAAAGTGGCGGAGACAAATAGTACAAGATAAAAAAGCGTCAGAAGATTTTTATATGATATCCCTGATCCCAAGCCGGCTGGTATTCTTTTTTACAAGTTCTTTAGCGCCAGCTTTATCAGTTCCTCAACAGTAAGATTTTTTCCTTCTCCGGTTATCTTATCAAGGATCTTTGAAACGGCGCCTCTGGCAAACCCAAGCATTACTAATGCTGATAACGCCTCTTCACGTCTTGTATTGTCCGCAAACGCAAATATTTCGCCGGTTCCGGCATGTTTGCCAACCTTGTCTTTCAGATCAACAATTATCCGCTGTGCGGTTTTCAGACCTATTCCTTTTACGTTTTTAAGAACATTCACATCCGAGCTCATGATCGCCTTCCCGACCTCGGGAGGAGTGAGCGAGGAAAGCATCATTCTTGCCGTGCCTGCGCCAACTCCCGTAACTGAGATGAGATGGCGGAAAATATCCCGCTCTTCCCTGTCAGCAAACCCGAACAGCTGGTGGGCATCCTCTCTTATCACTTCATGTATCAGGATCTTATAGTCCTTTTTCCCTTCAAGGCGGGAGAAGGTTGTGAGGGAAATGTTGACAAAATATCCGACCCCTGCTGTTTCGATGGTGATCCAGGTCGGTGTTATCTCAGTTATCGAACCCTTTATGTAATCGATCATATATGTTGCTCGGTGTTTATCAGCTCCGGCGGAAGTTCGTCGGGCCGGTCGGTATGTATATCCACATCCTGATATTTCAGGGGGTTACTGGTGATCTCGCGATACAACTGCCTGTTCCTGAAAATATCGCATGCCAGAAAGACAGCGTGTCTGAAGGAGCTCTCTGAAGCCTCTCCCTTGCCTGCAATCGAAAAAGCAGTGCCATGTACCGGCGAGGTCCTGACAAAAGGCAATCCCGCAGTGAAGTTGACCCCCGAATCGAATGAAAGGGATTTAAAGGGTGCAAGGCCCTGGTCGTGATACATTGCAAGGATAGCGTCAAATTTACTGAACGATCCGGCGCCGAAGAAGCCATCGGCAGGAAAAGGTCCGAATGTCAGTATCCCCTCATTCTGAGCCTTTTCTATTGCAGGATTTATTACCTCCGTTTCTTCCTTTCCCAAAAGGTCGCTGTCTCCGGCATGGGGGTTAAGTCCCAGAACGGCTATACAGGGCTTTCTGATACCGAAGTCAACTATCAGCGATCTGTTCATGATGCGGAGCTTTGAAAGGATCATTTCGACGGTTATTAACTCCGGCACCTCCCTCAGGGGAACATGGCCCGTTACAAACCCGATCTTCATACTCTCACTTATCATGAGCATGAGCGTCTCCTTTACACCCGCCTTCTCTCCAAGATATTCGGTATGACCACTGAAACGGAATCTCTCCGACTGAATGACTTTCTTGTCAATAGGTGCGGTGATCAGTACGTCGATCTTCTTGCTGATAATATCCTCCACAGCTTTCTCGAGAGAAATAAGTGCCGCTTCACCTCCGTGCTCCGTCGGCTTGCCCAGCTCAACGCGTGTTTCATCATCAAGGCAGTTTATCATATTTGCCTTTCTGTGGTTCGCCTCCTCGGGAGTTCGGATATTATTGAAACTGAAGTTATTTATATTCAGGGCTTTTCTGTGATATGCCGCCACCTTTGGAGATCCGTACACCACGGGCACGCAGATCTCATTTATCCTGTTATCCATCAATGCCTTGATGATGACTTCGTATCCGATGCCATTGATATCTCCGTGTGAAATACCTGCAATTATTGCTTTTCGTTCCATAATCAACTATTTCTTTTCGAGGTGATTTTCAACAATTTTCGTTAGAAATGCTGAAAGAAGCCTTAATCCCGAGCCTGAACCCTCTTTTAACCTGTAGTAATCGTCCTTCTTTAACACAATGGTCCCTGCAATGTCGAGATGAATAAAAGGATACTCCGTAAAACTCTCAAGAAATTTGCCGGCCGTTATCGCCCCGGCTTCCCGTCCCCCGATATTTTTTATATCGGCAACATCCGATTTCAGCATTTCTCCGTACTCTTCCCAGAATGGCAATTCCGCGACCCTTTCAAAGACCTCATCACCGCTCTCCGATAGCATCTCAAAATATTTCCTTTCGGCATTACCCATGACTGCAATAGCCTGGTTACCAAAGGTCTGAACAGCCGATCCCGTTAAGGTCGCCACGTTCACTATCAGTTCCGGAGCGTACCTTGATGCATAACTGATGGCATCCGCCAGTATCATGCGCCCTTCCGCATCGGTATTCCCTACTTCAACTGTCATATTATTGTGCATGGTAATGATGTCGCCCTGGGTATAGGCATTGCCTCCCGGCCTGTTATCCGTGGCAGGAATCAGCCCTGCAACATAAAGCGGCAAACCTGCTTTGGCTATCACCGACATGACTCCCGCCACTACAGCCGCCCCTGCCATGTCACCCTTCATGCCCGCCATGTAATTGCCGGTTTTAATGTTCAGGCCCCCTGTATCATATACAATCCCCTTTCCAATAAGAACGACAGGATTTTTGTTGACGCAATTCTCAGGGTGCCATTCAAGGATACAGAAAACAGGCGGGTCAACACTCCCTCTGTTCACAGCGAGCAGGCCCCCCATTTTCAGGGCTTCTATCTTTCCCTTATTCAAAACCTCAACCTTTAATCCTGAATCGAGCCCCAGCTTTCTGATCTCTTCAGCAAGAGCCGGAGCATTAAGATGGTTTACCGGCTCATTTATCAGATCCCGCGCGAGCCAGACGTTGTCAGTCGTGTGGGTGAGCCATCTGATTTCCCTGTCGTCAATGTCCCCAAAAAGCAATAGCCTGGCAGGGAAATTTTTTTTCCCTTCCTTCTCTTCCTTTGTCTTGTACTTGCCGAAGGTATAGAAGCTCAGCATCATGCCCTCTGCAAGGTCCCCGATGGCTCCTTTGTAAGCTTTTTCAGAAGTTATAACGATCTCCTCGTGATTATTCGACTTGATCAGGTTCCTTAACCTGTATCCGCTCCGGCGGAGTTCTTCACGTATCCTGAAGGCGGGCACCTCCTCCTTCAGCCTTATCAGGTAAGTTGTTCTGAAATAGGAATTGATACAGACATGATCTTCCTTCTGTTCAAGCCTTCTGGCAGCATACTCTTTTTCAGTCTTGCTCAGCCCCAGGCTGTCTGGAACGGAATCACTGCCCAGAATACATATAACCGACTGATCGGGTGATATTTGAGATATCCTGGAAATAATTGGTTTCATATCGGAAAGGCTTTTTTTTTGAAGCTCTAAAGTTAATTAAAATATTGATTGTTTAGTTTTCATTCGAAAATAACTTTGTTATAGTATTGAATATTAAGCTGTTCGAATAAACCCTTCATGATTATAATCACCTTGTTGTGTAAATTAGTACATGAAGGATTCAAAGCATTACCTTTGCATAACTCGGTCTTCTACTATGTAATAACTGCAATGATATTAAATGAGTTATACCGCAAGGCTCTCGACCTGGTCCCCCTGAATACTGATGAAGGGGTCTCTCTTTACATGGATGCACCTCTCGATGAGCTGATTTTTGTTGCCGACAGACTCAGGCAGTATCATAATCCCGGTGGTGCGGCGGGATGGATGATCGACAGGAATGTGAATATTACAAACGTCTGCTTTTCGCAGTGTGCCTTCTGCAATTTCTGCAGGAAGAAAGAGTCGCCCGGTGCCTTTGTCACATCAATAGACGAATACAGAAATAAGATCGATGAGTTGTTTGACCTGGGGGGGGACCAGCTTCTTTTGCAGGGAGGGATGAACCCTGACCTTGATCTCAGTTTCTACACGGAGCTTTTCAGCAGGCTGAAGGAATTATACCCCTCTCTTAAACTTCATGCTCTTGGTCCACCTGAGATCGTTTATCTCTCGAGGAAAGAAAGGCTTACCTATTCAGAAGTCCTTATAGCCTTAATGAAAGCTGGGCTTGATTCCCTGCCCGGTGCGGGGGCGGAGATCCTTTCGGACCGTGTGAGGAAGATCCTTGCCCCTGCAAAGGCTACTGCCGGAGAGTGGCTTGGCGTGATGAGGGAAGCCCACAGGCTCAACCTTCCGACATCAGCCACTATGATGTATGGTCATATCGAAACGGTTCGCGAGAGGATTGAACATCTCGTACAGATCCGGTCACTGCAGTATGAGAAGGAGGAGGAACATTACGGGTTCATCACATTCGTTCCGTGGCCTTTTCAGGATAAGGGAACCACCCTGCTGGAAAGGGACGGAGTAAAAAGCCGTTACAGCGGACCGGATTATATCAGGCTTATAGCCGTAAGCCGCATAATGCTCACAAATATCAGGAACATTCAGGCATCGTTGCTTACAGTGGGCAGGAATATCGCCATGATCTCACTGCATGCAGGTGCAAACGACCTGGGATCGGTGATGATTGAGGAGAATGTTGTAAGCTCTGCCGGTTCCGGCAAACGGTTCGTTGCCGGAGAGATAAAATCGATCATAAGGGAGGCCGGATTCATTCCCGTAAGAAGAAACCAGAAGTATGAGCCGGTGTAGTCCGGTAAAAACCTGCATTATCAGTGCAGGTGTATCACAGGTTTCTGTCCGGGTGATTTAATTTTTGGCGCTGCTGCCTGCTTCCTCTTCCGGTGAAAGCTTCGAGGCTTTCCTGAAATCTTTCAATCCCTGGCCGATACCTTTCATAAGTTCAGGAATTTTCCGTCCGCCGAAAAGAAGGACAACCACAAGCAATATCAGAATTATCTCTGTTAAACCTAACTTTCCCATTTCAGTAGTTTTTAAAGTCGGGCAAAGTTATTAATTGTTATTTCAATTACAAATGGTGCGGGAACAATTATTTTATCTTCTGAGGAGCCTCAGGATATCATTCCCGTTGGCCAGGATCAGGATTGAAAGCAGTATAACCATCCCTGTTATCTGCGCGTATTCGAGGAATTTATCGCTGGGTTTTCTTCCTGAAATAACTTCATATAACAGAAACATCACGTGTCCTCCGTCGAGCGCCGGTATTGGCAGTATGTTCATAATTGCAAGGATGATCGAGAGGAAGGCGGTCAGGTTCCAGAAGGAGTGCCAGTCCCAGACTCCCGGAAATATGCTCCCTATGGTGATAAATCCTCCAAGCGATTCATAGGCCTTGGTGTTGCGTGAAAAGATGATCTTGAACTGCTTGAGGTAATCCCCTATGGTCTTAAATCCTTTGGCAATGCCTGCAGGGATCGACTCGAGGAATCCGTATCTGATCGTTTTCAGCTCAAAGATCCTGTCGAACGTCCGCGAGCTGGCTATTCCCAGCATACCCGCCGCTGTCGGGGTAACAGGGATATCGATTTTCTCACCGCCCCTGAGCAGGTTCATGACGATGGTCCTGCTCCTGTTAACCTTCAGGTAGTTCTGGAACTCGTCGTACCAGGTGAAACTATTGTTGTCAAGGCCAACCAGTTCATCTTCTGCCATTGCACCCGCCATTCTGGCAGGGGATTCTTTTCCAAACCCGGAAATAACAAATGGCCCGAAGGGTGTCCTTGCGTCTATCAGTCCCTGCCCCTTGAGGATCTTCTGAACATACTCCTGGGGGATGTCAATATTTACTCTCTGTCCGTCGCGTTCGACCTGAATGGTTTTGCGGGAATTCAGAATTATGTCGGAAACAATATGGTTGAAGTTTTCAATGTATTGATTATCAACTGAAAGGATCTTGTCGCCGTTGCGTAGTCCCATCTCATAGCCCGTTGAGTCTGTTACGATCCCGTAGCTGACGTTTGAGGTGGGAAGATAGGTTTCGCCCCAGGCATAAAGCACGGCGACATAGATCAGCATGGCCAGTATGAAGTTCATGATAACACCTCCGGTCATTATAAGCAGTCTCTGCCACGAAGGCTTTGACCGGAATTCCCATGGCTGGGGAGGTTTTTTCATCTGTTCCTTGTCGAGCGACTCGTCTATCATTCCCGAGATCTTCACATAACCGCCCAGCGGGAGCCACCCCATACCGTATTCCGTATCTCCTCTCTTAATCTTGAAGATCGAGAACCAGGGGTCAAAAAAGAGATAAAATTTTTCGATCCTGGTCTTGAACAGCTTTGCCAGAAGGAAATGTCCGAGCTCATGTATAATGACCAGTATGGAGAGACTGAGAAGGAGCTGTAATATTTTTATAAGTATTGCCATTTTCTGTTTGAGAGTTTATTTATTTTGAGAGTTTATTTATATAATCTAAAGAGATTTCGCGTGCTTCATTGTGTGTCGTTTCAAGGTAACCCAGTCCGGGCGATGGCATATAATCAACCTGGCTCATCGCATATTCAACAACCTCAGATATTTGCAGAAATCCTATTTTACCTGCCAGGAAAGCGATCACTGCTGTTTCGTTGGCTGAATTCAGCACGCACGGTGTGTTGCCACCGCTTTTCAATGCCTCGTATGCCAGCGACAGGTTCCTGAATCTGGTGGTGTCGGGTTCAGTAAATGTAAGTGAAGAGTGTTTATTAAGTTCGAGCCTGGGCAGTTCTGACGTCAGTCTGTCGGGGTAACTAAGTGCATACAGAATCGGGACCCTCATGTCGGGCAATCCCATCTGTGCTTTTACTGATCCGTCCCTGAAATGAACAAGCGAATGAATGATCGACTGCGGATGAATGATTACTTCAATCATTTCAGGTTCAAGGCTAAAGAGCCATTTAGCCTCTATCACCTCCAGTCCCTTATTCATCAGCGAAGCCGAGTCGATCGTGACTTTATTGCCCATATCCCAGTTCGGATGTCTCAGTGCTTCGTGGGGTTTGATTTCACGAAGCATTTCGGTCGTGTAATCAAGGAAAGGTCCCCCCGATGCTGTAAGGGTGATCTTCTCAACACTGCCGGGCGGTTCCCCGACCAGGCACTGGAAGATCGCGGAATGTTCAGAATCGACTGGTATGATCTGGCATCCCGACTGTTTTGCCAGTCTGCAGATAATCTCTCCGGCAACAACCAGTGTTTCCTTGTTGGCAAGGGCAATTTTCTTGCCTGCTTTCACGGCGGCTAAGGTTGGCTTAAGTCCGGAAAACCCGACCATTGCGGCAATAACAAGGCCGGCACGGCACTCCGAAGCCACCCTTTCAATCTCCTCTTCCCCCGCATAAACCTTGACCCGGGTGTGCCTGAGGCTCTCCCTGAGTTTCTGATAATGTTCCTTATTGCCGATTACTACTGTTTCAGGATTGTATTTCAGTGCCTGCCGGGAAAGAAGCCTGACATTGTTGCCGGCTGTCAGAACCTCCACCTCAAACCGGCCGGGCTGGCCCGAGATAACATCAAGAGCCTGGGTGCCGATTGATCCTGTGGATCCCAGCAATGCTATCTTTTTCTGCATGCCCTCTGCCATCAGAATAAAATATGTTTTTCAGGGTCAAGCGGGCTTCCCTTATACCATATCTCAAGATGCAGATGGGGTCCTGAGGTATACATTTCGCCCGAATCGCCAACAATTGACAAAGCTTCACCTGCACGGACCAGATCACCATTTTCCTTGAGAAGCGCCGCATTATGCTTATAGACTGAGATAAGATTGTTAGGATGCTGAACCTGTATTACAAAACCTGTTTCAATTGTCCAGCCCGTGAAGATAACTGTGCCGTCCAGGACGCAGGCAACAGGAGAGCGGGGCCTGGTAACGATATCTGTACCGTAATGTTTCAGGCGAAGGTCAAAGGAGGCGGAAACTATCCCCTTTACCGGGGGGTAGAAATGGAGTCCCGACAGGTTGGTAACACTTTCCGGCAATATCGGTCCGAGGGTAAGGTTGAAACGTTCCTCGCTCTCGATCCGGGCCCTGAGGGCAGAGTCTTCAGGCGATCTTCCGAACCGCAGTGCCGAATAGTTTCGTGATGCATCAGGTTCTGAATATATTCCTGTTGGCTCCTCCCCGGATATTATTGTATTCAGATTCAGGAAGTATTTATCCCTCAATGCAAGTTCCTGCTCAAGCGAATCAAGTCTCAGGGCATTCAGCAGAATGTTGCGTCTCATGGTCACATCGGGGTAGCCCGGTATGAACTCGCGGAGGTTGGTGAAAGATATCAGCGAAACTGTTGCCCCGATAATAAAAAGGACCAGCAGAGTAATGAGAAGGAATGCGTTATATTGTGTCAGCCTGACTCTCCACACCTCCTCGAAGGTGGTGTCGTTGATGACTGAAAATCTGTATTTATCCTGCCAGTTACTTTTTTTCTTCTCTGTAGTCGACATATATGTGATTATAAATGGCATGCAAAGATAATAATTTAAGACGGAAGACAGAAGACGGAAGACTGAAGAAAAAAGATCCGGATATTGCACGTATCTGTATGAAGATCCCGTGTCAGCGGAGCAGAAAGCTCTCTTCAAATTACCCTTACGGGTTTGTCTTCGCTCTGCCAGAGGCCGTGCTTTGTGCATACCGACATAGCTGAAAGGTTCATCGACACGTCGGGAGCGACGATATAGAAATCGATTTCAAAATGTCCAGGCAGGTTACCGTAAACACCGGCAGTATATCTGGCTTCGGCCAGCAGTGTTTCGCGGTTCCACAGCTGAATAACGCTGATGAAATGGTCATGGTCATCCGGATGGGGATAATCGTGTCCCAGTTTCACTTTTACTTCAAATTTCTCACCCCTTTTTACCTGGTCGGGGCAGAAGACGTGTGGCATATGGCGGTCGAGGTAATCGCGTTTAACCTCCTTGTCTTCCTTTTCGATATCGGTAGCTTTGAATACTCTTGGCATGGCTTGTGGTTTACTTCATAATTTATGTTAAACAAAAATGATCTGATTTTGTTGTTTTCAGTCCGACGTCCGAAGCTGACCGGAGGTAAGCGAAGCCGGTAAGCGGATCCGAAGTTTGCTTTATATTCTTCTTCCGTCTTCTGTCTTCCGTTCCGGCTGCGCGGAATTGCGTCACTGCGTTCCTTATCTTCTGACTTCTGACTTCTGACCAATTAAAATTCACAATAAATCTACAATAATTTTGGATATTGGCATTAAGATATTATCTTTGCAGTCCACATTGCGGGGTGGAGCAGTGGTAGCTNNGGGCTCATAACCCAAAGGTCGGAGGTTCGAATCCTCCCTCCGCTACAAGTCAAAAGCCCTGTCGCGAAAGCGACGGGGATTTTTATTTTTAGCCCGAACTGAGCTTGCTCAAGCGAGGGATAAAAATAAAAAGACCCAAGCAGGCGCCGAAGGCGGCTGCAGGGCTTTTTCCTTGTTAAGCTCCCCACTTGAGGATCATGAATGAAATGAATAATCCTCAAGGCTTTTCCCTTGCAAAGCGCCCCCATGAGGATCATGAGTGCAGCGAAAAACACTGCACTTCTTTCATTTACTTTGATTTGCCAGTGCCTGGCGGGCTTCCGGAAGATAGTGATAAAATTGAGTAAAGGACATTATGCTCCTCTCCCACTCTTTGCTCATAATGTCAACCGCCTCATTGTACCGGCCCTGTTTATAGCAGCCAATACCTTTCAAAAGTAGGAATCTCCTTCCATTGGGCATAATCTCCAGCCCCTGAGCAACAAGCTCCAGGCCTTCATCAATATCTATATCATGATCAATCAGAAGATTTGCTAAACTCCCTATAAGGTCAGGATTTTTACTTTCCAGGTCATATGCTTTTCGAAGATGAAATTCCGCCTTTGAATAAATACCTGCGCCAGAGTATATATTACCTTTTATTTGTTCGATCCGGGATTCCGGCGCTCCTGCTTTTTTAACCTGTACAATTAATTGATTCAAATAATCACCTGCCGTAATTGTATCTCCCTGAGAAAACAGACAGATAATTCTTCTGGCCAGGATAGCAGAATTGTCCTGAAAGACATTTAATCCGATATCGTAAATATTCATTTCCTCCTCATGTTTGCCAATTTTATGAAGAGTGCTTCCATAGATGGTATAAAAGGACTCTATTTTCCAGTCACTTCCCATTTCTCTGTTAATTTCCATCACTTTTTCAAATGCTGAAGCAGCTTTTTCATTATCCCTGGAAAAATCATGATAAGTAATTCCAATGTCCCACCAGAAAAGCCTTGTGTTTAATCCTGTTTTCACCAGAAGATCGCAAAATCGGGTTACATCCTCTAAGCTGTTGCCAAAAAAACAGGCATACCACATTTCAATCCAAAGCTGGTATTTGTATGGAACATGATCCTTCAATAAATAGGCCTTTTTTAGACTGGTAAATGTTTCTTCCTCCTGTCCTTCATAATAGTATGCGAATGTTAAATAAAACTGTGCAAGAGCAAAGGTTGAATCTATCGCCAGAGCTCTCTTCAGGGATTTAATGCCAGGTTCATAATCCTGAATCAGGACCATGTTCATCCCGTCAATGAAGTATCTGTAAGCTTCTGATGAAGTCGGGTATGATTCACGGAATTCAGAATCAGCAATATCTTTAAGAGCTTTTAATTCCAGATAATTCCGTATTTCCATGCATAACGAGTCAGCCAGTGAAAGATATGCTGATGAATTGATGTTCCCCTCAACTTTACTTGTCCAGAGTACCTTTCCGGTTTTAGTGTTTACCAGATTGGCCATAATCCAGTACTTATTATCCCTTCCCTGGAAACTGCCTGAAATATAGGCCCTTGCCCTGACCCTGGCCGCAAGCTCCTTTGCCAGTGATGGGGTCATGCCGGCTGTATAGGTGCGTCTCATGTCATGCATAGCCTCTGATAAAGTCGGGTCGTCACATACTGATAATTCTTCTGATTTTCCCAATCCGTTTATTATAAGGGAAGAGATACCTTTCCCGAACCAGTTAAGGGTTGAATCACCAGTAAGATTTTCAAAGGGCATTATGGCAATTGATATTGATCCTACCGGATCCCTGATCTCATTGTATTTATCTTGCTTAAATAATTTGGGGAAGAGTGTCAGGATAAGGAGAATCAGAAGAGCAGCTGCACCCGTTACGGGAAACAGCTTAGACCTGTTTGATTTAGGGGGCTTCCCCCCGGATACATTTTTAATTTCATTTTTTCTTCCCTCATTTGACTCATGGTACTGATCAAATGCTCCAGGTTCCTTTGCCTGATCCTGCTTCATCGCTTGAATGATCTCCTTTAATGCAGTTGCCAGTTTGTTTAACTGGTCTGCATAAAAGGTTTTATTAAGATTATCCTGCGGGTGATCCTCATTGATTTTCAATGGCCTGTTTACACCTGTTGATGTCCTGAACACNNTGAAGATGTCGTAATTATATCCTTCAATAATGCTTGACATCAGTGTCCTATCTGATACATTATCAAAATTAAACAATCATCAGGCTGAACGCAAATTTTTCTTCTTATGGTAGAAAATCACTATAAAACCTCTGACAGTTCAACTAATTCCACCATGTCTCTGATTAAGCTCTCCCCTTGAGGATCATGAGCGATGCCCACCGACGCCAAAGGCTATGGCGGGCGAAGCGAATAATCCTCTCATCGTCAATTTAAGGCCAGACTCTCTTCATCTTGTAAATAATTCTATTTTCCACTGTCCCCTTTTCGAAAATAATAGAATCACGACCTACGATATTTGTTATTTTATATTCGCCGGGTAACATTGATTCTGGCAGTGTACATGGGAAAAACTTATGTTTGATCGAGTCAAGTGTAAACGTAAGCCTGAAACTGTCTATGGAATATGTTCCAACAGTCAGACATCCCATATCTTTCTGGTACATAATACCCCCTGACGGCCATTCCTCATATTTACCAGTCACCGTGTCAAAGCAGATCTCACTCCACAGCGACTGACCCTTAACAGAAAAATAACCCATATAACAGCCGTTGGCAATTTTATATGGACCCTTGAAAGGTTCAGGTTCAGGGTTAATATTATTGGTTTTGCTACAACCTGTTACCAGGAAAAGGAATATCACGGTTATGCGAAATAAGCTCATAGATCCTTTTATGCTGTTTTTTATACCGTCCGTGTTAGGCAAAGTTATTTTATTAAATCTTGGTTCATCTTGCTTATTGTCAGGAAGATATCTCCTGCATTCTTCTCATAATCACCAGATTCTTTAAACAGGGTGGAAATCTGATCAATTGACTTTTCATCAAGTTCCGGGTTTTCAAGTACTATTATGATTTTTTCATAATTTTGATTGGAGGCATGGAGATATTGTGCAGCATTTTGTATTTCAGTTATAGTCTTGAAGGTATGTATTAAAAAGTTTGCATTTTTTAATCTCTCTTCAGAAAGAGTTTTAGTAATTCTTAAAAGTGCATTTCTCTTGATGGGATTATTCATTTTAAGTCCTTCTTTTCTGATGGCACTTGAAAAGGCAAACAGGGCAAGACTCCCGGTATATGTTGGGCCGAATTGATTCCCAATCAATTCTTTTCCATTTCTTTCCCATACTGGACTTAATGACGTTTTAGATGAATCCTTATTGAAAACAGTCAACATATATTTCCATGGTAGTCCATATCTTGAGCTTAACGAATTTATAGCTTCAAGGACTATTTGGTCAGGAATCCGGATTCCTTTTTCTCCATGAGCTGCGAATTCATTTGTGGCAATAGTCTCATAGTAATAAAATGACGATGAGTCATAACCAACGAAAACTATGCTATGAGGTATGAAAGAGCTTTTAGAAGGCTCTTTCCAATTCGCGGGAGCTTCAAAATAACCTGACTCAATTGCGTACTTCATTGCTGGCGCTGCATTCCAAGGAATTCTAACAGGTAGTTCTTGTGCTATGTAGTGTCGTAAGGTTTTCAAAAACACTGAAGAATCATCCGTATACAAATATTTTCGTGACAGTCCAAGATGTTGAGCTGCAACTATTAGCCCGGGTTCAGGGTCGCTGTTTGGCATGAAATTACCTGCACCCTTGGTATACATAGCTCCAAAAGTATTTCCTACGAGAAAGTTGAAATAATCTATTGGCAGGTTTATGCCAAATTTCTCTGCAATCATTTGGAGCGATACTGCCTGACAATTATTTTTCTGATAACAGTACCAAGGAACATCCTGAATGTTAAATTCTTCTGGAATTGGTTCATTCAGAGTTTGAGCTATTTGAACAGGCTGGTAGACTTCAGTGAAGTATTGGTTTCTATACCGATTATTGTCTTGGCATGAGATACTTAATACTCCAATAATGGTAGCAAAAACAATAAATGTGAGTTGAGATTTAAATTTCATATCTAACAAAGTTATCATGGTATAACAATTTTGCCTAACTCGTTATAAAATTAACCATTTTCATGGATCCTGATAAACAGTATGCTCTAATTCATCCACCAGTCTCATGACTGACATTATATCACAGATAAGTACCTTCTTAAGTACTGCCGAAGAGGAGCATGAAATATTCCTACTCTTTATAATGATACTCAAGCCATCTGGAGAAAAAAACATCATAAACAATCCATTTGTTTAAGTCATGTACTATCATTTCTTTTTCAACAAGCGCCTTCAATGAGGTTGATACTGAACTGGGGCTTGTGAGATGATTTTTCATGATAAATTCCCCTGAAGTTGGCTGAGTGACACCATCCTCCGCGGCAATAGCCTTTAGCAGACGAAATTGATGTGCAGGAAGGAGATTCCTGTAATTCACAAACTGCGGCTCAAAATCAGTAATTATCTGATGAAATATGCTTTTAACCTCTCCTTCTCCAATTGTTCCCCCACCCTTCTCAAAGAGATGATTACACACATACTGGACATAATAAGTATGAAGCCTCGTCCAGTCAAATACTTTGCTTACTGATATATCTTTTATTTCCCTGTTGCCATGGTCAAAGTTTTCTTTGATAAAAAAACTGTAATCATCTTCTCTTAACCGGTCGAGATACATAAGTTCAGAACTCTGATAAAATGGCCTTCCCGGAGACATAAACATATTTTCAAGCATGTGCTTGCTGCTGCCTGAGAATATAAAAGGGACAACCGGATAAGTCTGAATTACAGATCTTATCATTGGTTCCATATTTTTCTCGGGATAGTTACTTATCTGCTGAAACTCATCAAACATGAAGACAATATCCTGTTTAATTTCAGAAATCAACTTTAAAACCTGCTCCAGTCCCGATTGTATTCCTGCGGATGATTCCACCTTCAGCTCAATTGATGGTTCACCTGTCAAAGGATCCATTGTCAGCCTGGGACGAAGAGATGACATGAAACCGAGCATCTTCTCCAGAAAGTTCTTTTCACTTTTTCGAAGTCTGTACAGAGCGGAGGAGATTGAATTCAGCATTTCATTGCCATTCATTGTCGGCAGGAGATCTGCATATATTACAGCATGTGGCCTTTTTGAGTGTTCAAGCTGGTATTTAACATGCTTAAGAAGCCCGGTTTTACCCATCCTTCTTAATGAGATCAATGTTATATTTCTCCTGGATGAGATGGCATCCATTACTCTTTTGGTTTCTTCTGCCCTGTTGCAAAAGTACCGGGGACTCAGATAGCCACCTGTTATAAACGGATTAATGATCCTGTCTTTCATATTACGTAATTTACGTTACGCAATTTACGCAATAATCTTATAATACAAAACATTTATAGTAAATATTTACCCATGTGTACAGGCTTTTTTCTATCATTCCGGTCCAGTTATGGTAGAAAATCATTATAAAACCTCTGCCATTTCAATTAATTCCACCATGTCTCTCATCAAGCTTAGGTTAGATATTTCAAACCTCTTGTATGTAAAGAAAAAGCCAGGAACTTTCGTACCTGACTTTTTCTCATTTAATTTCCTCCTCAATGGATCGCAAAGTTAATCTTCAGAAGCCGATTATTTGAGAACTACACTAGCGTTATGGCCAAAAATGTAAAAGAGACCCAATTGTAGACCCCTGTTGGTTGATTTTACAGCATCGTCTTTATTAATGTTGCTCAATCCAAGATTATATCTTGCATCAATTCCCAAACCCGTTGATGGAACAATATAGCTAACACCTGCACCCACTCCGAAGTCAACAGGATTCCAATTATCTTTATTGTCTGCGCTAACCAGAAAACCCAAGTGAGGGCCAGCCTGTAATCGGAATCCATTGTCAAACATATACTGAAGCATAACAGGTACATTAATATAGCTCAGATCATATTTTGTTCCCCCGATTTTTGCACCCTGGGTTGAATAAACCAATTCAGGCTGAAATGCCCATTGGTTGTTTATATGGATATGACCAAGCAAGCCAAGATAGTACCCTGTTATTTGGTCATATTTAGTGTTGTTGTCATTGTAAATGTTGTACATGTTTATCCCGCCTTTTATTCCGAGGTTTACAAATCCTGCAGGTGAATTGCCGTGCTGTGCACTTGCAGCGCCTGTAATCAAAATTGCTGTAATTAAACCGATTAAGAATCTCATAGTTTTTTGTTTATTATTGGTTTTTTGTCATAATCTCCCCTGGTAACATTATCATAGAAAATAAAGGTGCTGCTTTTTTTCTGACGGAGTGTTATAAAATTGCATATATATATATTGCATAATTCACAGATTGATGAGTTTTAAACTGTTAATCGGACAATGGGTATTACTGGGCTAAAGCCCCAAATAAATTATTGATTCCCATGCCGTTGGCTGAAGCCAACGGCAATTTAAATGACCAGAAAAGCTTATTTTTCTCCAAGCCGTTGGCTGAAGCCAACGGCAGTTAAGCAAATACTTCCCTGACAAAAACATGTAGGTTCTCCTCTGTTTTTATCGCCATTTCGGAGCTATGCAGGTGCACATGTATTTCTGCAATATAGTTGTCTGCCTCCTTCCTGGTAATTTTAAATTTAAGGCTGTCGTCAGACACAACCCAGGGCATTTCGAGGATTCGAATTTCAAGCATGTTTTGAATTTTTTCAGGAGGATAACCCGATGATATGTTGAGCCTGATAAGCTGCTCGACCCAATTGCCGGTATCGGCTGGTTTTACAATTTTCTGACTGGTAAGAAGAGTGTACGGGATTTTAACCAGCTCACCTTCGCTGGTAACAATACCCATTGAGCGGTAATCGAGTTTTTTTATGGTTCCCGAGACTTCTGCAGTCCTGATTTGCTGTCCGGCTTCGAAGGCATTTTCAGCCTTCAGTATAATTCCTGCAATGAAATCGCGCAGAAAATACCATCCAAACAGGCCGACCATCAGAATAATCAGACTTCCAGTCAGAACAGGATAAGCTACCCTCCCGATAAATAACTGTTCGAAAGCCCAAAATGCAAAGACAACCCAGAGGAGCATTTGTGCCACCGGAAAAATCTTAAGGAATATTTTCCTGATTTTCCGTTTTTCCGTGAGGACACGAAAATAGGTAGAGATAAAGCGCAATATAAGATAGAGCGCGATCGCAACTGCAAACACTTTAATATATATCATAACAGTTCAAGGCTTTTTAGTTTTTTTACGAGCGGAATTTCCAACGCCGGGTTCAAACAATATACTTCAGGAAACTTCTCTGTCAGAATTCCCTTTTGCATCAGGACGCGCACGGTCTTTTCAGTACTTACAACATCGTTTTGAAGTATCGCTGAAAGGCTTTTTACGGAGAACCGGCGGTGAAGGATAAATTGCAGGATATAAAAAATTTCATCTTGAGGAAGGTCTTCGTTAAAAGTGATTTCTTTTCCGAAAGGCTTTTCCATATAAAGTGTATTGCCCGATATTTTACGAATTCCTGCAAGCCAAAGATTGATGGTATGCCCGGGGTTTCCACCTGACAAATTAAAGAAGCAGTTGAACAGCCGCACATATTCCCAGCTCGACAGGGCCTTTTCGCGCTTTTTATCCATTATAAATTTCATCCCACCAGCCTGATGTCTCAGCATTATGAGATTTTTCAGCTCGTGTGAATCAAACGGTTGGCAAAATACAAGGTCGAGTGCCCAGGTGTTTATAGAGCTTAATTGATTGATGATTTTCAGTGCATATTGATTTACATTAATGATAAACAGCACTTTGTGTCCATATTGCTGCATCAGCAAAATTATTTTTTCTACTACCTGCGTACCTAAAGGTTTCCGTTCCCACCAAAGCTCCAGATCGTTGATTAATATGACACTTTTATCTGTGAGCAATTCCATACTGTATGGCAAATTATCCTGTCCATCAAGGGTTTTTAGCAAGGTTTGCTCAAAAAGGCCGACATCAGCTATACTTTCGCGGGGAGCCCTGACGTTGAAAATGTTTCGATTTTCGAAGTGAAGGCTTGCCAAATGCTTGCTAAGGCTCGATTTACCGGAACTTCGTTCGCCGCTGATTATCAGCAACCCGGATGCTCCGGTCAAAAAGCGTTGTATGGCCTTGCTCCCTTTTTCAATTTCATCTTCCATCCCAACCCAAAAATCACCACAAATGGTTGAGCTGCCCGAAAATACATTGGAATAGTAAAATGGCAATTTCAGCATAAGCGCTTTGTCGGGTGATATTTTTTCAAGCATCCTGGTAAAAGGCTCAACGGGGAAAAGTGCTGCTTTCGCGCGCGATTGCTCCATGCGGTTGGCCCACAATAAACCTTTGCTATGCCGGTAAAGCAGATTCACCAATTGGTTAATTACCTTTTCGCTGACTGATTTTTTAATTTGTTTTAACCTGCTAAACAACCGGCGCTTATCCTTCGTCCTTATTTTTTCGTTCAGGCTTCCTGATGTTTTAATAATGATGGCGGCAGTCAAAGGTTCAAAAGCATTTTTTAATCCTGAATCAAAACTTTGGCGCAACTGCTTATAAAGTACAGTAAGTTTATCTTCCTCATTTTTAATATTCTGTACTAAATTTTCAAGCAAAGCTTTCTGCTGCTCCTGAATTTGTTCGACCCCTATCTCTCCCGAATAAGTGTTTTCCCTGTTTTCGAGATGAAAATTGGCCATCCTGATTAAATTTTTCAGAGTTGAAACCGAAAGTGACAATTGTTTCCCGATATTAATTGATTGTTTCCTTATTTGATCGCTTAGTTCGTTACTGATGTAATAATCAGCCGTTCTTCGCACCGAAACAACCATCTCGCTAATGTTCTCAAGCTTATCAAAATGAATATCTTCCAGCAGTTTCTCTC
>DIKJ01000173.1 GCA_002424525.1 Bacteroidales bacterium UBA5621 | reverse complement strand
GTGGGTTTTAAGTGCCCACTAGTGAAATATTTATACTAATTGAAATATAATTGCTATGTACCCACTTGCCTCTTTGCCTAACTTAATACAATAAAAAGTATTTATCACATCATTTACTTAAAAACCCATGAACCCATGAAAACACTTTTGAAAATTTCTCTTATAGTAGTTATGGCTCTTTTTTCAGCATTAACCATTGTCTCATGCAAGAAAAAACCAACGGCTCCTGTAGTTTCAACGGCGAGTATATCGGCTGTCACCCAAACAACGGCAACTGCAGGAGGGAATGTCACTTCTGACGGTGGAGCAGAGGTAACTGCCAGGGGTGTCTGCTGGAACACGTCAGAAAATCCAACGACGATGAATAACAAAACATCTGACGGGACGGGACTGGGAAGTTTTACCAGCCTTCTGACTCAACTCACACCCGGCACCACCTACTATGTAAAGGCATACGCCACAAACGAAGCAGGTACAGGTTATGGCAATCAGCAGTCGTTCCCCACAGGTGAGGTTCTACTGGCAACAGTAACAACGAATGATATTACTTCACCTACCCAAACCAGTGCAGTCTCGGGTGGCAATATAACCTCTGACGGAGGAGGAGACATAACAGCAAGAGGAGTATGCTGGAGTACCAGCCAGAATCCGACTATTGCTGACAGCAAAACAACTGACGCCTCAGGAACAGGAAGTTTCACAAGCAATATTACTGGCCTTACTGCCGGCACTACCTACTATGTCCGGGCTTATGCAATAAACAGTGCAGGAGTAGCTTACGGAACTCAGAAGGATTTTACTACAACTGAAGCGGTAGGTGCAATAATCTTCAATCCTGCACTAACGTATGGTACTGTTTCAGACATTGATGGTAATACATATAAGACAATTCAGATAGGACCACAAACCTGGATGGCTGAAAACCTTAGAACTACTAAATACAATGATGGAACTTCCATACCGCTGGTAAATGATAATAGTGCCTGGTCCTATGTTTCCACAGGTGGGTATTGCTGGTTCAATAATGATGAAGCAACCTATAAAAACGTATATGGTGCGATATACAATTGGCCCACTGTAAGCACTGGTAAATTATGCCCTACAGGCTGGCATGTGCCAACATATTCTGAGTGGATAACGCTTACCACTAATTTAGGTGGAGAATACGTTGCAGGGGGTAAGCTAAAAGAAGTAGGCACCACACATTGGAACAGTGATTCTGGTGCAACAAACGAAACCGGCTTTACAGCCATTCCGGCTGGCAACCGTTTGGCAAGTGGTACCTTCCACAACTTCAATGGAAACGTCGGTTGCTGGTGGAGTTCTTTTGAATACTCTACAGAGGCCATGCTCTTGCAACTGAACAACAATTACAACAGTGTATTCATCTTCTACTGGAATAAGCAAGATGGCTTATCTGTCCGTTGCCTGAAGGATTAACTTTGTTTGGGAAAATATTCAGAAGCAATTCAAATAGTTTCTTTATGACTTTCAGGCTTTAGAAAGGGGAAGCCTGATCAATCGAAGGTAGTTTTCAGGTTACCGTAAGAAAAGTGAAGTTCAGGCTTCACTTTTCTGTTTATTTTACTGCCGGATCTGCTTATTAAACCACGGAGTTGATCGGAGTTTAGCGGAGTTTCACTGTTTGAAGCTTCGTTACTCCGTGCCAACTCCGTGTAACCCCGTGGTTAAAATAATTTTCCGAAGATATCAATGATTATATCGAGCAGAGTATAAAGCACGGCTTCGCTAACCGAGCGGATACAAAGACACGGATTGCAACCGAGCGGATACCNNCGAGCGGATACCAAGGCACGGATTGTAAATCCGCGCCAACATCCGCGAGCTCACCGAAGGTAAATCCGCGCCAACAGGGTCATCCTGTCGTTACTAAATGACCATCGAATGACAATTGAATGACAAATCATTATATCCTCTGTCTTCCCTGCCCGACTGACTGCGTCAGCGGTCAGGCGGGGGTCTTCGGTCTTTTGCAGCTCAGGGCTCAGAGCTCAGGGCTCATTGCAAGAAAGTTCTTTCTTCCGCTTTCGGACTTCTAAACTTTGATCTTTTCCATTAAACCGTGAAAAACAGTATATTTATGTTCTGCTTGTACTCTTGAACCTTTGAAAACTGTTTAATTTTTTTCTCACAAATCTAACCTGATATGAAAAAATCATCCATCTCAAGACGCAATTTTCTCGGGAAAGCAGCAACTGCAGGTGTTGCAGGCATAGTAGTTCCTTCAATCATTACAGGCTGTACCCGTGAAACCAGAAAAAGAGTTGAATTACCGGTTATGCTTGACCAGGCTCCCGATGGGCCGGTCCTGAAAGCCGGTCTTATAGGCTGCGGTGGCCGGGGAACAGGCGCTGCAATAAACTTCCTTGACTCAGGACCTAACCTTCAGATCGTTGCTTTGGGGGATACATTCCAGGACCGTGTGGATAACTGCAGGGCTACTTTACTTAAACGAAAAGGCCAGGAAGTCCCTCCCGAGAAATGTTTTGTGGGGTTCGATGCCTGGCAGAAAGTAATTGATGCAGGGGTAGATATCATTCTTGATGCAACACCTCCTTACTTCCGTCCGCAGATACTGGCAGCCGCAATTCAGGCAAGAAAACATGTNNTTGCAGAAAAACCTGTTGCTGTTGATCCTGTGGGTGCAAGATCAATTATGGCAACTGCAGAGAAAGCAAAGGGTATGGATCTGTGCATTATGCCCGGAACACATTACAGGCATCAGCGTGACCGTGTCGCTAACTGGCAGCAGGTGGCACAGGGTGCCATTGGCGATATAGTGAGCGGCAATATCTACTTCAATATGGAAAAGCTATGGCACCGCGATCCCAACCCTGCCTGGAGCGAAATGGAGTACATGATCCGCGACTGGGTTAACTGGTGCTGGCTTTCAGGCGATCATATCGTGGAACAACATGTTCACAATATTGACTTAATGAACTGGTTCACCGGGTCTCACCCTGTTAAAGCTACAGGGTTTGGGTCCAGACAGCGACGAGTTACCGGCGATCAGTATGATAACTTCAGTGTTGATTTCGTATTTGAAAATGGAATGCATTTTCACAGTATGTGCCGTCAGATCAACGGTTGTACGCCCAATGTGTCTGACAGAATACAGGGAACAAAAGGCTCGACTGACTGTACCAGCACTATTTTTGACCCGGCCGGTAACGAAATCTGGAAATATGAATACCCTTTGGATGAGAATGGCAATCCCGGAAGAAGTCTCACCATTGAGCCACACTTCCAGGAGCAGATAACATTCGTCACTGCCATCCGCAACGGCAACGTGATAAATGAAATCGAACAGACCGCTGTCGCAACTCTTGTAGCTATCATGGGACGAGTCTCGGCATATACCGGAAAAGATGTGACATACGAAGAGATGATGAACTCCGATATGAAACTCGGACCCGAAGTGCTGGCCTTCGGCCCGGCTGAAATCCCTAAAATGGTTCCGGTTCCCGGGCTGGCCTACACCGGGTAACCGGCCACGGACTCTTATCATTTAATAGGGTCCTTGCTTAAAAGAAATTATTGCTTTGTGTTGAACAAAAGCTTAACTTTGATACGCGTTCATTTACAAAGCTTTACTACCAATTAATCCCTTACCGTTATGGCAAGCATTATTCCCGGCTACGAATACGATATATTCATAAGCTACCGCCAGAAGGACAACAAGTACGACGGCTGGGTGACTGAGTTCGTCGATCACCTCAAAAAAGAGATGGAGGCTACCTTCAAAGAGGATGTCTCTGTCTATTTTGATGAAAATCCGCATGATGGATTGCTTGAGATCCATAATGTCGACAAGAGCCTGGAGATAAAGCTGAAATCGGCTGTCTTCATTCCGATAATCTCCCAGACCTACTGCGATCCGAAAAGCTTTGCATGGCAGAATGAATTCGTTGAATTCAACAGGATGGCCCGTGAGGATCCCTTCGGGAGGGATGTGAAACTTCCCAGCGGAAATGTTTGCAGTCGAATAGTCCCGGTAAAAATTCATGATATTGATGCCACCGACACAGAACTGCTTGAAAATGAGCTTGACTGCCGGCTCCGCTCCATCGAATTCATTTACTCGAGCGCAGGAGTAAACAGGCCCCTGAAACCTGACGATAATCCGGACAAGAACCTGAATAAAACCTACTACCGCGATCAGATCAACAAGGTTGCCAATGCCGTTAAGGAGATCATTTATGGCATGCATCCCGATGAGAAGAAAAGAGTCACAAAGACCTATACTACAAGATCACAGGAAGGTTACACTACAGGAACCAGAAGGCCATCGGCTGAGAAGCCTTTTCCTTCAAAGCAATTGACCAGTAAACTGATGGCGCCCATAGCCCTGGGAATAATTATCATTCTTGGAATAGTGTTCCTGATTCCTGAACTGATAAGAAATGCCGGCAAACAGACCGCAGAGGACGAGACTTTAAGAAAAGCAATCGCTGTTATGCCTGTCGCCAATTTTACAGGTAATCCCGAACTGGCATGGATTGCAGAGATGATCCAGAGTGACCTCACAGGACAATTACAGGGTATCAGCAACCTGATCGTGAGACCTAAACAAACTACAATGCAGTTCAGGGGCAGTGAGGAGCCAATACAGGAAATTGCCAAAAAGCTGAGCGTCAACAACCTTATTGAATCTTCCATAAAAGGAACGGAAGATAACCTTCAGGTCGAGATTAGGGTTGTAGAAGCCTTCCCGGAAGAGAGGTACCTTTATCGTTCATCCTTCACCGAAAGCTTCAGAGACCTGACTAATGTCTATAGCGAAATTATCAACCGCATTCTCAGAGGTATGGAGGTGAAGGCAACTGAACACGAAGCTGAGGTTTTGTCAGCAAGGAGAGTTAACCCCGAAGTTCGGAAAGCGTGCGCTCGCGGAGCATATTATATGAATCAGCTGACCGAGGAGGGAATGGAACTGGGAATGAAGTATTTCAAGGAAGCCATTGCCATCGATCCTGCTGATCCTGAGCCCCACATCGGACTGGCACGGGGGTACGCAAGCGGAGCTCACGGAGCAGGCCTCACATCCCTCGACCTTGCAAAAGCTTATGCGATCAAAGCCATAGAACTGGATCCGGAGGAGCTCCATCCCGATCTTGCAGATGCTCATGTTGTTCTGGCTGAAACATATCTATATCACGATTATGATTTCATTAAAGCGGAATATCATCTGAAACGAGCTTTGGCTCTAAATCCCAGCAACGCACCGGCACATTACACATATGGATGGTATCTTGCTCTTACAAACAAGGTAGATGAAGCTGCAGATCAGATGAAGAAAGCTATGGAGATCAACCCTCTCGCTCCGATCTGCCCCGGCTACCTGGCATGGTTGTACCAGTGGTTTGGACGCTATGACGAAGCGCTGGTTTACGCTCAGGAAGCACTGAAAGTCAATCCTAAATACCCCATGGCATTTTATGTTCAGGGTATGGTTTATTCAGGGATGGGCCGGCATGATGAAGCTATTGAAATGCAGAAAAAGATATATGCCCCCACTTCCGGTTATGCAAGCGGATTGGGTATGGCTTATGCCTTTGCGGGACAGAAGGAGAAAGCTCTTGAAATTGCTGCAGAAATGGAAAAACAGAACATGAGGTGGCATACCTGGGGACTTGCAGATATCTATTCAGCCCTGGGAGACACAGATAAAGCCATATACTGGGTCGAAGAAGCCTATAAGCAGAGACATGACTTCATTCCATGGGTCCTGAACAATCCTTATTATAAAAAACTCACCGGTGATCCCCGCTTCCAGGATATCGTCAAACGGCTCAACCTGCCTGAATGACGTGCAGAGGGTACCATGTGCCGGGAATTTCCGTTTCGCTAAAAATCGCTATATTTGAGGAAAGATTGATCTATGGCTCTAAAGGTTGAAGATCTCGAGGATGAGACTAAATACCGGCAAATATTTAAAATTCCATACGATGACCTGGCTAGCTTCGTCCTCGATTACATAAGAAGACGGACCGGATTGATGCTCTTTTTCTGGTCGGTCTGCATAGTTTTTCTTTGCCTGGCAATCACGATAAGGATCAACATAAGCGGATATTACCCTTTCAGGAACATTTTTTTTCACACAATTCTCGGGCTGGTGGTTTTTCCTGTGCTTTATATACCAATCCATGAATTCCTGCATGTCGTCCCTTTTTACTTATCGGGTGCAAAAAGGATAAGGATCGGCGTAGATTTGAAACAATATCTCTTTTATGTTTCTGCACACAGGTACGTGTCAAACCGGGAACAATTCAGGTTCGTTGCATGGACACCTTTTGCAGTTACCGGGATCATTTCCCTTTTTCTTGTATTTACCCTTCCCGGTCTGTGGAAATGGAGCCTCTCCCTTTTTCTGTTCGTTCATACAACAATGTGCGCCGGGGATTTTGCCATGCTCAATCTGTACACCCTCCATAAAGGGAAAAAAATATACACCTGGGATGATGTAGATGAAAAAATCGCTTATTTTTATGAAGAGATCTAGGGAGCGGGGAGCGTAGAGCGTAGAGCGGGGAGCGTAGAGCGTAGAGCGTAGAGCGGGGAGCAGGGGGCACTGAGCAAAAAGACCTGCACGACCTGCAAGACTGGCAAGACCTGCATGACTGGCACGACAATAAAAAAAGAAACTAAGCATAATCTTTAAATCAGGAATTAATTAAATAGGAGACAATGAAAAGATTGACAATCACTATTCTACTTATTAC
>DIKJ01000206.1 GCA_002424525.1 Bacteroidales bacterium UBA5621 | reverse complement strand
GGCTGTCCTGTCCGGGCAGCCTCTTCTTTTCACCGGGCGGCAGGGCACTGGTACCACTGCAAACCTTTATACCTCAGCCTCAGAAGGTCTTTCTCACCATCATGGCAATTAACCAACGGTTAATTAAAAATTAATCATGACTTAACCTTTTACTCAAGGACAGGCAATACCTTTATACTTGCCCTAAATCATTGAATTTCAGATTTGATAAGAGGGTAGTCAGAAACGGTGCTTTATTGGGGTGCATGTATGATTAAAACCAAATAAGATGAAGCTGTTAAGAAATAGTCAGTTGATTTCTGTTTGCATTATAATAGCTGCATTTACCGGATGTTCGAAATCAAACAATGTTCCACCCGGTTCAGAGGGAGAATATGCGGTTTTTGCCTGGAATGACCTTGGCATGCACTGTCTGAATCCGACTTATGACAAGCTCGTTATTTTGCCACCCTATAATAATGTCCTTGTGCAGGTCGTCAGAAGGGGAGAGCTTCCGGAGATTGTAACAACCGGAATTACAGTGTCATATAAGCTGACCAATAACTCAACATCTGCCAATAAAAGGTCATACGGAGGTTTTTGGGATAACTCGTTAAAGCTTTTTGGAACAACTCTTCCAGGAGACATTGGTCTGACGGGGAACGGGCTCACCGGAAATATGACGGTAAATGACAACTATTATATTGCTGAAGGAATTCCTGTTGTTCCCGTTTATGATAACGGGGTCTGGGATCCTTACCAGATCATTGAAGTTACAGTAACTGACGGAAATAACAGTGTAGTAGCCCGGACAAAGGCCACTGTCCCGACCTCTGATGAAATCAACTGTGCAAAATGTCACGGTACTAATGCTTTTGATGACATATTATCCGAGCATGATTCAGAACATGGTACTAATTTTTCCGTTGCATCCAACAGGCCTGTTTTGTGCGCATCGTGTCATCCCAGTCCCGCCCTGGGTATAAATACAGGGCCTGAGATGTATCTTTCACGTGCTATTCATGGTTCACATGCATCAAAACCGGGAATAGGGTGTTATGACTGCCACCCCGGACCAACAACGAAATGCAACAGGAGTATCAGTCATACTTCTGATAACGGCAATTGCACAACCTGCCATGGTACCATGGCGAATGTCGCATCCACAATCGGGTCCGGGCGTGTTCCATGGGTAACTGAGCCTGCCTGTGCATCCTGTCATACAGGGGTGTCAGAGGTCAGCACAGGTGCTGCATTATACAGGAATTCGTCAGGGCACGGAGGCCTTCACTGTACCGCATGCCATGGGAGCCCTCATGCAACATATCCGTCGACACTTGAATCTGACAATTACCAGTCTAAACAATACCAGGGATTTACTTCTGAAATAAAATCAATAGGCAGCTGCGGGGTATGTCATGACAGCTCAAGGGGTGAAAGCGATATTGATGAATTTAGCGAGGAACACGGTGGAACAAATCCGGAAAAGAAAATCGGATGCCATGCCTGTCATACAGTCGTCCCGGTAAATACGGCCAAATGGCCCCATGGATACACGTGGAAGAATTCGAACATTTAAATTCAGATGCTTTTCAGGTTTTCCATCAGGCGGTTATTAAGTCACAGCAGGTATTGTTCCGGGAGCTGACTCCGTGCCGCACCTTCACCTTTTAAATATTCACATGTTACTGCCCCGGGAGCCTGCTCCGGGCTGTAATCCCACCTTTTTAAATATTCTCACCCGAAGTTACTTAATGAGATCTTAAAGGTTATTTAATTTTAAATTAACAGGCAGCACTCTTCCAGGGGCTAATTTTAACCCTGTCATTTAGGTTTTTAACAATTTCTTCGGGTGAAGCAATAAACTAAAACTTACTGTCATGAAAAAAACAAGCTTAATCACAATTCTGCTATTAACAGTTACGATGTCTGTCTCCGGAAACTACGGGAGCAGTCAGGATGATTGTTCCCTCTGCAGGCCTGATGCTTTCGATAACCTCCAGGATTACCCCAAACCACAGGCCAAGCCTGTGTATGTATGCCCGATGCATGCCAAGGTTGTTAAGGATAAGCCGGGTAAATGTCCTGAATGCGGAATGAGCCTTGTCATGAAGGAAGCAGCAAAGGAGCAATATACCTGTCCGATGCATCCCAAGGTCGTTCAGGATACACCGGGCAAATGTCCTGATTGCGGAATGAATCTGGTCAGGAAGGAAGCAGCAAAGGTTCAATATACATGTCCCATGCATCCTGAGGTAATCAGCGATAAGGCTGACAAGTGTCCGAAATGCGGGATGAACCTTGTAAAGAAGGCCCCGGATTCAAATAGTACGACAGTTAAGAAATAGTGAAAAATCTTTAGCAAAGTGGTTGAAAAGCTCATCTCATTTTCACTGAAAAACAGGTTCCTTGTAGTGATCCTGGTAATGTCCCTTTTTGGATGGGGGATTATGGCTCTGAGTAAAAATCCAATCGATGCCATACCTGATGTCTCGGAAAACCAGGTAATAGTATTTACAGAGTGGGCAGGCAGAAGTCCGCAGGTGATTGAAGATCAGGTGACTTTTCCACTTGTATCAAATCTCCAGGGAATTCCGGATGTAAAGACAGTCAGGGGGACTTCAATGTTCGGCATGAGTTTCATTTACCTGATATTTGAAGACAGAACCGATGTCTACTGGGCAAGGACAAGGGTTCTCGAGAGGCTGAACTCGGCCCAGCAGCAGTTGCCCCCGGGAGTCACACCGACAATCGGCCCGGACGGCACAGGCGTGGGCCATATTTTCTGGTACACCCTCGAGGGCAGAGGCTATGATCTGGGAGAACTCAGGACACTTCAGGACTGGTACGTGAAATATGCGCTTCAAACGGTTCCCGGTGTCAGTGAAGTAGCTTCCTTTGGCGGTTTTCAGAAGCAATACCAGGTATCGGTTGACCCCCATAAGTTAAATTATTACAATATTCCCCTTGCAGACGTACTTGATGCTGTCCGGGAGAACAACAATGACGTCAGCGGCCGCAAACTGGAGATATCCGATGTGGGGTACATTATCCGGGGACTTGGTTACATAAGGAATACCAGCGATATCGAGAAGATTCCTATTGGTGTCTTCAACAGCACCCCTGTCTACATCAGTGATGTGGGCAGTGTGGCGGAGGGTGGTGACCTGAGGTTGGGCATTTTCGATGAAAACGGGGAAGGGGAAGCGGTAGGGGGGATAATCGTCATGCGTTATAATCAGAACGCCGATAAGGTGATCACAGCAGTCAAGGCAAAGATGGAAGAAGTTGCAAAGGGTCTTCCCGAGGGGGTGAGATTCAAAACGGCATATGATCGCAGTGTACTAATCCGTGAGGCGGTAAAATCCGTCAAGGGCACTCTCCTGGAGGAAATGCTGGCCGTATCAGTGGTGGTTCTGCTCTTTCTGTTTCACTGGCGCAGTGCAATGATCATCCTGATTCAGATGCCCATATCAATTGCCGTGTCCTTCATTATTCTTAATGCCATGGGCATTACTTCAAATATCATGTCGCTTACCGGCATAATCCTGGCCATCGGGGTGATCGTTGACGACACAATTGTCATGGTAGAGAATTCTTACCGGCATCTTGCAGACGAACCGGGTCCGGGTAATGAAACAGATTCCAATGCCAATAAACATGTTACCACATGAAAAAGGAGCGCAGGGACCACATCATTGAAAAAGCCTCCAAACAGGTAGGTCCGGGAGTGTTTTACTCGACCATTGTTGTTGTTTCGTCGTTTCTTCCGGTATTCATGCTGACCGGAATGGAGGGAAAGATGTTCCATCCGCTGGCATTTACAAAAACTTTCATCCTGCTGGTAGATGCTTTTCTGGCAATTACATTCACACCGGTGCTGATCAGTTTCTTTCTTAAGGGAAAGCTCAAGAAGGAAACAGCCAACCCGGTCACCCGCTTCAGTGAACGTATCTATACTCCGGTACTCAGGGCATGTCTCAGGTACAGGAAGACAACCCTTGGAATAAACCTGGCCGCCCTGATCATAACCATTCCGCTGTTATTCAGAATGGGTACTGAGTTTATACCACCGCTAGATGAGGGATCATTGCTGTTTATGCCTGTCACCCTTCCTGACGTCTCCAACAGTGAGATCAAGAGGATTCTTCAGGTTCAGGACAAGATCATAAAGTCTTTTCCGGAGGTCGAAAACGTTTTGGGCAAAGCTGGCAGGGCGAACAGCGCGACTGACAACTCTCCGATAAGCATGATCGAAACGATCATCCTTCTTAAACCCAGGGACGAATGGCGGCCCGGCATGACTAAGGAGGACCTTCTTCTGGAAATGAATGCCCGGCTCCAGATACCGGGTGTTGTCAACGGGTGGACCCAGCCGATCATAAACCGTATTAATATGCTATCCACAGGGGTGCGTACAGACGTCGGGTTAAAGGTTTACGGTCAGAACCTCGACTCGATATGGTTCCTGTCAAACGAACTGAGAAATCACCTGTCAGGTATAAAGGGTGTTGCAGACCTCTACGTTGATCCTGTGACCGGCGGCAAATTCATTGACATTGCAGTGCGCCGCGAAGAAATAGGAAGGTACGGGCTCAGCGTCGACGAAGTCAACAGAGTCATTGAATCAGCGCTCGGCGGAGTAAACGTCACAACCACGGTTGAGGGCCGGCAGAGGTTTAACGTTAACGTGCGCTTTGCCCAGGAGTACCGGAACAGCATTGAGGAGATCAGGCGGACGCTGGTGCAGAGTCCGGTTTTCGGGCCAATTCCCCTCTCGGCAGTAGCCGACATTACCCTGGCCGAAGGGCCGGCGATGGTGACCTCGGAAAATGCTATGCTGCGAGGTGCAGTGCTGTTCAATGTGAGGGACCGGGATCTTGGCAGCACATTAAAGGAATGCAAGCAGAGACTGGAGGAAATGGTTAAGTCGCTCCCCAAGGGGTATTACCTCGAGTGGAGCGGCCAGTATGAAAATCAGATCCGTGTCAATCGAAGGTTGATGGTCATAATACCAATTGTCATTTTCATCATCCTCCTTGTGGTTTACTTCACATACCGTTCATTCAAGGAGGCTCTGCTGACTCTTATTACGGTACCCTTTGCACTGATGGGTGGTGTGTTTATTGTCTATTTCTACCATATAAACATGTCCGTTGCCGTGGCAGTGGGTTTTATCGCGCTTTTCGGAATGGCTATAGAGACTTCAATGCTGATGACCATCTACCTGAATGAAGCAATGGAGGAGATACTGCTCAGGTCCAGGGAGAATTCAGTACCGGTGACACGTGGGGATATACGGATGGGCGTTATTAAGGGGGCAGTAAAACGCCTGAGGCCCAAAATCATGACAGTATCCGTCTCACTGTTCGGATTGTTCCCGGTATTGTGGGCGACAGGTGCCGGGAGCGATGTAATGCTTCCGATTACCCTGCCGCTCATTGGCGGGCTCTTCACTTCAACAATACACGTTCTGCTTGTCACACCGGTGATTTTCGAAATGTCAAAGGAGCGCGAACTGGCAAAACGCGGTACAGTTAACGTGTTTAATTCCCAATAGAGGAATCACTGAATGAAAAACTTCAAAGCATGAGGCGAAAGTATCTCAAAATTGCAGTAACATCAGCATTTGCACTGCTGATAGTAATTTTCAGCGCAGCTTCGTTCAGGGGGCAGGGTGGAAATGGCGGGGAGAAAAAGCACGGGGAGGAACCGATGCAGTATGTATGCTCAATGCATCCGCAGGTGATAAGGGACAGCCCCGGCGATTGTCCAATTTGCGGCATGTTCCTCATTGAGCTGATTGCGCTGGATGACAACAAGTACGACTCCTCCCTGACGGCTATTGTCCGTCCGGTCAATGAATCTGTCCTGGCCGTTGTAAGAACTGTAGTTCCGGAAGAAAGATCACTTCCGATGTTTATCGAGGCTACCGGAATCGTAAACTACGATCCACGGAAAGTACAGACCGTAAGCTCGCGTTTCGGAGGTGTGATTGAAAAGTCATTTGTCAGATCCCAGTTTCAGCATATCAGGAAGGGTGAAAAAATCTGCGAGATTTTTGCCCCCAACATTTTTGATGACCGCTGGAATTACGTAAGGCTTATCCAGACCTACCCTGACAGAGAGGATCTTACTGCCGAAGCCCTCGAGTGGTTCAGACTTATCGGGCTCAGTGAGGGCCAGATTGACACGCTGAAGAAAACAATCAGACCAGATTACTATTTTGCAGTCTACAGCCCTGCCGACGGGTATGCTGTCAGCAGCGGTTTCGATCCTGAGACCGCATTTACCTCAGGAAGGGAGAGTAAGGATCTCTCCGAAGCCTTCTTGCAGGAATCCGGCGGTGTGGGTCTTACTGACGGGAGGAGCGTGGAAACAGGTGAACCACTGTTCAAACTGGTGGATGTCAGGTCACTGCGAATCGACCTGAAGGTAAAAACAAAAGAAGGGTCATTAATAAGGAGAGGGCAACCGGTAGTTGTATCCGATCCTGTTTACCCCGAAAGGCAACTTGCTACTGCCGTTGACCTGGTGGAACCACTTAACGGAGGTATATTTCAATCAGTCAGAGTTTACATCAGGGATGATGAAAGAATCCTATCCCCCGGCAGACAGGTCAGGGCAAGAATTGCCGTCGGAAACAGGGAAGGTCTATGGGCCCCGGCGTCAGCAGTGGTTGACCTCGGCACCCGGAGGACAGTATTTGTCCGGCATGACAATACCTTCATCCCGGTTGAGGTAAGAACCGGGATTGAATCTGAAGGCAGAATAGAGATTCTGTCAGGGATCGGTGTTGATTCAGAAATTGCCGAAAAGGCATTGCTTCTTATTGACAGTGACGGTTTTATTTCTCCCGTTCAGAACACGGGGAGTGAAAAAATCCTTCCCGGGGAATCTGAATAAAACATATTCAAATATGAAAACTTATAATATGAGAACGATTCAACCGCTTCTGATTACCTTAATACTGGTCATGTTCTCGTGCAAGCAAGGACAGGAGGAGCAGGCTGCCGCCGGGAACCTTACCGTCAACCATATCATGCTGAGCGATGCCCAGATTCAGCTTGCCAACATAAGCACGGCAGTGGCAGTCACAGGAGCCATCGGTCAGGAACTCTCTCTAACAGCAGTTCTTAAGGTCAATGAAAATAGCGCCGCCACGGTAAGCTCGCGTGTCCAGGGAAGGATAGAAAAACTCTATTTCAGGAATACAGGGGAGGCTGTAAAAAAGGGTGACAGGCTATATGAGCTGTTCAGTGAAGACCTTATTACTACCGAGCGTGAATATATGAGGCTGCAAAGCAATAACTGGAACTTTTCAGAAAGATACGAACCCAGCCTGGCTATCAGGGATAAACTGAAAAGGATGGGAATGACGGAACTTCAGGTTCAGCAGCTGGCAGCGGACAACAGATTACTTTTCACCCTTCCTGTCATCAGCCCGGTTTCAGGAAAAATACGAAGTTTAAATGTCTCGGAGGGAGAATATGTCAGGGAAGGCCAGGTGCTTTTTGAGCTTGCTGACGATATCAATCTATGGGTTGAAGCGCAGGCTTACCCCTATGATGTAAAGTACCTGAGCCAGGGTATGGATGCGGAGGTTTTGATACCTTCAACAGATTTGGAACCAATTAACTGTAAAATTGATTTTATCAATCCCTCGCTTGAAGACGGAAGGTACATAAGCCTTGTCAGGGCGAATATAAATAACCCCGGCAGGGTTCTTCACCCCGGAATGCTGGCGATACTTAAAGTCAGGGCGAAGGCCAGTTCCGGAGTGGTGATACCGGCCTCTGCAGTAATGCGAAGTAATAACAGGGAAAGAGTTTGGGTCAGGGAAGAATGCGGTGGATTTTCATTCAGGCCGGTAGTCTCCGGAATGCAGACAGGCAATTTAATTTTAATCGTTTCCGGAGTTGAGGAATCAGAAGAGGTTGTAGTCTCCGGGGCTTATCTGCTCGACAGTGAGAGAATCCTGAAACAGGGTCCCGAAATGCCGGGTGAGACAGAGACGGAACCAACACTTATACCAGATTGAAAAGGTGAATTTATTATGTATGGTTGCTGGTTCAGCGGGCTGAAATGACATAAATCCAAAGTGCAGTATATGATTGATTCCGGACAAATTAGCTGTTAACCTTCCGTTCATTCAATCTTAACCCGGTCTTAATCAAATAACAAATGAAGCATAATAGCTTAGCGTATAACTTCAGGCAGGATTGTACTTAAACTACAACTTTCGGATTGAAGTATTCTGATTGCTAAAATACAATCGAGAACATTCTAAAAATTTGACATATTATGAAACGAGCGAACATCAACAGATTTTCAATTCCTGTAAGCCTGGTTCTTTTTTTCCTCAGCCTGGCGGTTAATGCCCAGACTATTCAGGATATTGACGGGAACACTTACAGGACGGTTTCCTTCGGCACTCAGGTCTGGACTGTTCCAAATCTCAATGTCTCACATTTCAGGAACGGAGACACCATTCTGCAGGCAATGACTGAGGAGGAGTGGATAAAGGCTGCGGAGGCCGGTGAGCCGGCGTGGTGTTATCAGCAGAATAATCCGGCAAACGGGAACGGATACGGAAAGTTGTACAACTGGTATGCTGTAAATGATCCGAGAGGTCTGGCACCTGAGGGCTGGCATATTCCGAGCAATGCCGACTGGAAAACCCTGATAAAAAATCTGAACGGTGTAGACATGGCAGGAAGCAGTCTTAAAAGCACCTCCGGTTTATGGAAGTCACGGCCCGGTACTAACAAGATAGGTTTTGACGGTATACCCGGAGGATGCCGGGAGGCGAACGGCAAATTCTCCGGACTTGGCATCTCCTGCATCTGGTGGACAAATTCAGCACCGGTGGAGGTACAACCATCAGACAAGATATTCTCATTTGTGCTGGATGATAACAGTGTGGAAGTAAAATACCTTAAATCTGACAAGGGAGCCGGCTATTCAGTCAGATGCGAAAAGGACTGAATAACGCCGCCGGACGCGGTGACTAAAAGGTCGTCCCTATCAGGAGAACTCCGTGTCAACCTCTTTCTTAGAAACAAAAAGATCTGACAAATTTTGATACAATGTCCCTTAAATAACTTAATCAAGTGTGCCAATGAAAGCAAAAGTTTACTCCAAATGCTCATTTATCCTGGTTGCCTTGTTGGCGGCCTCGGTAAATCTGTTTTCGCAGATAACCGGGCCTGTTACGGTCTGCGAAGGTACGACAGGGGTCTCTTATACAGCCCCTCCAGGCTGGGGAACCTATAATTGGGTAGTCCCTAACGGATTCACCTTTGTTACCGGTACAACGCCTGATGTGATACAAGTCGACTGGTCACAACGCGGGCTTTGGACCCTCGAAGTAGATGATGGTGTGAACCCGCCTGTAACGCTGGATGTTACGGTTAATCCTACTCCCACAATCACCGGACCTCTTGATCCGGTATCAGGTATGCCGGCTACCCTGGGTTTCGGAGCGACGACGGGTCAGGTTTATTCAACGGAACCGGGAATGGGCCCTTACACCTGGGTTATTCCCCCGGAGGGAACGATTGTTGGAGGAGACGGGACCGAATCGATTACTGTTGACTGGGCGGGAGTCAAATCGCAACAGACAGTAAGCGTGTCACTGACTGATCCGAACGGTTGTTCTGTTTCTCCATTATCACTTATTGTCAACTACTTCCCATATGCCGGTCCGATTGATCCCGCAACGATTCCCCAGTTTGTGGATCCACTACCGCATTTTGCGGCCGGACTGAGGGTCAATGCCAAAAACGGAGGGAATCTTATCATTAAGACTGTTCCGGTAAAACAGGTAGCCCTGCCGACGGGCATGACCGTTGGCACCGGTACAATCGGTGATGCTGCCACGCCTGACGCAGGCAAGGGTAACTATGCCGCCTATGCCATTTCAAAGGATAACGGTAAGACATGGGGAGTCCCGATGTGGCCTGCCCAGACAATAGAGGCCATGCAGGGCAATCAACTGACCGTTCAGTATCTGAATGGGCTGGCAGGCCTGACATATGATCATTTCAACATACTGGCAGACCAGACGTTGATGATGAACGGCTATCCGCTTACCACGCCGGCTCTTACCGAGCCTTATCTTGGTCAGATACCGATGGTGGTCCACCTTCATGGAGGGGAGATACCATCAGGCTCTGACGGCGGTCCGAACTCATGGTTTATGCCTGACGGTACCACAAACGGCCCGGGATTCCCCTTTGGGGCGTCCAGCCTGGTAACATATCCCAACCAGCAGGAGGCTGCCACACTCTGGTACCATCCTCATGATGACGGTTTGACAAGGATAAATGTCTATACTGGACTGGCCGGCTACTATTTTCTGAGAGGCGAGGATGAGGAGTTAGCCCATCTTCCCGGTTGGTCTGGTGATGACATGGTAGTTGAAGCCACGCCGGCGGGGAAAACTCCTACATTCAACGGAACCAATGCCTATCTTCCGGAAATAGAACTTGGTATCCAGGACCGGATGTTTGATACCGACGGTGCCCTTTACTGGCCGGTAGCTCCTCCGAACCCCGAACTTCATCCTTTCTGGACTCCGGAATTTGTCGGTGATATTTTTGTGGTAAACGGCAAGACATGGCCGTACCTGAGTGTTGCACCGCGCAAGTACCGTTTCCGTATCCTTGACGGGTGCAATGCACGTTGGCTGAATATGTGGCTTGTGGATGCGGCAGACGGGACGACCGCCGGACCCGCAATCACCGTTGTTGGTGTTGAAGGCGGTCTGTTGTCAAGCCCTGTTGTTCTTGATCCTGCAGCAGGTAAAGCATTAAACATAGGCCCCGGTCAGAGAGCTGATGTCGTAATTGATTTTAGTGCATTTGCCGGAAAAACACTCATACTGAAACAAAATGCGAACGCACCGTTCCCCTTTGGTGATCCCGTCGTTCCCGGCCTGACAGATGTAATAATGCAGTTTGTCGTCAACGGTTCAATGGTCTCAGCTGCCAATCCCCTGACAGCGGGTACTGATAAGAGCCTGTTGCCTGTCAACCTCAGGCCTGCCAACCCGTTGGTCAAACTTACCGACTTTGCCGGGACCATTGATCCGCTGATTACCCCTGCTGTCAAAAGACAGATTATCCTTAATGAGGTCATGTCGTTCGGCGGCCCGGCCGCTGTGATGGTGAATAACACCTATTTCGAGGCAAGTCTGGCCGTTGCAGGTGATCCCAATGCCGCAGGCGGACCGACGGAATTTCCAACCGAAGGTACTACCGAGATTATTGAGATCGCAAACGTCTCGGCTGATGCTCACCCTATGCATATCCATCTTATGCAGTGGCAGCTTGTGAGCCGTCAGCCCATTAATGATGTGGGATATCTGCAGGCATATGCAGAGGCATGGAACACCAACGGGAGAAATCTTCCGCCATACCCTGCAGGATCAATGGATTACCCCGGTGGCGCCGGATCACCCCTGCCGTACGATGTTTTAAATGCAGACGGAGCTGTCGGAGGCAATCCTGCTTTCAGTCCGTTTGTAACGGGACCGGAAATCCCGGCAGAACCTGAGGAGATGGGATGGAAGGACAACGTCACCGTGCTTCCAGGTTTTATCTCCAAATTTGTCATGAGGGTTGCCCCGACAGACAGACCGGTAAATGCTGCACCGGCTGACTTGATGTTCCCGTTTGATCCAAGCCTGGGCCCGGGTTACGTATGGCACTGTCATGTTATCGACCATGAAGATATGAGCATGATGCGCCCGCTGGAAATACATCCAAGTCCGCTCAGGCTCACATATCCTCAGATTACGACACAACCGATACCGAGAACTGCCTGTGCCGGTGATGCCCTGACCTATTCAGTTACAGCAACCAATGCATCTGCTTACCAGTGGCAGGTAAGTACTGACGGAGGGAAAACATGGACAAATCTTGCGAATGCAGTTCCATATTCCGGAACAACTACTGCCTCCCTGGGAATAGCCCCTGTTGACCTTTTGTTTACCGGATATAAATACAGGTGCATTCTGTCGAATGCAACCCCGGGTGCGGTAACTACTTCGAGTCCTGCCCCGCTGACCGTCAACGCGTGTTCTCTCAGCGGAACGTTGAAATACAATAATGCGACCCTCGATCCACTGGCTGGCTTTACCGTATCGGTCAACGGGGTTACAGCTGTCACGGATCTTGCCGGTGCATTTATAATCAATAATGTTACTTCCGGTGTTTATCCGGTTATTGTGACCACTCCGATGTTGCCGGGAGGCGTCAATTCAACGGATGCCGGGGCAGTCAACGCATGGGCTCTTACCCCGTCGATCATCCCGAATGTGAAGTTTATGGCAGGTGATGTGGACAACAGTACTCTTATCAACACCCTTGATGCAACCGGCATCCAGAACAACTTTGTCATTGCTGCCGCATTTGCCAGGGGACCCTGGGTGTTCTGGGAAGCAATCGGCTCCGGATCAACCAATCCACTGCCATTCACATCAGCTGTGAACGGTGAGTCGGTAACCGGCTTTGATATCCTTGGAATGAGCACCGGAGACTTCAACAGCAGCTTCAAGCCGAATGTTGCAGTAGGAGCTTCAAATGTGCAGCTTAATTTCAGCGGCGGAGTTTTGAGTGTGCCGAGCACCGGCCCGTTCATCCTTCCCCTTACCCTTGCTGCTACATCTCCTCAATTGACAATCGGAGCAATCTCGCTTGTTCTCAATGTCCCGACGAACCTTGTTTCGGTCCAGGGTGTTTCAATTGCCGGTTCAGCAGTTTTGCCAACCTTTAAATTGACTGGCAGTTTACTGACGATAGGCTGGAACTCGATGACGCCGGTCACTGTACAGCCGGGTCAGCCCCTGGTAAACATCACAATGACTCCTAAGAGCGGATTCACCTCGCTGCAGACCCTGGCTCTGACCCTTGCAGTCAACCCGCTGAATGAGCTGGCTGATGCATCCTTCGTCCCGATTGTGAATCCGGAACTTCTGGTTGATCAGGTCAAGACTTTGGCAGTAACAGCAGCTGCGACTCTAAAGGTTTCCCTGTCGCCCAACCCCGCGACGGCAAATATCCTGATAACTTATCAGTTACCTGATACCGGACCTATTACTTTGGTGATTGGTACCAGCAAGGGAGCTGTTGTTAAGATATTGTTGAACAATGCACCAGGGACGCCCGGGACATTTACATTGTCTGATAACATAAGCGCGTTAATTGCTGGTCAATACTATGTAAGTCTTTCACAGACAGTTGCCGGTAAAACGAAAACTGTAACTTATAAGTTTGTGAAGCAGTAAATAAATTTCTGCTAAACTAAAAGGAGGTTGACCCTGACGGTCAACCTCCTTTTTTTACATGCGGTTCTTCAATTAAAACTATGCAGGGGTGCTGTTTTGCGTTTGATTGATTATGATCATTCCTCTTCACCAAGCACATACCCAAAGCCCTTCCTTGTATGAATAAGCTTGGGAGTGAAGTCTTTATCGATTTTCTTCCTGATAGAATTTATATGTACATCAATAATGTTTGTGCCTGAATTAAATGAAAATCCCCAAATCTTTTCTGCAATAAGCATACGGTCAAATACTTTCTCACGGTTTTCCATGAATAATTCCAGTATCTTATATTCAGTTGCCGTCAGAAGAATTTCCTTCCCGCCTCTTCTGACTTTCCTGGAACTTGTATCAATTTCGAGATCAGCGGTTCTGAGAACCTGCTTTATTGTCAGATCACCGTTTCTTCTGTTCAGAGCTTTCAGCCGGGCAAGCAGCTCCTGAAAGCTAAAGGGTTTGACCAGGTAATCATCGGCACCGGAATTAAATCCGGTCAGTTTATCTTCGATTGAATCAAGGGATGTGAGTAAAAGAACAGGAGCCATTATATTGTTGTTCCTGATGTTTTTGCAAAGATCGAATCCGGAAATTCCGGGGATCACGACATCAAGTATTATGACATCGTATTTTCTTGAAAGGGCAAGCCTTTCGGCAAGAGAGCTGTCGTAAGCAACGTCAACACTATAATTATTGCTCTCCAGCCCTATTTTAATAAATGCCGAAATTTTCGGGTCATCCTCTACCAGGAGTAATCTCATTAAATTCGATCTTAATAATCAAAATTAGGAGTACAACCAGTGGAAGAGGCTAAATATGCGTTAAACTTTTATGAAGATTGAATTAACTCATACATTTAAATGAATAAGTGGCCGGAGCCAAAAACATTATCCATTTTCGCTAATGACAAATCCAAGCCCTCTCCTTGTATGTATAAGCTTAATATCAAAATCCTTATCGATTTTTTTCCTGAGTGATGCAAGATGTACATCAATAACGTTTGTTCCCGAATTAAAAGAAAATCCCCATATTTTTTCGGCTATACTGATCCTGTCAAAGACCTTTTCCTTGTTTTCAATAAGCAGTTCCAGGATCCTGTATTCAATTGCAGTCAGGACAATTTCATTTCCTCCCCTCCGGACTTTTTTCCTGATGGAATCAACCTCAAGGTCGGCAATTTTTAGAGACGGTTTTACGCTTGTTGACTTGACTCTGCGATTCAATGCGTTAATACGGGCCAGGAGCTCCTGAAAGATGAATGGTTTGATCATGTAGTCATCTGCCCCGCAATCAAATCCCTCGAGCTTGTCTGCAATGGAATCAAGTGATGTGAGGAGAATGATAGGGGTGAGTATATTATTGTTTCTTATGACCTTACATAATTCAAAACCCGAAATGCCGGGTATTACTATGTCAAGAATCATGATATCATACTTTCTCGAGAGTGCGAGTTTTTCAGCCTCCTGGCTGTTATATGCCAGATCTACAATAAAGTCATTGCTTTCAAGCCCAATTTTTACAAAAGTTGAAATTTTCAAATCATCCTCAACTAATAGAACTCTCATGGTAAAAATCGGCTTTAAATATCAACAAATTTAATAATTTATTAATAGATTTACTAGATCAAGGAAAGACGATGTTTCATACAGGATTATTAAATTAATTCTTTTCCAGCATTCACGATGCAGACAATGAATAAAGGTCAGCCCGTGGAAAAAAAACGGAAGTCGGTAAACCTGCCTCAACGGAAAAGTTTTATCGCGTGGATTTGCATTGGACTGGTAGTAACAATCAGTCTTCTGGATTTTGTTGGCTGGACTTTTGGATTGAACTGGCTTAAAGATATGGGATACGTCTGGCCGTCCATGAAAGTAGTTACTTCTTTCTGTTTCCTTGTTACATCCCTTGCACTTATAATTTCTTTTTTGCGGCTGTCAGACAGCATAAAGAAAATCAGCCTGGTAATTGCCGGAATTTTTCTGGTTGTTGTCGGTTCATTGACAATAATAAGCTGGTCCGGTACCAGGCCAGGGTTGCCCGGCATTTTTGCAAATGTTCCTGTACTTGGACAATTACTTTCGCCGGACCATATGATGTCCTTATTGTCGGCAGTTATCTTTTCCCTGATCGGGGTCATTCTTATTTTGCTTGCTTCTGCTAATTATTACACTGCAAACTTTGGACACATATTGCTTTTCCCGGTGTCTGCAATAGCCTTCATGATACCGGCAAGCTATCTCCTGGGTGCTCTGTCAATTCATGATTTTTATAATAACCCTGTGGCATTGAACTCGGGAATATCATTCTGCGCTACATGCATCGCGATTTATTTAGTGCGGACCGATACCTGGATTATGAAGGTGTTTGCAGGCAGTGACATTGGCGGAATAATGGCAAGGCGTCTTATCCCGTGGGTAGTACTGATTCCGATTTTTATCGGATGGCTCCATATATTCGGAGAACAGAAGCAAATAGTTAACTCGGTGGAGGGCGTAGTCTTTATGACTGCAGCATACATATTCTGTTTTATTTTGTTAATCTGGATAGCAGCCAGATCTTTAACAATAACTGACAATAAAAGACTGATTGCGGACGAAAATTTACAAAAGTCATATGATGAGCTTGAAAGCAGGGTAAAGGAAAGAACCGCGGAACTGATTAATCTGAACCAGGTTCTTGATATTGAAATAAAAGAGAGAATAAATGCCGAGAAGAACGTGATAGCAGAGCGTAAGCGTCTGGAGGGTCTTCTTGAGATGATTCCGGCATATATAATCCTGTTAACACCTGATTATCAGGTAGCATATTCGAATAAATATTTCCGTGAGCGCTTTGGTGCATCCGGAGGCAGAAGGTGTTACCAGTTTCTGTTTAACCGCTCTGAACCCTGTGAAACATGTGAATCCTTCAAGGTCTTTAAGGAAAATAAAGAACACGAATGGGAATGGACAGGTCCTGATGGTCATATTTATTCAATTTATGATTTCCCCTACGTTGATTCTGATGGCTCACAGCTTATTATGGAGATGGGAATCGACATAACCAGCCTGAAGGAAGCCGAGGCAAACCTCGTAAGGTTAAATGTTGAACTTGAAGAAAGAGTGAGAGACCGGACGGCAGAGCTTTATTCTGCCAACCAACAGTTAAGTTCAACACAAAAGATGGCTCTGCTTGGAAGCTGGGAGCTTGATGTGACGGGGGCTAAACTTAGATGGGATGAGGCGACATACGATATTTTCGGACTGTCCCCCAAAGAGAATAATCTGGGTTATGAATCTTTTCTCGATTTGATACATCCTGATGACAGGGATTATGTTAACAGGGCATATATGGATTCCATAAGAAACGGGCGGGATACTTATGAAGTTGAACACAGAATTATTAAAAGGGATACTGGTGAAATTCGATATTTATTTGAAAAGTGCAATCACATCAGGAATATCGACGGGCAAATTTTAAAATCAGTGGGAATGGTCCATGACATTACAGATCATAAATTGATGGACCTTAAATTACAGAAGACAAGTGAACGCAATGAAATACTTTCCCAAACGGCAGCTGATCTTCTGGCAAGCAAAAACCCACAGGATTTGATCAGTTCATTAGGCTTAAAGGTGATGAAATTTCTCGATTGTCAGATCTTTTTCAACTTTCTTCTTGACGATAAGAATGGAAGGCTCCACCTGAATTCTTATGCCGGGATTCCGGAAGCATCGGCAAGAGAAATAGAATGGCTTGACATAGGGGTTTCAATATGCGGGAGCGTTGTCAGGGACGGAGTAAGAGTAATCCTGGAAAACATACCTGAGTCAAATGATTGCAGGACTGATTTGCTGAAATCATTTGGGATTAAATCTTATGCATGCCATCCTATCCTTTCCGGGGGCAGGGTGATAGGTACAGTTTCATTCGGATCGACTTCCCGGATAAGCCTCAGCGAGGAAGAGACATCAATGATGAAGGATGTTACTGACCAGGTGGCAATAGCAATGACACGGGTAAGAAATGAAGAATCCATCAGGAAGAGTGAAGAAAGATACAGACGGCTGATGGAACTTTCACCGGGAGCGAGTTATGTTAACAGGGAAAATAAAATTGTAATGTTAAATTCTGCAGCCTGTAAGCTGTTGGGTGCGGCCACCGCGGAAGAGATCATAGGCAAATCTCCGTTCGAGATTCTGCATCCCGACTCCCACCAGATGGTACAGGCCAGGATAGAAAAGTTGCTTAAGGGGGAGAGTGTCCCGATGGAGGTGGAGCAAATCGTCAGGTCAGACGGATCAATAAAGGATGTAGAGGTAGTGGCGGCAAGGATAGACGATGAAGATGGCCCGGCAATACAGGTGATTATGATCGATATTACCGATCGGATTAACGCCGATAAGGCACTGAAGGAATCCAAGGAAAAACTGGAAATTGCCCTGGAGAACGGGAATATTGGTATTTGGGAATGGGATATAATAAACGATCGGATCGACCTGGATAAGAGATCGAATAAAATCTTCAGCCTGGATACGGAATTTTCAGCAAAGAGTTTGGATGTATTTGAAAAAATCATTCACGAAGAGGATCTTCCGTATGTCCGCGATGCCTTTCAACTGGCTCTTACTGATGGAAACCCTCTTGAAACGATATTCAGAATACGTCATAATGATGATAATATTAACTATATCAGTATCAAAGCACTCGTAAAGAAAGATATAGGTGGCAAACCTTTGAAGATGACAGGTGTCTGTTTTGATATAACAGAAATGAAGAAAGGTACCGAACGGGCTTTGTTTTTGCTGAATGAAAATTTACTCCGTTCGAACAAAGACCTGGAGCAATTTGCCTATGTGGCATCCCACGACCTCCAGGAACCCTTGAGAATGGTCTCAAGCTTCACCCAGCTTCTATCGAAGAGGTACCATGATAAACTCGACAAAGATGCCCAGGAGTTCATTCAGTTTGCAGTTGACGGAGCCATCAGGATGCAGCTTCTTATCAACGGCCTTCTCGAATACTCACGTGTTGAGACAAGAGGTAACAAGTTTTCATTATGCAGCATGCAAGCCATCCTGGGTCAGGTTATTTTTAACCTGAATATTAAAATTGCGGAAACGAGTGCCCTGATTACCAGTGACGAACTGCCTGTCGTTTTAGCAGATGAAAGACAGATTGTTCAGCTCCTGCAGAATCTGATTGACAATGCGATAAAATTCTGTAAAACTTCTCCAAGGATACATATATCGGCCCTGGAGGAAAACCATAATTATCTGTTTTCTGTCAGTGATAACGGGATAGGGATTGAACCTCAGTATTTCACCAGGGTATTCCAGATTTTTCAGAGATTGCATTCAAAAGAAGAATTCGGGGGTACCGGCATTGGCCTTGCAATCTGCAAACGCATTATCGACAGACATGGAGGTAAGATATGGATCGATTCATCGCCAGGCAAAGGATCTGTATTCTATTTTACAATAAGAAAACAATAATATCAAGCCAATGAGAAACACTATAATTGAGTCAGTTGATATCCTGGTTGTGGAGGACAATGCAGGAGACGCAAGGCTTATAAGGGAGGTTCTGAATTATAACAAAATTATCAATTCCCTTTCAATAGTAAATGATGGTGTTGAGGCTCTTGATTTCCTTCACAACCGGGGCAAGTACAAAAATGAACATAAACCGGATCTTATAATCCTTGACCTTAACCTTCCAAAAAAAGATGGACGGGAGGTGCTTTCGGAGATTAAAAATGATGATAATCTTAAGCATATCCCGGTAGTGGTCATGACCATATCCCAGGCGGAGGAAGATATTCTGAAATCATATAATCTTCATGCCAATTGCTACATAACAAAACCGATAGACCTCGACCAGTTTATAGATGTGGTCAGGTCTATTGAAGATTTCTGGTTTTCCATCGTAAAACTTCCCCCAAGGTCGAACGCAATGAAAGTTGACAGTGAGGTCAGAGTCAAAAAATCCGAAAAAGATAATGCCTGAAACGAATAATGTAGTTAGGACAAATGCCGACTTGAGGGCGGATATTCTCAGTCAGGAGACTTTGTTGACCGAAAAGACATATTCAATCCTGCTTATTGAAGATAACCCGGGAGATGCTCTCCTGGTAAAGGAACTGTTGAAATCTTCAGGTATCGGTTTTTCACTAAGCCTGGCGGTTTCGCTTAAAGACACACTTTCACTCTTTCCCGGCAATGAATTTGACGTCATATTGCTGGATCTTGGCCTGCCGGACAGCGTAGGCCTCGAAACGGTCAGAAGAATACAGGATTTTGACAATAATTCGCCAATAGTGGTGATGACAGGACTCGATGACAGAGACACTGCACTTGCGGCACTCAGGGAGGGGGCTCAGGATTACCTGGTGAAAAACAACCTGACAAGCGATGTCATCCTGCATGCAATTATTTATAGCATTGAAAGGAAAAAAATCCAAAGACTGTTAAAAAAGAAGGCCAGGCAGTTTTCACTGCTGTCTTCAGCTACTGCAGCTATCAATGAATGCAAAGACATCCCGGCCATATTCACGGAATCGTGCAACGATATACGTATTTTACTGGATAATGTTGGAGTGATTGGCATTGAATCAAATAATCATAAAAGAAGTCATACGTCAGGATTTGAATATTTTAAGCCCTGGCTTGACCCAACCAAACCAATTACTGATGTTGAATTTCGTGAAAAATTCTTGTCAGCCAACCCTGTAAAGAACGAGATGAGGAATCTCTTCAATGAGGGAAAACTTCAAAGGATGTCTGATGACATTCAGACTTATCTTTTTCGGGATGATGGGAATCCGGAGATACAACCTCATTTGAATGGACCTGATCTGAATGTATATGCAGTCGGTATTGTAAAAAACGGCAGGAGTTACGGAGGAATATTAATATTTACGTCGGACCCGGTTCAGGGTGATGATGCAGACATTGTTGAGGCAATATGTTATCAGGCATCCTTATGCGCCCTGAGAAAAACAATTGAGACCGAGCTTAGATTAAGTGAATCGAGGTACAGGAATTTAAACAAGGAACTGGAGAATAAAGTAAGGATGCGGACTCTTGACCTCGAATCATCGAACTACAGGTTGAACCAGGAATTAATAGAACGGCATAAGATAGAGGAATCACTTAAAAAAAGTGAAAGCAGCCTGAAAGAAATCAATAATGCAAAAGATAAATTCTTTAACATAATAGCCCATGATCTGAAAAATCCATTCACGAGCCTGTTGGGTGCTACAGAGCTGTTAAACAATAATATAGATAGGATGAGCCCTGAAAAGATAAAAGAACTTGCAGTGATTTTAAACGACTCTGCCAAGGGTGGATTTGAGGTTTTGCAGAATTTACTTGCCTGGTCAAGATCTCAGACCGGATTACTGAAGTTTAACCCCGAACGGGTAAACCTTCATAGCTTAATAGCAACAAATATGTCTGATTTGAGAATGGCAGCCGAAAGGAAGAACATCAGGATGGTCGACAACGTAAAAGACGAAATAATCATCTTCGCGGATAAGAATATGCTGAACACGGTCCTCAGAAATTTGTTGGGCAATGCAATTAAATTTACCTACAATTCAGGTAACGTTGAAGTTAGTGCTGTTGAGCATGGAAATGGAGCGGACATCTCAGTGAAAGATACCGGTATCGGCATCTCTGATGATCAGGTCAATGATTTATTCAGAAGGGATAGCATCTCTACAAAACCCGGGACAAACATGGAACAGGGAACAGGACTCGGGTTGAAAATATGTAAAGAGTTTGTTGAGATTCACGGAGGGAAGATATGGGTTAACAGTATCCTTAACCAGGGAAGTGAATTCGTCTTTTCTATTCCGGGTTAAAATAAAAAACGACAGGGCCGGAAATTTCCGGCCCTGTCACCCTAAACTAACCTTATATGAAAAAACCCAAATTTCATAGAGTAAACTTATTATTAAATAACACGTACTTAGTTAATATTGAATTAATGGTCTATTAAGAATTCATTAAACCCAAATCAATAGCTTTATCTGAATGTTAAGAGGCTGTCCGGACAGGACAGCCTCTCTTATGTCAATTCTTTAACCGAACCGGAAACTTCCCGGTCCTCCTGTAATCTCAGCTATTAAAAAGTCAGCTGGAATATCAGCGGAGCTACGGGTGTGATCACACCTGTTTTAATTGGGAATGCGGTGTAGTATAAACCGGTATACCCCGCCAGTGTCCCCACATAAAGATATGCATCGGTAAATAGCAGATCAGGCCTGTCTGAGTTATCAACAGTCACCTCCCAGAGGCCATCGCTGTCAACGTCAGAGACTGTAATGTTGCCCATCGGTTTGGTGAGGTCTCCGGTTGCCGGATTGGTTCCAGCAGAGAGATAAATCTTTCCGACAAAGCCCGGCTTGAAGTCATAGTATGCCACGAAGCCTATATTCCCCGGTCCACCCGTGGTGCATGTCCAGCTGCTGT
>DIKJ01000078.1:12076-13367 GCA_002424525.1 Bacteroidales bacterium UBA5621 | reverse complement strand
AAATGTAGTCCCGAAATAGTTGAAAGAATACCACGCCCTATGTTTCTGGATATAGTTAAATACTTAAGACCGATATATATAAAGAAAAACGATGATGAAATCCTTGTTTGTATTGTAAGCTACATGGAAAGAAGTTATTCCTTAGACAATCAATTTTATAGTCAAACTATCTCGGCGCCGATCAATAATATGATTACCAATGATTACTTGCTGTTTATGCAGAATCCATCATACAATTTGATTGACACCCTCGCATTTAAAGAAAGCTACATTGTATTTAAATAATATAAGTTGCCAGTTGATTGGAAATGAATATATTAATTATTGTCAAATAGTGGAATGAATTATGGACGAGAAACAATTGACTAATGATTTCTGAGCAAATTAGATTCTCGTTAAAACAACTGCCGAACTGCCAGACATGATTCAACCTTTAAAGTATATTTGTTAATCTGGAACCGGAGAATTATCATCATACTTACTTCATTGATGAAAAAACAACTAAAAAGAATCTGATTATGAAAACGTATAAGCTGTACGTGGGAATAATACTAAGTATTTGTGCTTTGGGCACAGCTTCAGTATTTGCACAAAGCGGTGATCAAATTTTAGACGGAATCGGAGAAACAGGATTAATTGCCCGCTATATATTTAAAGTGGATGCAAGAGATTGGTCCCGTAATAATTTACATGCCAGCATTCAAGGCTCTGATTTCAGGTTTGCAGAAGACGAACTGTTTGGTAATGTACTTTCTTTACCAGGAGATAGTGAAGCATTTATTTCAATTCCGGGTGAATCGGTGACGGGACAGGAATCACTTAGTATCACTGGATGGATTTACCTGCGCACTGCAAAAGGCGGGCAGATATTTTTCGATTTTGGAAAAAGCAGCCAGTCGCATTTCTTTGCTGCACCGGCAGGCACTAAAGACAAAGAAGGTTATCAGGCTCAAATCATAACCAATTCTGGTAAGTATATTGCAAGTTCACCAGCGGTGGCAGTTAATAAATGGAATCATTTAGCTATTGTTATTAATGTTCCGTCCAAAACTTTGAGTACATACCTTAACGGAGTGCTGGTCAGCGAGGCAAAGAATGCAGAGGTGGATTTAGAACATCTATTCGATAATAATTCAGGAGAAAGCAATAAACTCTATATAGGGAAATCACTGGCTTCTGATAATACGTATTTAAATGCCAAATTGCACGATTTCCGAATCTATAGGATCCCTTTAAGTGAAAGACAAATTGCCAGGATTCATGATAATTCCTTGAAAAAGGAAGAACCGGT
>DIKJ01000078.1:10959-11991 GCA_002424525.1 Bacteroidales bacterium UBA5621 | reverse complement strand
GAAGTGGGGTATCTCCCAAGATTACCACGCTATGTACAGGGCGTTTACAGCAATAAAACTGAAGGGCCAGATGTAAGAGTGCTTTGGCCGGCACCTGTGGATAATAGTCAGGTACTTACTCCTGGCACATATACAATAACTGGAAGAGTTGCCGGAACAGATATACAACCAAATGCGATTGTCAGAGTTAAAGAGGCGAAACAGCCTCCTGCACCAGATCGGACGCTGGAAGTTTTTGATCTTGACCAGGTTTTATTAAATTCTGATCTTCATAACCACAACACAAAATTTATTGAGAACCGTGATAAATTCATAACAGGCCTTGCAAGTACAAATCCGGACCATTTCCTGTATATGTTTCGCAATGCCTTTGGGCAAGAACAGCCAAAGGGAGCAGAACCTCTGGGGGGATGGGATAGTCAGCAGACTAAATTGCGCGGTCATGCTACCGGGCATTATCTTACCGCTATCGCTCAGGCGCATGCGAGTACCAGTTATGATGCGTCGCTCCAGTCAAATTTTGCTGATAAAATGGAATACATGGTGAATACGCTGTATGAATTATCACAAATGTCAGGAAAACCACGAACAGCCGGAGGAGAATATGTGTCAGTCCCAACAGCCGTGCCACCAGGTCCGGGCAAATCAGACTTTGATTCAGATTTGAGTGTAAATGGTATCCGAACAGATTACTGGAACTGGGGTAAAGGATTTATCAGTGCCTATCCGCCAGACCAGTTTATTATGTTGGAAAATGGAGCGAGCTATGGAACTGATAATACCAGAATCTGGGCTCCATACTATACCCTGCATAAAATCCTGGCCGGGTTGATGGATATTTATGAAGTCAGTGGCAATGAAAAGGCATTAGAGATTGTAAAAGGTATGGGTGACTGGGTACATGCCCGGCTGAGTCAGTTGCCAACCAGGACACTTATAAGTATGTGGAACAGATACATTGCAGGAGAGTATGGGGGAATGAACGAAGCTATGGCAAGAGTGTGCCGAATGACCAGCGAGCCTCGTTATCTG
>DIKJ01000078.1:9043-10874 GCA_002424525.1 Bacteroidales bacterium UBA5621 | reverse complement strand
CACATACCTCAAATTATCGGGGCACTTGAAACGTATCGTGTTTCAGATTCCCCGGAATATTATCATATAGCTGATAACTTCTGGTTTAAGGCCACTAATGATTATATGTACAGTATTGGAGGAGTTGCAGGAGCAAGTAATCCTGCCAATGCGGAATGCTTCACCAGTCAACCGGCAACTCTTTATGAAAACGGTTTTTCGGCCGGTGGCCAGAATGAAACCTGTGCAACATATAATATGCTCAAATTAACCAGAGACCTTTTTCTCTTTGATCAGCGTGCAGAGTTAATGGATTATTACGAGCGTGCGCTTTACAATCACATTCTTGCTTCTGTTGCAGAGAACACCCCTGCAAATACCTATCACGTGCCCCTGAGAGCAGGCTCTGTAAAACAGTTTGGCAACCCTAATATGAGAGGTTTTACCTGTTGTAACGGTACTGCTCTTGAGAGTAATACAAAACTTCAAAACTCAATTTATTTTAAAAGTGCAGACAACCAGGCTTTGTATGTGAATCTTTATGTGCCTTCAACATTATTATGGACAGAAAAGAATGTAACTGTAACTCAAACAACAGCTTATCCAAAAGAAGACCGTACGCGATTAGCCATTAAAGGTAATGGCGAGTTTGACCTTAATGTACGTGTGCCACATTGGGCAACTAAAGGATTTTTTGTGAAGATAAATGGCAAAAAGAAAAAAGTTAAGGCTGTACCAGGAAGTTATCTTACTTTAAGCCGCAAATGGAAAGACGGGGATACGGTTGAATTGCAGATGCCATTTCAATTTTATTTAGAGCCGGTTATGGATCAGCAGAATATTGCCAGTTTGTTTTACGGACCAGTTTTACTGGCAGCTCAGGAGTCTGAGCCACTGAAAGAATGGCGTAAGGTAACATTAAATGCAAAAGATATAAGTAAATCGATATCAGGTGATACCGAGCAGTTGCAATTTAATATTGACGGTGTTGTTTTTAAGCCTTTTTATGAAACGTACGGGCGTCATTCGGTTTATCTGGATGTATTCTTAAAATAGTACCGGGGTTAGCAAAACAAAAATTTATATAAGAATAGTTTAACAAATGATCAAATAACTAAGCCAAATACCAACTTTTCACAGGAAAGTCATAAAATCGAATCTCCATCATTAAACCTGCCAAATGACAATCTACTGACCTATCGGTTCCCCGGTTCAGATCTGTATTATGCTAAAAGGCCAGATTTAATTAAGCCAGAAGATAAATCATTCGGTATTAAGCCGGATACATCGGTAAAATTCTATCTGATTATTAAAGACCCAATAACTAACAAAATCATTAAATAAAAGCCTTAGAATAAAACTATTGGTATGATTACTAATCTTCTTCATTCTTTTACGAATGGACTATATCTTTACGACCTGGCTCATAAAGAAGTTTTTTCAAGCACTGTTTAGCATCTGGTTCCGGATCCCTGGAATAGTTGGAAGAGTGAGTGGTTATCTGAAATAAGATCGGGAGCTTCAAAAGAGAACATCAGTGAGTTCCGGGGGTTGAACAAACAGCCAGCCTGATTGTTAGATACAATAAAACATGGACCAGCCACCACCAGGTAAGCTAATTTGATCAGGGACTTGTGGAAAATTATTGCCAAAAACGAATTGGCTGCCTGTATTCTTAAAATGAAGGTTATGCCAGGTGTAGTAAAAAGAAGGGAGTTGTCCCCAGAACAGCTCGAAGAGCTTCTCAAAGTATTGAGAGCCCGTTTTGAGAAAAACATGAACCGTCACAAAGGTCTCGAATGGGATAAAGTACAGGCAAGGCTCGAGGCCAATAAGGAAAAACTTTGGTCAC
>DIKJ01000078.1:4361-8952 GCA_002424525.1 Bacteroidales bacterium UBA5621 | reverse complement strand
AATGTTTGTTACGACCGGGAGGCACTGGAGTCACGGAAACAACATAAACCAGAAAACAACGCCTTAGATATGGCAGCTGCCATGGGCAGTGAGCTTTTAACTGAAGAACAATACCGGGAATTGCAGAAACTTGGTAATTTCGATACTAAAACGTCGAGTTGGGTGAAGACACCAGACGGGATCAGAAAACCGGGCGGGGCACTATTTTGTGATCGCCGCTATAACCATGTCTTCGTGTACCAAAATGGTGCAGAATCGTACTACGGCGTCAGAGGGTTCCGCACCTCTCTGTATGTCTAAATCCGGACTACTACTTCCTGAATAACCTGCCAGACACTTTCTTCATGCCTGGCCTTACCCGCTTATCGTCATGTTAAAAGAAAAAATATTTACCTTTATTAAGGATTATCATGAATTTAATAAAGAGAAGGAATGGCCATGAAAATCAAAGTGATAATTACGGGGTCGACAGGGATGGTTGGCGAAGGGATCCTCCACGAATGTTTATCTCATCCGGAAGTCGAAAAAATTCTGGTTATTAACCGCACTCCCTGTGAAGTATCGAATCCCAAACTAACGGAGATAATTCATGCGGATCTCTTCGACCTTTCACTTATTGAAAGCCAGCTGACAGGATATGACGCATGCTTCTATTGTATTGGCACTATATCACCATTAGTTAAAGAGTCTCAATATTATAACATAACCTTTGACCTGACTTTATCCGTTGCAGGGAAACTTTCAGCCCTTAATCCACAGATGATTTTCTGCTATGTTTCAGGATTTGGTGCTGATGCCGGGGCCAGGGCAAAATTCATGCAGGCCAGGATTAAGGGAATGACTGAAGCCAGCCTTTTCAAACTACCGTTTAAAAAGGTGTATTCTTTTCGGTCCGGACTAATGAAACCGACAAAAGGGCTAAAACGTTTTCACAAGGTCTATTATCTCTTCAATCCCTTCTATCCTCTCTTCCGGCTGATAATGCCGGGATTCATTTTAACCTTGAGAGAGCTGGGGCTTGCCATGATAAACTCAGTGTTAGCTGGCTATCCGGAACAGATACTTGAAGTAAAAGATATTGTATCACTTGCTAAAACAAATTAGTTCACCAGCTAACTCTTCCCTCTCCCACTGCCTGCCCTGTTCCTTGTGACAGGTATCCGAAATGATAGCGATATCAAAATACAAAAATTCCTTCTGCGCAGAAGAAAAATCCTTATTTTTACCACAAAACCTGAAACCAGGCATAATAACTATTTTAGCCTGAACCTGAATGTGAATATTTTAACCCAATTATATGGATAAGATTAATTCTGAAGTCGCGGGAAATCTGAACGATAAAATAATTTCACTTGAGACTGTAAAGGAATTATGGTCCAAAACATACAACACAGAAGGGAAACCCGACTGGTCGCATATACTCCCCTATTACGACAATGACATTCATTTCAGGGACTCCGTACAGGAGTTAAGAGGGATCGAAGAGTTTACTGCAATGGCCGGCCGGTTAACAACCCGCTCAAAAGACCTGTCAATGAAGATAGTTAATGCCATCAAAGAGGATAATATAGTTTTCATGGAGTGGGAAATGACCATCAAATTCAAGAAAAATCCCAGTTCAGTATTATATGGAACCAGCAGGCTTACCTTAAACGAAAATGGTAAGATTACAGAGCAGAGGGACTACTATGATCTGTGGGGTGATATATTTGACAATATTCCAAGGTTCGGCAAAGCTTACAGAAGGTTCATGAAGAAGAGGTTTGGATAATACGTGGTGATGAAAACGAAGAGTAAATTTTCAAAATATTTTAAAGAGTATAAATGGTCCAACATATTTGCAATGATCAGGAACGGCCGGTCAGCACCCCTGGTCTGCAATGAGGAATTCAATAATAAGCTTGTTGTTATTACAGGTGCCACATCGGGTATCGGTTACAGCACAGCCAGAAAGTATGCCGGCCGCGGGGCGAATCTGCTTTGCCTCAACCGGAATCCGGAGAAATCGGAAGCTCTTCGGCATGAAATTGAGAATGAATTTGGTGTAAAGTGCGATTACAGAATTGCCGATTTGAGCCTGTTGAGCGATATTTTCCGGGTATCAAAAGAGCTTTCAGAGCTAAACACCCCGATTGACGCACTGATCCACAACGCAGGCATATACCTTACAAAAAGAGCATTAACTCCGGACGGGCTCGAAAAGGTTTTTGTCGTCCACTTCCTCTCTTCATTTATTATGAATTACATTTTAAGGGATAAGCTGAAATCACAGGAAAGAGCCCGGATCATTATGGTAGGATCAGAAGCACACCGGTTTGCAGCATGGGGATTGAGGTTCGATGATCTGAACTGGGAGAAGAGAAGATATACGGGACTAAAGAGTTATGGTTCGGCTAAGACAGCACAGCTTCTGTCAATGATTGTATTCAACGAATATTTTCAGAATACGGGAGTAACGATCAATACCATGCACCCGGGAGCAGTGAAAACGGATACCGGCCAGGAAAACGGACCGGTTTATAAATGGTTTAAAAGGAATTTCCTGGACAAGACCTTAAAATCACCTGAAATTTCTGCCGAAGCATTGTATTATCTCGGAGCATCAAAAGAGCTGGAACCGGTAAGCGGAAAATTCTTTAATTTAACCACCGAAGAGGAACCGGCACCTCCTGCCCTGGACAGAGATGCTGCGTACGAATTGTGGGAAGCAACCCTTAAACTGGCAGGATTGAATGAGAAGTAACCGGATTAATCAGATCAGCTGAAGGGTGCTGACTTGTCTGAATAAGTAAATATGACAGAGAATAAGTACGATACGGTAGTGGTTGGCGGAGGTGTCGCCGGTCTGACTGCTTCAGTTTACCTGGCAAGAGCAGGTCAGAAGGTATTGCTTGTTGAAAAGAACAATGAGTGTGGCGGGCTGGTCAATACCTTTAACCGGGACGGGTTTTATTTTGATGCGGGAGTAAGAGCTCTTCTGGACGCTGGAATCATTTTCACCATGCTGAAAGATCTGAATATTGAATTGGAGGTAGTAAAAAGTCCGGTTTCCCTGGGGATTGCAAATGAAATTATCAATATCAAAGACATTGACAGCCTGGAGGAATACCGCAACCTCCTTAAGAAATTCTATCCCGGAAGTGGCGGTGAGATTGATGAAGTCATAATGATCATACGGAAGGTAATGAAGCACATGGATGTCCTCTATGGTATAGAGAATCCGGTTTTCAAAGATCTGAAACGGGATCCGGGATTTATTTTCAAAAAGATCCTGCCCTGGTTTCCCAGGTTCCTCTTTACCGTCAGGAAGATAAACCGCATGAACAATCCGGTTGAAGATTATCTGAAAACAATTGTTAAAGATCCTTCGCTAAGAGACATGATCTCCCAGCATTTTTTCAGGAACACACCTTCATTTTTTGCGTTGAGCTATTTTTCCCTATACCTCGATTATTTCTATCCCAGGGGTGGAGTGGGTAAGCTGCCGGAAGCACTGAAGGGCAAATTACTGGAATTTGGGGGAGAATTAAAGACAAAAACAAAGATTACCGGGGTATTTCCCGCTGAGCATTCTGTTAAGGACGACCAGAATCTCAGCTATATATATAAGAACCTGATATGGGCTGCCGATCTGAAGACTCTTTACAGGATAGCTGAAACTGAAACCCTTTCACCGGCGATCAAAGCAACGATCGAAGAGACCAGAGCGAAGATACTGAGTAACAGAGGGGGAGATTCCGTTTTTACTATGTTCCTTGAAGTAGATGAACCACTTGAAAGTTTCGGGAAGATTGCACACGGACATTTCTTTTACACACCCTTAAAACAAGGTTTAGGCGAAACGCACCGCGAAGAGCTAAACGACCTTTTGAATAATTTTGCACAAGTCGGAAAAGAAGAGATCCTGAACTGGCTGGATAAATTCACCAGATTAAATACTTATGAGATCTCAATTCCCGGACTTAAAGATCCCATACTGGTTCCGCCAGGAAAAACCGGTGTGATCATCAGTCTCCTGGCTGAATATGATCTTTTCAAACAAATAAATGAAGCCGGGTGGCTTGATGAGTTTATTAAAGAACTTGAGGATCGTGTATTAAAAGTAATCTCAGACTCAGTTTACCCGTTGCTAAAAGATAAAGTCATTGCACGCTTCTCTTTTACTCCCTTAAGCATTGAATCGAGGGTAGGAAGTTCTGAAGGAGGAATTACGGGCTGGGAATTTCAGGAATCAATGCCGGTTATAAACAAGATTCAGATCGCTGATCGTTCAGTTCTGACACCGATACCTTCAGTTTATCAGGCAGGTCAATGGGTTTATAGTCCCGCAGGGGTCCCGATGTCCATACTTACGGGTAAAATAGCCGCAGACAAAGTTCTGAAAAGATAATTGATTTACGGATGAACCAGCTGCTGGCACATAAATTGAAATTGGATACAGAATTTGCCAGGAGGCTTACGATCACCTTGACTTAAAAACATATTGAATGAATCTCTCAGATCTTGGCATTACAAAGGAGTTATCTGAATACCTGGCTGAAAGTAGTCTGTCGGGTTTTCTAACCGGAAGGGTAACTCAGGAACACCGGGA
>DIKJ01000078.1:0-4323 GCA_002424525.1 Bacteroidales bacterium UBA5621 | reverse complement strand
AACCTCAGGTTTTCTGCAGACTCCCGGGTTGATTTTCCCGCTGTGGGTGACTGGGTAACAATGGTTGTTTACGACGCAAATAAGGCAATCATCAACAGAGTACTTCCACGCAAATCAGTTCTTGAACGGCAGGCCGTGGGCAAATTTGGGGAAGTTCAGATTATCTCCGCCAATATTGACGTCGCATTTATTATTCAATCAATTAATAACAATTTCAGCATCAACCGCCTTGAGAGATATCTGACGATATGTTATTCCGCCGGAATTGAACCGGTTGTGGTAATCAGTAAAACCGACCTGGCAACCGGAACTGAGATTCAGGATACTATCAATGCCCTTGAAAGAAGAGATAAGAGAGTAAAATTCATTCTATTGAGTAACATAACCCGAAGCGGGCTCGATCAGATAGTCGATGTCATTGAAAGAGGGAAAACGTATTGTGCCATCGGTCCTTCAGGAGCCGGCAAATCAACCCTGATCAATAACCTGTTAAAAAAGGATGTTTTAAAAACAGGATCGATCAGTCATAGCACAAATAAAGGAAGGCATGTCACCGAACACCGTGAATTGTTTGTCCTTGAAAACGGAGGCATAATAATCGATACACCGGGAATGAGAGAGTTAGGGGTTACTGAAAATGAGGAGGGGGTAAAGACAACGTTTCATGAGATTTTTGAGATTGCCCGAAGGTGCAGGTTTCCTGATTGCAGGCATACCGGCGAAACCGGATGTGCAGTGGCTGAGGCACTGGAAAAAGGGAGTATTGACAGGGATTCTTTTGACAATTTCCTGAAAATCCAGAAAGAACAGGAAAGATTTCAAACAACAGTCGCCGAAAAACGAAAACGGGATAAAATATTCGGGAAAATGATTAAGAACTACCATCGTGATATTAAAAACAATGATTTTTAAATAAATAGCTAAGCTGCTGGTTGCTGCCCGCCGTCGCCAAGGCTTTGGCGGGTAGAAGTTGCTGGTTAATTTCTGACTAATAATATAGAAAATGTGCAAAAAAATCATTAAAACAATTTCGTTGATTTTGAGCGGAATAATCCTGATCCTCTCAATAATTGCCCTGATCATATGGTTTAAAAGCCCGGGAAAAGCAGAACCGATTACCGGTCGTGATGGCAATATAGTACCAGGTAGTATATCGTCAATTGAAACAATTATTCTTGGCGGGCAGGAACAATATTTAATTATACGGGGAGCAGATACCAGCAAGCCCGTCATGCTATTTCTGCACGGAGGGCCTGGAAGTCCGGAAATCCCTTTCATGAAGCATTTCAATACAGCTATTGAAGAGGATTTCATCATGATTTACTGGGAACAGCGCGGAGCAGGTAAATCCTATTCAAAACATATTCCTGCGGAAAGCATGAATCTTTCCCAGTTTATATCCGACACCCGTGAGCTAAGTGAATTTCTGACAAAGCGCTTCAATCAGGACAAAATATTCATAATGGGACATTCATGGGGATCTCAGCTGGGGATATTAACCGCATACCGTCATCCTGAGCTTTTTTACTCATATTTTGGCATAGGACAGGTCGCACAGCAATATAGGGGAGAGCTGCTTTCCTATGAATGGGTGAAAGAACAGGCAGATGAACGAAACGACAGGAAAGCGGTCAGACAGTTGTCTGAGCTGAGTTTTCCCGATTCTGTTTCAGGTAGTAAAGAATGGTTTGAATTTCTGAAGGTTGAGAGAAAATATGTTACAAAATTCGGAGGTGCAATGCGTGAAGTAACAGGCATGTGGCCGATGTTTAAAATGGTTCTGAACACTAAGGAATATACCTTTTGTGATAAGTTCAATTATTTGAGGGGCAATATGTTTTCCCTGGAAAATATGTGGAATGACGTGATCAATACTAATTTACTGACAGATATTGACAGTATGAAGATCCCTGTTTACATATTTCAGGGAGTCTATGATTATCAAACGCCTTATTCTGTTGCCAGGGAGTTTTTTAATCAGCTGAAAGCCCCGGAAAAAGAGTTCTATTCCTTTGAAAATTCCGCTCACAGTCCATTATTTGAGGAGGCAGATAAATTCAACTCAATAGTCAGAGGATCAGCATACCGGATTTACAAATAAAAAACCCTTATCATCATGTTAGAAATTCCCGAATCAAAAACGATAGGCAGTCAGGCAGGTTCAACTCTGGCAAATAAACGGATACTGGATGTTATAACTGCTACAAGCCCTCATAAATTCGCTTTTTACAACGGCGATCCCGAAGAGTATGTAAAACTCCTTGCCGGAAAAGAGATCAAATCGGCAAACGGACACGGGATGTTTGTCGACCTTCACTGTGCCGACGATGTTTCCATAATTATCGGAGAGGGCACCAACGTGAGGTATTTTTCTTCATTTGAACAGCGACCGGAAAAACATCAGTTGCTGATAGTCTTTAACGATGGCAGTTGTATGGCATTCACCGTAGCCATGTATGGATTGATCTGGGCCTGCCGCGGAGTTTTCGACAATCCTTATCATAAGATCAGCCTGAAGAGCATTTCTCCTCTGGATGACGCTTTTGATGAATCCTATTTTGACAGGATCGGAGAAAATGCACCAAAGAATATATCAATGAAGGCCCTTCTTGCAACAGAACAGCGGATTCCGGGAGTTGGCAACGGGGTTTTGCAGGATATTCTGTTCAACTCAGGAATTCATCCCAGGCAGAAGAAATCTGCCCTGACCGATTCCCGCAAAGGTCAGCTGTTCAACAGTCTCAAAACAACCTTAAAGAGAATGACAGATCTGGGAGGACGGGATACTGAAAAAGACCTGTTCGGACAGGCTGGCGGATACAAAACCGTGCTCTCAAAAAATACTTTAAAAAGTCCTTGCCCCGGATGTGGCGGGACCATCAGGAAGGAGCCTTACCTCGGTGGAGCAGTATACTTCTGCCCTGTCTGCCAGAAACTTTAGTCAGCCGGATACGTCGTAGTTTAATACTGAGAAATTCATAAAAGATGATTAAAAAACAATGGTACGAGAGTCTGTTTGATAACTATGGGAAGGCTTATGATTCAGAGGGTTTCACGCAGGGGACAGCCGGTGAATGCGATTTCATTGAACAGGAACTTAATTTCGACAGGTCCCTGAAAATCCTGGATGTGGGTTGCGGTACCGGCAGGCACTCATTAGAGCTGGCCCGGCGCGGATACAGAGTCACGGGTATTGATCTGTCGGAATCTATGCTGAAGGCAGCAAGAGATAAAGCAAAGTCAGCCAACCTTGACGTATTGTTCCTGAATCATGATGCGAGAGATCTGCCTTTTGACAAGGATTTTGATGCAGCTATAATGTTATGCGAGGGCGGATTTCCTCTTATGGAAACGGATGAAATGAATTACGAAATACTTAAGAACGTGTCTAAGTCGCTAAAGGAGAAAGCCAGATTCATTTTCACCACTCTGAACGGCCTCTTCCCATTATATTATTCCGTGGAAAAATTCATGGAAGAAAATTCCAAGGGTGATAATGCCACATACAGAAGCAACACCTTCGACCTGATGACGTTCAGGGACTTTAATGTTACAGAGTTCACGGATGATTCCGGAAATAAAAGGACACTGAGCTGCAACGAAAGATATTATGTACCCAGCGAGATAACGTGGATGCTGAAATCACTCGGCTTTCAAAAGACAGATATCTTCGGAGCGAAACTGGGGGCGTTTTCCCGTAAAGACATCCTGACCACTGAAGATTTTGAAATGCTGGTAATTGCTGAAAAAGCATAATTATCAACTGTGATTTTGCAGTTGAGAGGAGTTCCGGATCACCCGGGCAGTTCGGCAGACAACCCTTCAGAATATGATTACTGGGATCATGTTGATTATCTCATCGATCTGGCCTGGTGAAATATCAAACGGGAATGACTGGGTGCTCGTGCTGGAAAAAAAAGGCCGGTAATTGAACAAAACCGGTCAGAATAGCTTATATGTACAGATGGAACTGTACAAATTAACCTGCAAATGCACATGAAGAGAGACAGCAGATTTATGAAGATCACCGGATTCGTTATACTGACAATTGCATGTTTACTTTTTCTTCTTATACCTGTAGTTCCATGGCTTGGCTTTTCAGCTGGTAAGATTGCGGGCATCTCGGTAGGATTGCTGATTGCTGGTGAAGTATTATTCTATCTGAGCCTTTTTATTCTTGGGCGAAGTTATTTTGACAAGATCAAAAGCAGACTGAAATTCTGGATAAAGAGAATCAGGGGGACAAAGGCTTCTCCTGAGAGTGAATAAATGTAGTGATTCCGGCGCGACTCGAACGCGCGACCCACAGCTTAGAAGGCTGTT
>DIKJ01000049.1 GCA_002424525.1 Bacteroidales bacterium UBA5621 | reverse complement strand
TGGAAGCCGTTCAATCATCCCACGCTCGGCGAAGCGGAGATCGGAGGATTCGCTCCCTGGAGCGGGAACACCCCTCCATTTACATTGGTTGATTCACTCCTGGATCTTCACCTGCCGTTCATATTCGAACTTGTGAAAAAACTTCCGAAACTTCATATCATGGAAGCAAAAGCCATTGAGAAAGGGAGCGGAGTTTTCCAGATAGAGGTTTGGATCGGGAATAATGGTTATCTGCCTTTTCCAACGGAGATGGGAAAAAGGAACAAGATCCCTGCACCTGCGGTTATCACTCTCGAAGGAGCCGGAATAGAATTCCTTTCAGGCCTGAAAAGGACCCCGTTGCATGACCTGGCGGGAAATAAATCAGTGAAGCTCACCTGGCTCGTCAAAGCTGATAAGAGAAGCACACTGATGATTAATCTGATGTCGAAACAGGCCGGCTCGGATTCAAAACAAATAAATATCGGAGGCTGATCATGAAGAAGCTATATTTTCTTTTGATAATTTCCCTGGTAATTTCAAGCATGTCAGAAATATATGCCCAGGAGATCAAAGTGCCGCTCAGATTCGATCACTATTATACGTATGAGCAGGTCGTGGAGGCGCTCAAAGCCCTTCATTCAGCCTATCCTGCCCTCACCGGCATCGAAGAGGTGGGCAGGAGCGAAGAAGGGAGGGTCATTTATGCCCTTACGATCAACAATCCCGGGACAGGCGAACCTCTTTCAAAACCCGGCATCTACGCCGACGGAAACATTCATGGCAATGAGATACAGGCAGGAGAGGTGTGCCTTTACCTTGCAAACAGGCTCCTGACCAATTACGGAAAACTGGATGATATAACGCAGGTAGTAGACAGGAATGTCTTTTACATAATACCTGTTGTAAATGTTGACGGCAGGTTCCATTTTTTCAACGACCCAAACACGCCAGGCACTAACCGCGGACTGAGGATCCCCGTTGATGACGACAGGGATGGCCTTTTTGATGAGGATCCGCCTGACGATCTGGATGGTGATGGAAACATTACCTCAATGAGAAAGAGGGATCCTCACGGGCGGCTCAGGACCGATCCTGAGGAGCCCCGGTTGATGATCGCGGTAAAACCCGGTGAACAGGGCGAATGGATCAGCCTTGGTCAGGAAGGGATCGACAACGATGGTGACGGTCTGGTCAATGAGGACTCCGAAGGTTACGTTGACGGAAACCGCAACTGGGGATATAACTGGGCCCCTCCCTATGTTCAGAACGGCTCGGGGCTTTACCCTTTATCCGGAACAGGGATCAGGGCAATAGCCGAATGGATGCTGAAACGCCCCAATATAATAATGGTGTTCGCGTTCCACAACTCGGGGGGCATGTACCTGAGGGGACCGTCGGTGAAGTCAGCAGGTGAACTTCCTCCCGGCGACATTGCAGTCTATGACCACCTGGGGAGAAATATCGAAAAGATCGTTCCGGGATATAAATACCTGATCAGCTGGAAGGACCTTTATGCAACCTATGGCGACTTCACTGACTTTACCAATAACCTGCTTGGATCATATTCGTTTGTGGGAGAGCTCTACCAGGTAGGTGCTGAAACCTTCGACGGTACTTTTCTCGGACAGACAGACAGAAGCAGTATCATGGCAGGAGACTCAAACGAAAGGGAGCGGGAAAGGCTGAAATTCAACGATCATCTGGCCCAGGGAGAACTGTTCAGGGTGTGGGCTCCGTATAAGCATCCTGAGTACGGTGATATTGAAATAGGCGGATGGGTAAAAATGAGCACACGGCTTCCGCACCCCTTCATGCTTCAGGACCTGATCCACAGGAATGCGTCAACAGTGATCTATGCGGCTCAGAATACCCCGGATGTCAGCCTTGAGATCACTGAGACGACCAGGCTTAGCGGGGGACTCTACAGGATCCGCGTAAGGCTTCATAACAGAAATGCCATGCCTTCAGTCACATACATGACAGTTAAGAACAGGCTCTATCCGCTTGATATTGTTACGGTAAAAGGATCAGGAGTAAAAGTGGTAAGCGGAGGAAGGGTTGTTAACCTTTATCCCGAAAAAATAGAATACAAGGAGTTCCGGCCCGAGATACAGTTCTGCCAGGTACCCGGATCGGGGAAGGTTGAGTACCAGTTTCTCGTCAGTGGAAAAGGGAGGCTGGAGGTGAGCTATCAATCAGCTAAAGCAGGCACAGGAAAAGCTGAAGTGACCCTTAAATAGAAACGGGGCGCGAGACAGATTCTTATTGCTTTTTATCTGGTCCCATAACTGATTTTTCTGCGATCTTTAATCAAGTTGAAGAAAACTTTGGTCAAATACCGGTTTCCTCTTTATAAGCAAATAAACAGGACATAATCAGATTTGTATTGAGCAGATTGTCATCATCTTGTGCTTACCGATATCCCGGGATCATCCCGGTTTTTCAAAGATTTTTAATAAATAAACTGCTTTTTTTGACGAACACTCTTCCTGGTCGTACAGACAGGCTATTCCTGTTAATATTCATCAGGATTGCTTTGACCAGCATACGGTAAAACCTGTCCATTTGCCCACTGACAGTCGATCTGCGGCTTGACCCGAATGGTTTATTTCATTACCTTTAACTCTTTAAACCAAACATAAATCGATTAATGTTCCTCACATGAAAAAACTATTGTTTCTGTTATTAACAGGTGTGATCATCTCATGCAGTACGGCTAAGAAATCATCCTCGCTTCTACAGGAGGATGAATTTTTCATCACAAGAAAATACATCGGGAATTTCCTGGATTACAGGCAGACAGGTCCTGATACCTTCGGCGCTCCTCACCTCATCTGGATAAAGACCTCAATGGACAGCACCTACGGCAAGGTGTCGGCATACAGCAAGAAATGTGAGTTTTCTGCCGGCGACAGGTTATACTTGCGAAGGATCTACTTTTCTCCCGGAATTTCCGGCTACTGGATGTACCAGATCGAGAATGATGCTTCTGTTTACTACAGGGTAAGCGAATTTCAATATGATAATAAGGTCCTGGTGCAGACCTGGTTTTAGCAGGGGGCGTAATGGCGCAGGAGAGTTATGATCTTGAATTATATAAGTTTCTGAATGAAAACAATATTTCTATTTAAAGTAATTCTCTTGACTTCTGTTGTGTAGATCAGTATATTTGCATTATGAAAGATGAGATAACAATACCAGATCAAGTTCCTGACAACAAAGAGGAAGATGTAAGAAGAGAAGAGGATTTAAAAGCTGCTGATAAACGCAGAGAAAAGTATTCACTTGTCAGGGATCAACAAGCAAAGGATGATAACGATGCAATTACGAGAAGGCTGGAAAAAGACAAAGAAAACAAGGGTGAAGATAAAGGTAGCTAAAAGTACACTTCTAACGATGCGCCGATTTCCAGCCTCCGGAATTAACACTCCGGGGGCCCTTACACTATAAAAGCCAGCCCTGCTTTTGCAGGACCGGCTTTTATGGTGTGGGCGATGACGGGTTAACTTCGTTGAGCCGTTTTTTGGGGCCCTTACAACCCATAAACCGTCGCTCCACCTGCGGTGTCGCTTCCCGGTTTATATTTTTTATGTCCTTATCAATGCAAGCATTGAACGTCCATAAAAAAAATAAACCGGGTCCGCTTTCGCGGATCCGGTTTATGGGTTGTGGGCGATGACGGGTTCGAACCGCCGACCCTCTGCTTGTAAGGCAGATGCTCTGAACCAGCTGAGCTAATCGCCCGGGGAAACGCCTGCAAATATAGAGCACATTTTCATCTCTTCAAAATTTATAACTGAAATTCTGTTTCACCGAATACTGATTACCGGTTACCGAATACAGTTGTAAGAAAGTAGTAGGTGATCAGTAATCGGTAATCAGTGAGTCACCAGGGTTTATTCACAAGTCTTGTCAATATGTTGAAAAGACACTAAAATTATCTGGTTACAAGTGTTTTAAATTTTATTACATTCGCTATAATTTAGTTTCTTAACTGGGAAAAGCCATGGGTTATTTTACAAATCATTGATCCATGATGTAATAATTCTTTGATATACTGTGTGTTACACGTAAAAAGAAAACCGAACCTGACCTTATGAAAGACTTGAGCCGTCATTTTGTTTATGCTCCCGCTGACATTATCATAACCCGGAACAACCCGGATAGTGCACAAAAGGGCTTTCCCGGACCAGTGCCGTTGCCTTGCGGAAGATTGAAAACCATAAAATTCATAGCTTTTCTGGCTGTTGCTGTTTTGTTCTGTGCAATTACAGTTAATCAAACCATTGCAGGCCACTCCGTTGTTAACGGCACCGGACAGCATCACCTTCTGAATAGTGCGTCTGACAGGGCTGGCGGAGATAACTCCATGCCCCAGAATATGCCCCCTGTTGCCTTATGCAGGAATATTACGGTCAGTCTGGGACCGTCAGGCACCGTTACTGTCAACGCAACCCAGGTGGATGCCGGTTCTTTCGATCCGGATGGTTCCATCGTCAGCCGGGTTGTTAACCCTAATACATTTTCCTGCCTCAACATTGGGGCCAACACGGTTGAGCTGATCGTCACCGACGACGGGGGATTGACCTCGACCTGCAATACCACCGTAATAGTACAGGATAATATTGCACCGCAAATCACCTGCAGGAATATTATGGTCTACCTTAATAAGACAGGATCCGCATCTGTCGCACCCGCTGATCTCGATAACGGATCCACGGATAATTGTGCCGGATCGCTGATGCTTTACCTGAGCAGGACCGAAATGAACTGCTCTGATATCGGCGCCCCTGTGCCGGTAACACTAACCGGTACCGACGCTGCCGGTAATTCAGCATCCTGCATTTCACAGGTAACCGTTCTCGACACCATTGCCCCTGTTGTTAACCTGAAAAGGTTTAACCTTGTTCTCGGTGCAGACGGAACCGGTACTGTTCTGCCTTCCGATATTGATAACGGCTCGTTCGATAATTGCGGACCCCTGACTCTTTCTGTGTCGCCAAATACCTTCACCTGCGGCGATGTCGGCATTCAGGAGGTCGTGCTCACAGCCACCGATACATTTGGTAATTCAAGATCACGCAAAGTAACTATAACAGTTACATCAACACTTAAGATCGTTGGTATAACACTTAACAGCTGTCAGCTTGCGGTCCCTTTTGCACTTTATTCGTCTCAGATCGTGGGAGGAGATGGTGTGTATTCATATTTCTGGAAGGGAATGGATGAATCGTCACTGCCTTTCCTGGTATGGATACCAACCATGCCTCCCCAGTTGCAGTTCAATAATACCAGCACTGAACCGAATCCTCTTTTCAACAGTACTTCCACCCTTCCTGACGGGAGTTACCCTATACGGCTTGTTGTCACTGACGGAAACGGATGCACCGATACGTCATTCATGATCATAAATAAAGCGGGACCTGTTTTTAACAATGTTACATTGAATACTTCTGATGCGTGCGAGGGTGACATTAGAACATACTCAGCGATCTGGAACGCAGAAGCCTCATACCAGTGGAACGTTGTGAACGGTACCATCCTGAATGCCGATCAGGATACAAGCAGTATCAGCGTACTTTGGGACCTGGGTGCAATTCAGGGGGTGGTAGAAACAACAACACAAAAGCCCAGCCAGGAATCTGAAGTTTGTGAATATTATGCTACAGAAACGGTTACGATACATCCTGTGCCGGTACCATCATACGTTACCCCTCCGGACGATGCCTGCTCCAATACTGAATACACTTATTCATTAACGGATGTATACGCATTTCATAACTGGGCAGTGACAGGAGGCAACATAACCGACGGGGGCTCGACTTCAGACAACTTCGTTACCATCAGATGGGGCAATGGTCCGGCAGGGAACATTACTGTTACCGTCGAAAGTGCCGAAGGGTGTTCGTCAGCAATCATAAACGACATTCTGATCAACAACCTCAGTGGATCGGTAACCTCTCTGACTGATATTACCTGTAACGGAATTTCCGATGGTCAGGTTACTGTTGCTGCCACGCCAGGATCCGGCCAGCCTCCGTATGAATATTCTCTCGACGGTGGACCTTTCCAGTTAAGCGGCACATTTACGAATCTTGCTCTGGGGAACCATTTCGTGCGCATACGAGACGGGCTTTTGTGCATCTTCGATGTTCCCTTTACGATAACTCAGCCGACCGTCCTTATGGGAAGTGTGGAATCACAGACCGATGTGAACTGTTTCGGTGGTTCCGACGGCTCTCTTACGATATCTGCCCTTGGAGGAACGCCACCCTATGAATACAGTCTTAACGGCGGGCCATATCAGGGGCCAAATATTTTCACTGGTCTTTCAGCCGGACTCTATACTGTTACCATACGTGACAATAATACTTGTGTGAGAGACGTGCAGGCACAGGTCACAGAGCCATTTGCTCCGCTTGCCGCATCAGTAATGGCAGGAAATGTCCTCTGCTACGGCGATGAAACCGGATCAGTCATTCTTACTGTAACCGGAGGGACAACACCTTATACCTATCTCTGGAGCAACGGATCAGCCACAAAAGACATCACCAATCTGCCTGCAGGAGCCTACACTGTCCTGATTACTGATGCCAATGGATGCACAGCTTCCGCAGGAGCAACAGTTACACAACCGGCCGCTCCCCTCGGAGGAACAGTGACGGTAACAGATGTCCTTTGCTACGGAGGGGCAACGGGATCGCTTAATCTTACGGTTTCAGGCGGCACGCAGCCATATACTTATCTCTGGAGCAACGGATCCACTACAGAGGACCTGGTAAATGTCACGGAAGGCGTTTACACAGTGACCATTACCGATGCAAACGGATGTACAATAACAGTCTCAGAAACCGTAACTCAACCCGCCGCACCACTTTCAGGCACCGTCACCATAACCAATGTCAGCTGTTTCGGCGGCAGCGACGGAGCTGTAAACCTTACAGTTACGGGTGGTACATCACCCTATACATTCGCATGGAGCAATGGAGCAGTCACTGAAGATATCAGTGGCCTTATTGCCGGTACTTATTCAGTTATTATCACCGATCAGAACGGATGTGTAACAACGGTCATTGTAACTGTAACCCAACCATCTGCACCGCTGGCCGGAACTGCTGTTGTGACAGACGTCCTTTGCTATGGAGAGGTCACAGGGGCAATTGACCTTACAGTAACAGGTGGAACAGCCCCATATATCTTCCTCTGGAGCAATGGATCGGTGACGGAAGACCTTGCAGATGTGATTGCCGGGTTATACAGTGTCACAATAACTGACGCCAACAGCTGTACGGTGGTTGTATCTGCAACCATAGCAGAACCTTCGGCACCTCTTACCGGTTCAACTAATGTGATAAATGTTCCCTGTTACGGGGAAGCCACCGGATCAGTTGACCTGACGGTTACTGGTGGTACTGCACCGTACACTTTCCTCTGGAGCAACGGAGCAGTCACAGAGGATCTGACAGGTCTTATTGCCGGTACCTACACAGTTACTGTCACCGATGCCAATGGTTGTGCAGTAACACTCTCCGCGTCTGTTACCCAGCCTTCAGCAAGCCTCGCAGGAAGTACAACGGTGAGCAATGTGAACTGTTTCGGGGGGAATGACGGTGCCATCAATCTAACAGTTACAGGCGGCACGCCCCCCTATACCTTCGCGTGGAGCAATGGGGCTGTCACTAAGGATATAACCGGCCTGCTGCCGGGAACCTTTACGGTACTCATCACCGACCAGAACGGTTGTACAACGACTGCAAGCGCGACTGTAACGCAACCCGCTGCAGCCCTGACAGCAACGACAGCTGTCACTGACGTTCTCTGCTCCGGAGAAGCCACCGGTTCAATTAACCTGACAGTGTCAGGGGGTACAGCCCCATACACCTTCCTCTGGAGTAACGGATCAGTACTGGAAGACCTGACGAATGTTGCAGCGGGAACCTACACCGTTACTATTACCGATGCCAATGGCTGTACAGCATCATCCGGTGGAACGATAACACAACCTGCGGCACCCCTGGCAGGCACAACAACGGTCACGAATATTCTTTGTTTCGGAGATGCGACCGGAGCAGTTGATCTGGATGTTACAGGAGGTACTCTTCCGTACACCTTCCTCTGGAACAACGGACCGATTACGGAAGATCTGACGAATCTCATTGCAGGTTCTTACACGGTTACTGTCACCGATGCCAATGGCTGTGTTTTGACACTCTCCGCAACCGTCATCCAGCCATCAACAGGCCTTGCAGGAAGTACAACAGTAAGCAACGTGAACTGCTTCGGAGGAAATGACGGTTCCATCAATCTTACGGTTACAGGCGGCACGCTGCCCTACACCTTTGCATGGAGCAACGGAGCTGTCACTGAGGATATAACCGGACTGCTGCCGGGAACCTTTACAGTACTCATCACTGACCAGAACGGCTGTTCCGTGACAGTCAGTGCCACCGTAACACAACCATCAGCAGCGCTATCCGTAACGTCAACTGTAACAGATGTTCTATGCAACGGAGATGCGACCGGAGTAATTGACCTGACTTTGGCAGGAGGGACGCCCCCGTATACGTTCCTCTGGAGCGACGGTTCGACAGGAGAAGACCTTACGGATGCTGCAGCAGGTTCTTATACTGTTATCATAACCGATGCCAACGGCTGCGCAGCCATTGCATCCGGTACGATTACACAGCCTCCTGAGGCACTTACTGGCAGCATAACTTCCCAGACAAATGTTTCGGTTTATGGAGGCAACGACGGAAGTGTTACTGTGGCAGGTCTGGGTGGAATTCTCCCATATCAGTACAGGATCGGCTCCGAGCCATATCAGGGCTCAGGGGTCTTCGGGTCACTTGTTGCAGGTTCTTATGTGATTACAGTTCAGGACGGCAACCTGTGCACAGTAGAAATACCTGTTACCATTACTCAGCCACTGCCTCCATTTTCAGGAACCATTGTATCACAAACCAATGTCTCATGCTTTGGCGGCAACGACGGCAGTGCCATAGCAGAGGGCATTGGCGGACTGCCTCCCTATGAATACAGTCTTGATGGCGGCCCATATCAGTCCTCAGGCACATTTGCATCACTCACCGCCGGCACATACACCATTACAATCAGGAATGCGGCTTCCGATACATATAATTTGCCGCTGGTGATAACAGAGCCGGTAGAACTTGCAGCTACAGCAACCGGTACAGACGCACTATGTGCAGGCCAGGCTTCCGGAACCGCAACAGTGGTGGTTACTGGCGGAACAGAGCCGTGGAGCTATGCGTGGAACACCACACCGGTCCAGACCGGGGCGACCGCAATAAACCTTGCAGCCGGCCTCTATACAGTTACTGTAACCGATGCAAACGGGTGTGAGACTTCTGCTGATGTAACAATAGAAGAACCACCTGATGCCATGGTGGTCACAATTACAAAGACAGATGTCCGGTGTTATGGCAGTGCTAACGGCACAGCAGAAGCTGTTGTTTCGGGTGGCGCAGAACCTTATGCCTATTCCTGGAACACATTACCTGTCCAGACTTCAGCAACTGCAACAGGACTGGATGCAGGCAACTATACGGTTACGATCACCGATGCCAACGGATGCATGTCGACCGGATCAGTCCAGATAAACGAGCCGGATCTTCTGGTAATTCAGTCAATAGCTAATGATGCCACCTGTCCTGATGAGGCTAACGGCTCCATCATCCTGACAATCACAGGAGGAACAGAGCCTTATACCATTATCTGGTCCGACGGCGCAGGCATGCAAAACAGGATCAACATGCTGCCCGGAACATACAGTGTGGTGGTAACGGATCAGAACGGGTGTTCACAGAGTCACAGCGTCGTGGTTGGTTTCATCGGGACCTACAACTGTGTTGAGATATCAAATATAATTACACCCAACAACGACGGATTTAACGATGAATGGATCCTGAAGAATATTGATCTCTACCCCAACGCTGAAGTGCTGGTGTTCAACAGGTGGGGAAAATTAATTTTCAGGACGAAGAATATCTCAGCCAATCCGTGGGACGGGACGTCTGAAGGCAAGCTCGTACCTACGGATTCATACCATTACATACTATATCTGAATGATGGTTCGGAACCCAAAACAGGTGTGATAAGTGTTATCAGGTAATTGTTTAAAATATGAAGATTAACGATAAGAGTTATTTGAGACTGGCAATATCATTGGTTGCCCTCTGGTTAATTTCCGCAGTCTCGCCGGCACAACAGGTTCCTATGTACAGTCAGTATATCATGAACGGTTTTCTGGTCAATCCCTCGTTTGCCGGACAGGAAGGATACACTGCATTCAATCTGACCGTCAGGGAGCAGTGGGTTGGTTTGCCTCAGGCACCATCTACCTATGCCCTGAGTTTTCAGACACGTATACTGAAAGACAGCTACATCTCCAAGGCAACTGTTGTCCGCAGGAAACTGGTAAGACCAACCCGGGGCGGAAGAGTGGGGCTGGGCGGATATGTTTTCAACGACCAGAACGGAATAATGCGGCGCACAGGAATTCAGGCGCACTATGCATACCACATACCGATGGGCCAGACTTCCGATTTTAACAATAACCTCTCCTTCGGCCTTGCGCTTACTGCATACCAGTACGCCATCGATACCGACGGGCTCATTTACGATTATAATGATCCTTACCTTAACAACTATGACAGGTCGGTATTTATACCTGATTTCAATTTCGGTGTAAGCTATTCCACACCCCGGTATTATGTTGGTTTTGCCATGACGAACCTTATGAGAGGATCAGTATTGTTTACCTCGGGTAGTGCAAGCAATATGAGATCTGAACTGGGGCACTATTTTCTGACAGGAGGCTTTAAGATCCGGCTGGGAGGCAACTGGGACCTTGCACCATCAGGATACCTTAAGATGTCAGACATGTTACTCGAATCGTTACAGGCCGATCTGACCACAAGACTTTTTTACCGCGATGATTACTGGGCCGGAGTCTCTTACAGGACAAATGATGCAGTGATCATGATGATTGGCCTGAAGTATGACAGATTCTGGTTTGCTTACGCTTTTGACTTCACATTGACAGATATAAGAAGTCAGAGTCTTGGATCTCACGAACTTACGCTGGCATTGAAATTCGGCGAGAGTGCGAGGAGGTACCGTTGGATAAATGCTTATTAAAGGAATATATGTCAGGGTAACCCAAACCCTTTTGCTGCTTCTATTTTTAACGTCTGCAGGATATTCACAGGAGAAACAAGGATCTCCTGTAAGGATATTATTTTATAATGCGGAGAACCTTTTCGATATCCATGATGACTCCCTGACAGCTGATAATGACTTCCTTCCGCAGGGAGTGATGAGGTGGACCCTCTCCAGGTACAAAAGGAAGATCAGCTTTCTTTATAAAACGATTGTTGCGGCCGGTGAGTGGGAACCTCCTGCCGTTGCCGCTTTCTGTGAGGTCGAGAATAGAAAAGTTCTGGAAGACCTAGTTTACAACACAGGACTTTCAAATCATAATTACGGGATCGTGCATGAGGATTCTCCTGATCCAAGAGGCATTGACGTCTGTCTGATTTACAGGCGTGATATTGTTAAGGTACTTGATTACGAATACTGGGTGCCTGACAGGAAAGAGACGGAAAAATTCACTTCCCGCAGTGTCCTCTGTGCCAGATGTCAGGTAGACGGAGACACCATCTGTCTTGTGGTTAATCACTGGCCATCGAGGAGGGGTGGAGTGCTGGCCGGAGAGAGTCTGAGGTCGGAAATCGCGGAAATGGTCCGGAACAAGGCTGACTCGCTAATGCGCTCACAACCAAGGGGTTCAAAGATCATTATTATGGGTGATTTCAATGCCACTCCGCAAGACATGGTCATTCAGTCTCTTCTGAAAAGCTCCCCTGATGAAGGTTCAGGCGATCATGGCTTTCTCGTCAACCTGGCTGAGAAGCTTTCCGTAGAAGGCAAGGGGACATACCGTTATCTGGGTGCCTGGGAGATGATAGACCAGATAATTGTTTCAGAAAACCTTCTGAACGGGGGATATGGGCTGGCTACCCTTCGTGATCTGTTCAGAATCTATTCTCCGGAATTTCTTCTAAGGAATGATGCAAGATATCCCGGTCCTTCACCCTTTTCAACCTACCGGGGATACAGGTATCAGGGCGGATACAGCGACCATCTGCCGGTTATTCTTGATCTTTTCCGGGTAGCGAAGGGTCCCTGACAGGTGTTAGCCCCAGTTCCCTGCCTTTCCTGATCATCAGTTCAACAGCAGCATCATGCCGGTTTGGGATCTCTCCGTCGAGGATAGCCTCCCTGATTGCGTTCTTGATTATTCCGACCTCCCTACCCGGCTTAATACCGAAGGTCATAATAATTTCAGTGCCGTCAACAGGAGGCTGGAAGTTTCTCAGGGCATCCTTCTCTTCAATCTCTTTAAGCTTTTTCCTCACAAGGCTGAAATTCTCGAGGTGCCTGGTTTTCTTCAGCTCATTCTTCGATGTGATATCAGCTTCGCAAAGCATCATGAGATCATCAATATCATCTCCAGCCTCAAACAACAGCCTTCTTATCGCTGAGTCCGTCACCTCCTCCTGGGACAGCACGATCGGACGGAGATGCAGATCCACCATTTTGCTCACATATTTCATCTTTTCGTTCAGCGGCAGTTTAAGCCTTCTGAAGATCCCGGGGACCATCTTTCCTCCAACAAATTCATGTCCGTGAAACGACCATCCAACTTCCGGGAGATATTTTTTTGTGACGGGTTTCGCAATATCATGCAGAAGGGCTGCCCACCGGAGCCAGAGGTTGTCTGTTTTCCTGCTTATATTGTCAAGAACCTTGAGGGAATGGTGGAAATTATCCTTGTGGCCTTTCCCCTCTTTCTTTTCTACTCCCTTCAGATCATCAAGCTCAGGGAGAATGAGCCTGAGAAGGCCCGATCGCTCAAGCAGGATTAATCCTGCCGACGGCTGATCGCACAACAGGATCTTATTGATCTCCTCAACGATCCTTTCCTGTGAAATGATACTGATACGAGAGGCATTTTCAGCTATCGACCTGAATGTATTCTTTTCGATTGAAAAACCCAGCTGGCTTGCAAACCTGATTGCCCTCATCATCCTGAGCGGATCGTCGGAAAAGGTCTTGTCCGGATCGAGCGGGGTGCGGATTATCTTTTTCCTGATATCGTCCATTCCACCGAGCGGATCAAGAAATTCTCCAAAACTCTCTTTGTTAATGCTTATTGCCAGAGCGTTTATAGTGAAATCCCTTCTTTTCTGGTCCTCTTCAAGCGTTGCATCCTCAACTACAGGCTTCCTCGAATCCTTGCGGTAGGATTCCTTTCTGGCCCCCACAAATTCAATATCATACTCTTTATACCGGAACATAGCCGTTCCGAAATTCCTGAAAATATTTACCCTGATCTTCCTGTCGAGCCTCATGGCAGCCTTCCGGGCTGTCCTGATGCCGTTACCGACAACCACAATGTCAATATCCTTTTCGCTGTGTTGCCTCCTGAGAATACAATCACGCACAAAACCACCGATAACATAAGCCTTCACCCCCTCTTCCCCGACGACCTCGGAAAGTGTCTCAAATATTTTGTCATTCAGACAGTTATTCATTACAGAATATGACAGTTTGGTAAATATTGCTGACAAAGTTACAATTTATCCTTTATTTTTGATAAATTACGCGTTATACGCCTGCCGGGCACAATGATTGATGAACAATATTTCCGGATTTACGTTTAACCGATAAAAAAATGACAGAGCACCTGACAAAAGAAACATTTCTTAGTAAGATATTTAACTATGAAATAAACAAGGAATGGAAATTCCTGGGGGAAAGACCATGTCTGATCGATTTCTATGCCGACTGGTGCGGGCCGTGCAAGATGGTGGCCCCTGTTCTTGAGGAGCTGGCAGAGGATTTTGAGGGTAAACTGGATATCTACAAGATCAACACCGAGGAAGAGCAGGAACTGGCATCTGTCTTTGGGATAAGGAGTATACCGTCATTCCTTTTCATTCCAATGGAAGGCCAGCCTCAGATGGCTATGGGAGCACTTCCCAAAGAGACTTTTATCAAAGCTTTCAGCGAGGTTCTGGGTGTTGATAAATAATTTAGGAAAAAGGTGAAAATTGTTAATAAATACTTGGATGGTGATGAAACATTTAGTATATTGTAAACGTTAAATATGTAAGAACACAGTAAAACAATTTACGGAGTTTTTTCATGGATTTAGGTTTAGGGTAGTAAAGTTGAGAATCAGGGCCGCCAGGCCCTGATTTTTTTTTCAGACAAGATCCCTGAAAATGCTGTTGATCTCTTCCTCGGTAGTCTTGAGCTTTTTCTGACATTGCCTTATTAGCTCCGATGCTCGCTTTACCTCTACAGCCAGTTTGTCAACATCCAGTTCCCCGCTTTCGATGTTCCGCAGTATTTTTTCAATTTCAATAACTGCTTCATTAAAGGAAAATTCTTTTTTTGCCATCGCTGTTATTTTTAGTTTTTAGATTATTGTTCCACTTTGCTCCTGACTGATCCGTCTGTAAAGAGGGTATCGATAAGATCATCCTTTTTCAAAGACGCTCTTCTTTTGATGATTTTCCCGTCACGCGACGTTATTGTGTAACCCCTTTTCAGGACATTATCCGGGCTCAGGATGCTGAGAGTCTTTTCCAGGCTTCCGGCTTTTGTGGTATATCTGTCCAGGGAGTTTAGCGTCAGGGTCTTGAGGTTCTGAAGGTTATGCTCAATCCCGGATTTCCTTGCTGAAAGATGCCCCCTTGCGGCAGGAAGAAGTCTTGAAAGCTGATTGGCCGGGCGCAGTCCGGCCCTGACAATAAACTCTTTCCCGACGCTTATCATGTCGATCATTTTGCCGGATAACATTTCCCGGATACCTGAAATCATAAGTCTTGCAACCGGGATAAGTTTGATTTTTGCTGTTTCGAGCCGCGATTTATTATCTTCAATTATGCGGGTTGAATTCTCAATGATACCTGAGCTGAGCTCATTAAGAATCAATTCCGTGTTATTCATGCTGTCGGCCAGGAAATCAGCTACAGCTGTTGGTGTTTTCAATGCTTTGTACGCCACCATGTCTGTTACAGAAAGATCCTTTTCATGTCCTATGCCGGTGAGAACGGGCAGTGGGAACTGTGTGATATGGTAAGCGATATTGTAATTGTCAAACCAGCTCAGATCTGTCTGCGATCCCCCTCCCCTAATGATCACAACAACGTCGAACAGATCTGCACGCATAGCCGCGAAATCGAGGGCTCTTATTACTCCCTGTTCTGTATCGGTACCCTGCATGGCAGTTTCGATGAGAGCAGTGTAAAATGCATACCCGGAGCTGTTCCCCCTGAGATGATTGATAAAGTCGGCATAACCCGCTGCATTCTTTGACGAGATGACTGCCACTCTTTGTGGCAGGAGAGGGAACTCAAGCTCACTGTTCATCGTAAATACACCCTCCTCCTGCAGTCTTCTGATGATGAGCTGTCTTTTTACAGCCAGTTCCCCTATGGTAAAAGCCGGGTCAATATCTGAAATTGTGAGGCTCAGGCCGTAAATCTCGTGATACTCCACCTTAACCTTCACCAGTATCCTGATGCCCGGTCGTAGCGACTCTCCGGTAATATTCTCAAACCATGATCTCAGGAATGAGTAGCGTTTGTTCCAGATTATTGCCTTTACCCGTGCGCTGATGTTCTTTTCATCCTGATTCTTTTCGATCAGTTCAAGATAGCAGTGACCCGCATAGTTCTCTTTTATCTCCGAGATCTCAGCCGTAACCCAGTACATGTCAGGAAGTGCCAGGTAGAGAGAATCCCTGATCAGAAGCTGTAATTCAGTTAGTGTGATTTTTTCGCCTGTCCTCATCTCTTCATCTTGATTGCCTTATGTGTGAAGGTCCCGTTTCGGGTTGAAAGCCGTATGAAATAGATTCCCTGATCCGCATTTTGCAGATCAGTTATGGTCAGCTTTCTGCTGACATAGTCTTTAAAAATGTGTCTGGCTATTATCCTGCCCGATGCTGAAACTATTTCGACGGTCAGGCTCCCCGGCGGGTTTTTGAAAGTAACCTCAATGTTGTATGTAAACGGGTTGGGCCCGATTACAGATTCATTCTCAGGTTTTGCTACAAGGATATCCTGCAGGACCCTGATAGCTGCCATCATATCGGGAATCCCGTATCCGTACAAAGAATCAGGTGAAGAGGATCTGTCGGCTGTACTGCGAATGGCAGATATGATATCGGTAACTGATGCAGCTGGAACGGCCTGCATAAGACAGGCGCACATACCCGAAAGGACCGGGCATGAAAAGGAAGTACCGTTAGCCCGCACTACTGCCTCGGGGCTCCTTTGCACCGGAACACCCACTCCCTGAGTGGCAACATCGGGTTTTACCCTGCCATCGGCCGATGGTCCGGCGGAGGAAAAAGCTGAAATTGTTCTGCCGGCATCAACGGCTCCGGCAGAGAGTACACTGTCGCCATCGGAAGGAGCGATGATATGGAGCCACTCCTTGTTCCTTTCGTTTCCCGCACTGCTGACAACAAGAATCCCTTTTGAGACAGCCACACCTGCTGCTCTTGTTATAAATGCGGTCCTGCCATCCATCGATGAATACTTGTAATCCATTTCCGGATCATCAAACATGAAGTAACCCAGTGATGATGATATTATGTCTGCGCCCAGGCTGTCCGCAAACTCTGCTCCGGCCACCCAGTAATCCTCCTCAACCGGAAACTCACTGCCGGTATCCTCGGTCCTGATAAGCAGATAGTCAGCTCCCGGCGCAGTTCCGGCAAGCAGGTTGACTATCTTCCCGGAAAGCACCGACAGTACCTGTGTTCCATGGGTATGGTATCCATAAACGAATCTGTTGTTCAGAACGAAGTCATAGGTCCCTTTTATGCCCCCTCTCTTTCGCAGGTCATTCAGAGCGGGTATCTGATCGGCATTGAGGAAACCTCCGTCGAGAACCGCTATCAGTCTGCCCTTGCCGGTAAATCCGGAATTGTGAAGCTGTACACCGTTAATCATTGAAAGAGGCCTGTCGAACGCAGAAGGATCTTCCTGCAAAACAAAATTAGCCAGTTTGTCGCTGAACTCACTCTTCGCGGATGCTCTCCTGACCATTCTTACATCAAGGACAAAGGGCATTTCGAGCAATCTTTCGGTATCGCCGGGACCAATTGTTTTAAACAGGGCGGTGTTCATCCACCTTGACCTGCCATGAAGTGAGTAGCCAAGAACGGTGATCTGGTCAATATAGCCCTGATATACAGGAATATCCCTGAAGTCAGGCGTTATGATGCCCGACTTCTGACGACGGATGACCGCTCTTTCTGATAGAAGATCTTCCGGGGAATATAAATTATACTCATTCTCACCCTTGTCTGTGAAATAGACCCTGTAGAAATAATCGAAGGTGTTTTCCTGACTTGCCAGGGCAAAAGGCAGGAGAAGGATCAAAAATGCGGAAGCTATCTTCGGTTTTCTGACCAGTTTTCTGTTGATCAGGCTGATTACCATACGTTTCCGGTTCTCTCCGGGTCAGGAATTTTTCCTTTATACTTTGCTTCTACAGCGTCAATGTATTCAGTTTCATAAATATCGAGGTCGCGGTTCTTCGGCGTGCCGGCAAAATAATCAATTCTGAATCTAACAGAACCATCCTCTTTATAGATATGCCACAATCCCTCTTTCAGATCATTTTTATATTCACCGGTGAACTCCGGGTTGCCGTTTTCAAAAAAGGCTTCGTACCTGCCGTCGAGCCTGCCGTTCAAGTAACTGGTCCTGAGCATCAGTGCTCCGCTTTCACGGTAAAGGACCCATTCGCCATGCTTTACATCATTCAGGTAACTGATTTTTTCCGCGATGGTGCTGTCAGGATAATATTTAATTGATATCCCGTTTTTCAGGTTCGCGGAATACTCCTCCTCGTTAAATCGGTAATTTTCGATACGGTAGGAAAAGAACTGCCATTTCCCCTCTTTCTTCTGGTCCGAGTATTTGCCCCTTGATGCTATGTACCCGTTTGGATGAAACATAGTCGCCAGGGCCTCCCTTCCATCGTCGCTATAGACGAGGAGTGCCCATAGCGTATTATCCTCCAGGTATCTTTTAAATTCACCGACCGGATGGTCATCCCTGAAATACCCTTCATACTGGATATTGCCGTTTGGATACTTTCTGATCCAGGGCCCCTGTTTTTTCCCTTTTTCATCGGTCCGGTTGACCTGAGTATCCGTCTGGGCGTCAGCAAGGACTGACAGTGCCGCTAAAAGACAGGCTGCTGTAATTCTGAGATACATAGTTATGAAACGAAAAACCCGGTTTAAAGTTACCTAAAAAGAAGGGACGATGCATCAACGTCCCTTCTTTTTTGATCAAATGGGTTATGGTAATTATTTCACTTCTTCAAAATCCACATCCGTCACCTCGTCACTGCCTGACTGGCCTTTATCACCGCCCGGCTGTTCAGGACCCGGTTGTGAGCCAGGCTGGCCCGTTGCCTGCGCTGTTTTGTACATTTCTTCCGAAGCGGCCTGCCAGACAGAATTAAGCTCTGCCAGTGACTTATCGATAGCATCCAGATCCTGGCTCTTATGAGCTTCCTTAAGCTTTGCGAGTGCACTCTCAATGGCGCCTTTCTTATCGGCCGGCACTTTGTCCCCAAATTCCCTTAGTTGCTTCTCAGTGGTAAATATCATGCTGTCAGCATTATTTATCTTTTCCACTTTTTCGCGGGCTTTGCTGTCGGCCTCAGCGTTTGCTTTAGCCTCTTCCCTCATTCTTCGTATCTCGTCGTCACTCAGTCCGGACGATGCTTCAATTCTGATCCTCTGCTCCTTGCCGGTCCCCCTGTCTTTTGCCGACACGTGCAGGATACCATTGGCGTCGATATCGAAGGTCACTTCGATCTGGGGAATACCTCTGGGGGCAGGCGGTATGCCGTCGAGGTGGAACCTTCCTATCGTTTTGTTTCCCGTTGCAATCGGGCGTTCTCCCTGCAGTACGTGGATCTCGACAGATGGCTGGCTGTCGGCGGCAGTAGTAAAGACCTCCGTTTTTTTGGTAGGAATGGTTGTGTTCGATTCTATAAGTTTTGTCATTACACCGCCCATGGTCTCGATACCCAGCGATAAGGGAGTAACATCGAGAAGGAGCACATCCTTCACTTCCCCTGTAAGTACGCCGCCCTGTATTGCAGCACCAACGGCAACAACTTCATCCGGGTTGACGCCCTTTGAGGGGGTCCTGCCGAAGAATTTTTCGACCAGCTGCTGAATGGCCGGTATGCGTGTCGATCCTCCCACAAGCAGTACCTCATCGATCTCGGATGTTTTCAGTCCCGAGTCGCTCAGTGCTTTTCTGCATGGCTCAATACAGGCCTGGATAAGGGGATCACAAAGCTTTTCAAAGTGTGCCCTTGTAAGTGTTTTGACAAGATGCTTGGGTATTCCGTCTACCGGCATAATGTAAGGAAGGTTTATTTCCGTTGTGGTTGAACTGGAAAGCTCTATCTTGGCTTTTTCGGCTGCCTCTTTCAGTCTCTGCAGAGCCATGGGATCCTTTCTGAGATCTATCCCTTCGTCTTTCTGAAATTCCTCTGCCAGCCAGTCAATTACCTTGTGATCAAAATCATCGCCACCGAGGTGGGTATCCCCGTTTGTTGATTTGACTTCAAAAACACCATCACCGAGCTCGAGTATTGAGATGTCAAAAGTGCCACCGCCAAGGTCAAACACGGCTATCTTAAGATCCTGCGATTTCTTGTCGAGACCATAAGCCAGCGAAGCGGCAGTGGGTTCATTGATGATCCTTTTGACATTCAGGCCGGCTATTTCTCCTGCCTCCTTGGTAGCCTGGCGCTGTGAGTCGCTGAAATAAGCAGGGACGGTTATTACCGCGTCGGTAACTTCCTGCCCCAGATAATCCTCGGCAGTCTTCTTCATCTTCTGAAGCACCATGGCCGAAATCTCCTGAGGTGAGTAGAGCCTGTTGTCAATCTTAACCCTCGGTGTGTTGTTATCGCCCTTCACCACCGTATAGGTCACCCTTTTAATCTCGGTATTAAGCTTGTCGTAGGTCTCACCCATAAACCTTTTTATTGAATAGATGGTTTTCTTTGCGTTGGTAATAGCCTGACGCTTGGCAGGGTCTCCGACCTTTCGCTCTCCATTCTCAACAAATGCAACAATTGAAGGTGTTGTTCTTTTGCCCTCGCTGTTGGGAATCACTACAGGTTCATTCCCTTCCATTACGGCAACACATGAGTTGGTTGTGCCCAGATCGATTCCGATTATTTTTCCCATTTTATAATATTTTTAAGTATTTTAAGATCTTTAGCTGATTTGAAATCATTATGCAATGATTATGCCATTGGGTCTGCTTATGGTGTTTATGCTAATATGACACTGCCTGTCATTACATTTTTCCGGTAAAGTGACAAAAAGACAGTATTCATAATAATGGAACGGAATAAAAAGGCATGACAACAATTATTTGATCATTACAAATTCGTAGATTTGCCATCTGTAATTAACTGTTTAATAATTATGCCGCTACACAAAACTGTCAGAAGGGTTACAACTCATGTGCTGAATGAGATGAAGCTCAAGGGAGAAAAGATCGCGATGCTCACGGCTTACGATTTCTCCATAGCCAGGATCATTGACGAGTCGGAGATTGACGTTATCCTTGTCGGCGATTCTGCTTCCAACGTTATGGCAGGTTTTGATACGACCCTGCCTATTACGCTTGACAACATGATTTACCATGCCGCTTCGGTGATGAGGGCAGTCAGGCGGGCTTTGGTTGTGGTTGATCTGCCTTTCGGAACCTACCAGGGAAACTCGAAGGAGGCTCTTGTGTCAGCAATCAGGATCATGAAGGAAACCGGTGCCCATGCAGTCAAGCTTGAAGGCGGAGAGCAGATACTCGAATCGGTTGAACGGATATTGTCTGCCGGTATCCCGGTAATGGGACATCTTGGACTGACTCCCCAGTCGATCCATAAGTTTGGAACCTATGTCGTCAGGGCACGGGAGGAAGAGGAAGCCCGCCGCCTTCTTGAGGATGCGCGGTTGCTGGAGAAAACAGGTTGTTTTGCACTGGTGCTCGAAAAGATCCCTGCACGACTTGCAGAAGAGGTAACAACAACACTTAAGATCCCCGTCATCGGCATAGGAGCAGGAAACAAAACCGACGGACAGGTGCTCGTGCTTCACGATATGCTCGGAATAACCCAGGAATTCTCGCCCCGTTTCCTCAGAAGATATCATAACCTCTATGCTGAAATAAAGGGCGCCGTACAGAATTATATCAGCGATGTGCGGAGCGGAGAGTTCCCCAGCGATAAGGAACAATATTAGAAGATTTCCGGATGATAGAAGTTTTATACGAGGACAATCACCTTATTGCTGTCAACAAAAGATCCTCCGACCTGGCACAGGGCGACAGGACCGGGGATTCCTCGCTCGACCTGGAGGTTAAAAAATACATATCTGCAAAGTATAAAAAACCCGGGGATGTCTTTCTCGGCCTCGTTCACAGGCTCGATCGACCCGTATGCGGCGTTATCCTGTTTGCACGAACATCCAAGGCCCTTAAACGAATGAATGAGATCTTTCAGAAAAGGGAGGTCAGGAAGGTCTATTTTGCTATTGTTAGGGAGAAGCCGCCCCTTGAAGAAGATACGGTTATCCATTTCATTAAAAAGAATGAGAAGCAGAACAAGAGTTATGTTTTTCCGGGTGAGGTGAAGGGATCCAGGGAAGCGCGGCTTAAGTACAGGTTAGCCGGAAGGTCCGAACGCTATTATTTGCTTGAGGTTGAGCTTTATACAGGGAGACATCATCAGATAAGGGCTCAACTGGCAGGGATCGGATGCCCGATAAAAGGGGATCTCAAATATGGTTATCCCAGATCGAACGATGACGGCTCGGTGAGCCTGTTCGCCAGCAGACTCGAATTCATGCATCCGGTAAGAAAGGAAAAGATAACAATCAAAGCCCCTTTCCCTGAAACAGATGTCTGGAAGTTGTTCAGGGATAATCCATTGGTGACCGGACAGAGTTAAAATCAGCTTAATAAGAGTTAAGGAAAAGTTAAAACCTGCCTGAATAAAGTGTAAAGTCCTAATTTTGCACCATGAACAGGAAAATATTCACCGGCCTGATCATTATGATGATGGTGTCCCTGTCGGGCATTATCTGGGTGCAGATCATCTGGATACGTAATGCTGTCGGCATCAGGAACGAAAATTTCAATAACGCTGTGATCATAAGCCTTAACGATGCGGCCGAGGCAATTGAGTCATCCAGGAAAATCAATTTTTTCAATGAGTTCATGCTGAGTGACAGGTTTCCTCTCAGCGCCGGCCGGGGAGATTTTTCGGGTTATCTCAGCATCGAAAGTTATTCGTCGCAGATAGTCACGCCCGACACCACAATATACTCCGATTCTGTTTCATTCATCATGGCTTCGCCCGATAAGCCGGGAGAGATGAAGATCGTAAAGGGAGGTGAGGCGCCCATCACCGATTCAAAAGCCGTTTACATTAAGCAGAATGAATTTCTCGAATGGGTCAGGAAAAGAGCGAACGAGTTCCAGAATATGAGCGAGCAGATGATCTCGGAGGTCTTTCAATGGGAAAAAACCCTTCAGCTCGATAACAGGGAGATAGATTTTGCCATACGGCGCTCACTTGCTTATTCCGGGATTAATGCCCCATTCGAATTTGCCGTAATAAAGGACGGCATAGTGCAGGAGGGCACCTTCTCTGCATCGGGGAAAAACGAATTCCTCAGAAGCAATTATATTGTGAGATTATTCCCTGACAACATCATCAGGCAGGATCTCCTGCTGTCGGTGGTCTTCCCCAGCCGGGCCAATTATGTACTGGGATCGATGGCATGGCTGCTTGGAGGATCACTCCTTTTTTCGTTTATCATCCTTGCCACATTCGGGCTTAGTATCTTCTTCATCATCAGGCAGAAGAAGATCTCAGAAATGAAATCGGATTTTATCAACAACATAACACATGAGTTTAAAACTCCGATAGCCACAATTTCGCTGGCTGCAGATACTATCATAAATCCGAAAGTGATCAGGGATGAGTATAATATCAGACATTTCATCAGCATGATCAAAAAGGAGAACAGCAGGATGAACAAGAAAGTGGAGACTATCCTGCAGATCGCTTCACTCGACAAAAAGGAGATCGAGTTCAAATTCGAAAACGTTTCCCTTCATTCGATCATCGAAAAGGCTGTCGATTCCATTGAGATTCAGATTCAGCAGAAGAACGGCAGGATACAGCTTAGCCTGGCAGCTGCTGAGCCGGTAATATACGGCGATGCCGATCATCTGACAAACCTGGTCAGCAATCTGCTCGATAATGCGATAAAATATTCACCCGAATCTCCCGATATAACGGTGGAAACAGGGAATAGTGATGACGGAATGATCATGTCAGTTTCAGACAGGGGAATAGGTATGTCAAAAAGTGTTCAGGGCAAAATATTTGAGAGGTTCTACAGACAGGCTTCAGGCGATGTTCACGATGTCAAGGGATTTGGCCTCGGTTTAAACTACGTAAGAGCGATAATCGATGCCCACAAGGGTACAATACGTGTTACCAGTGAACCGGGCAGGGGAAGTCGTTTTGAGATCTTCCTGCCCTTCAACCTCGAAAACCAGTAAACTTAATGAAGGCGATAAAAATATTTCTGGTTGAGGACGATCTGAGCTTCGGATCTGTTCTGAAATCCTATCTTGAGCTTAATGACTTTGCTGTTGAGTGGGTTGATGACGGCAAGTATGCAGTTGATCACTTCAGGAAGGGGGCCTTCGACATCTGCATCCTCGATGTTATGCTTCCGCATGTGGACGGTTTCACCATAGCCGGGGAGATAAGGGCCATTAATACCGTTGTCCCTATAATATTCCTTACTGCCAGGAAGCTAAAGGACGACGTGCTGAAAGGGTATGGAGCCGGAGGAGATGATTATATCACAAAACCGTTCGATACTGATATTCTCCTGGCAAAGATCCGTGCAATTCTTGCAAGACGTGATTTTCAGGCAGGTACAAAGGATATTTTTGAGATTGGTAAGTTTGTCTTCAATGCAAGGCTCAGGACCCTCACTTCCGGGGATGATGAGAAGAAGCTATCCCCTAAGGAAGCCCAGTTGCTTGAACTGCTTACTGTTAATCCCAATGCATTGATAAGCAGGGAGATGGCTCTGAAGAAAATATGGGGCTCTGATGATTATTTCACTGCAAGAAGCATGGATGTTTATATTACCAAACTCAGAAAGATTTTGTCGGACGACCCACGCCTGAACATAAAGAATATCCATGGAGCCGGATTTCAGCTTATCATCAGGGATAACTAATTCCGATTGTTAATCGTTTTTTCCCGTAACTATTGCCCAGGTATCTGATTTTTTTATTTTTGCCGGAAACACAAAAGCCGGTGATTCAGAAAACATTCAGAATATTCATATTAGTATTGATGGCACTTCTCGTTTCGTGCCGTGCAGCCAGGCCTCCGGTCTCGACAACATATTCCAACGGAGTGGCTGTGACATATGTGGATAGATTTAAAGATCTGGCTGTGAGCGAGATGATAAGGACAGGCGTTCCTGCGAGTATTACCCTGGCCCAGGGAATGGTCGAATCGAATTACGGACGCAGTACCCTCGCCAGGGATGCCAATAACCACTTTGGCATTAAATGTCACAATGGCTGGACCGGGCCCTCAGTAAGGCATCATGATGACAGGAGGAACGAATGCTTCAGAAAGTACCGGAATGCAGATGAGTCCTATTACGATCATTCAGAGTTTCTGAGGACAGGTTCTCGTTACAGTTTCCTTTTCAAACTCGAGACCACCGATTACAAGGGGTGGGCCAGGGGACTTAAACAGGCAGGCTACGCAACTAATCCTGATTATGCCAATATGCTTATCAGAAAGATAGAAGAACATAATCTTCAGCGATTTGACCTGGGTTATGCTACCGCGGGATCTCCTCCAAAGCCAAAAGAACCGGCGAAGGTGCCGGCTACAGTCCCGGGGCAGGCTAACGGAACCAGAGGTACTCCTGCCGGAAGCAACGGATCGGTCAATATGCCTGTTAGTAGCAGCACCTTTTCCGTTACTGCGCGTGTGAACAGGGTAATGGAGAACAACAGGATCCAGTATGTGATAGTTAAGGACGGAGAGACTATCGGGAGCCTTACCGAGGAATTCCAGCTGCTGAAGCGGGAATTGGCGCGCATTAACGACCTGGATGATAATCCCATACTTGTTCCGGGAGAGATCATCTATTTACAGCCAAAGAAAGACAGGGCAGAGGCAGGCAGAGAATTTCACGATGTTACCCCTGGGGAAACGATGCATTTGTTATCGCAGAAGTACGGGATAAAACTGAAGAGTCTCTATGAGATGAACAGGATGGCACCGGGCGAGGAGCCTTCTGCCGGGCAGAGATTATGGCTGAGAAATAAGAAACCGGTCAGCTGACTTCTGCTGAGTAACCGGCAATCCTGAATCCTCTCAGGAATTCAGGGGTACTCATTCTCGCCCTTCCTTCAATCTGGAGGTTCAGTATATTGATAAACCCGCCTTTGCAGGAGACTTTCAGGTAGTCTCTGCCATCTGATATAATACTTCCGGGTGTCAGATCATGTTCCTTAAACTCGGGACACGATTCGAACACCTTTACTGATCTGACAGATGAGGCATTTCTTATTGAGAATCTGGCGGATGGGGAGGGTGAGAGACCCCTTATCAGCCTGTGTATCCTTTCCGGAACGCCGTTCCAGTTTATAATGCAGTCGGGCGGGTGTATCTTCGGCGCCGTTTTCAGGAGCTCTCCCGGTAACAGGAAATCAGACTGCGGCCTGGGTTCTGCACGGTTCTCAGCAACAGCGGCAAGGGTGCTGACCATAAGCCTGGCACCGTGCTTCATAAGACGGTCGTGAAGGTCCCCTGCATTGTCACAGGGGAATATCTGTACCTCTTCTCTCTGAAGGATCTTCCCGGTATCTATTCTGTCGTCAATAAAGAAGGTGGTAACACCCGTTACCGTTTCGCCATTGATAATGACATGATTTATGGGAGCGGCACCACGATACTGGGGAAGGAGCGAGGCATGCAGGTTTATTGTCCCGAGTTCCGGCACCTTCCAGACGATTTCCGGCAGCATTCTGAAAGCGACCACGACAAAGATGTCAGCATCAAGCTTTTTAAGCCATGATATAAATTCATCACTTTTAAGATTCTCAGGCTGGCTAAGGGGGAGCATGGCTGAGAGAGCGTATCTCTTTACAGGTGAAACAGCTGTTTTTCTTCCTCTTCCGGCAGGCTTGTCGGGAGCTGTCACCACTCCGGCAATGTCAAAACCATTAATAAGCAGTGATCCCAGCGGAGCTACTGCAAACTCAGGGGTTCCCATGTATACTATCCTGAGGTTTCTCATTGCTGTAAGGTCTTCTGCAACACAAATTTACATAAAACTAATCCTTTGCAATATGTTTGTAGCAGGTAAGATCGTGTCCCATCTTATCGGCTTTCGTTTTAAGATAGAATTCGTTATATGGGTTTGCAGGAATTTCAAGCGGTATTGTCTCGACGATTTTTATTCCGTAGCCCTCAAGTCCTGCCCTTTTTACAGGGTTGTTGGAGATGAGTCTGATGTTTCCCAGTCCGAGGGATCTCATTATGCTGGCGCCCACACCGTAATCCCTCTCATCCTCTCCGAATCCGAGCTTGAGGTTCGCCTGATAGGTGTCCATTCCCTCATCCTGCAGTCTGTAGGCTTTTATCTTATTGATAAGTCCGATGCCTCTGCCTTCCTGGTTCAGGTAGATTACCACACCCTTGCCCGCTGCCTCCACCATCTGCATCGCCTTATGCAGTTGCGGTCCGCAGTCGCATCTCATCGATCCGAAGATGTCGCCCGTGAAGCATGAAGAGTGAAGCCTGACCATAACAGGCTCATCCTTGGTCCAGGTGCCTTTCACAAGTGCCGAGTGCTCGATACCGTTGCTGGTTTGCCTGAAAGGGATGAAATCAAATTCGCCATATTCGGTCGGGAGCTTCACCTTGTCGCCTTTTTCGATTATGGAGTCTCTCTCCAGGGTATATCTGATCAGGTCCCTGATAGCAATTATTTTTATCCCGAATTTCTTCCTTAGTTTAAGAAGATCAGGCAGACGTGCCATCGATCCGTCATCAATCATTATTTCCACAAGTGCTCCTCCCGGCTGTAAGCCTGCCATTATTGTAAGATCGACAACAGCTTCGGTATGGCCCGCCCGCCGTAAAACCCCTTTGGATTTTGCCTTGAGGGGAAAGATATGACCAGGGCGTCCGAGATCAGATGGTTTTGTTTCAGGGTCAACAAGTGCTTTTATAGTAAGTGCCCGGTCTCTTGCAGATACTCCTGTGGTTGTTTCACTGCTGAGAAGATCCACTGAGACGGTAAACTGTGTCTCATGTAGTGAGGTGTTTATCCCGACCATCAGATCGAGTTCAAGTTCCTCACACCTCTCCTCGGGAAGAGCAACACATATCAGACCTCTTCCATGCTTAGCCATGAAGTTCACCTGTTCGGGTGTTATAAGTTCAGCTGAACAGATAAAATCTCCCTCATTTTCCCGATCCTCATCATCGACGACAATGAGCAGTTTCCCATTCCTGATATCCTCAATCGCTTCCTCGATCGTGTTCAGTGTTATATTATTCATCCTTTAATGTATTATTAATCTTTTTGTGCACTTTCATCCCTGAAATCGGTTATTGCAAGACGGTAGAAATAATCCTTTATCTTTCTCAGGAAGGCAAGGTATGTTTCAATGTTCATCATTACGGAGTCGGTTGAAGCCTTGTAGGTCAGGAATATTCCGACAGGCAGAAGGATATATGATGATGCCCACATGCCGGCGATGGTATCAACCCGGCTCTCAGCCACAAGTTTCTCCCCTGAAAGTGAAATGACATACCATATCACAAAGAATAGTATTGATATAACGGCTGGTGTGCCAAGGCCTCCCTTGCGTATGATTGCTCCGAGCGGAGCACCAATGAAAAAGAAGACCAGGCATGCAAACGAGAGTGTGAACTTTCTGTTCCAGTCAATCTCATACTTCTTAATATTTTTCACCTCTATATAGAGCGATTCATTTTTCTGGGAAAGAAAACTGCTGCTCTCCTTCAGCTTTTCTATGGCTGATGCCACGACGGGAGCTTTCTCCATCGGCGGAAGGGTGTCGAGGATGGCCGCCGGGTCGAATCTGTTATCCCTGACCGGCGATGCATAGATCGTTTCATCCACATAATGAGAAAGGTTATATCTTTCGGTATAGATCTTTGTATTTGTGAATTCCTCAAACTGCTGATCGATTCTTGTGTTATATCTTTTATTGAGGGAATCGATATGGTAGGTAAGCTCTGAGATATTCAGCATTGCCGAATGTGATTTGAATATGTCATCGGTACTCCGTTCCAGGTCGAAACCTGAAAGGGATAGAACCAGGGTCTGCTCCTCGAATCTGTCCATTCGTGAAGGGTATTTTCTTTCAGTATTGCTGACGTTCCTTTCCTGCAGTTCGTTGTAGGAGTAACCATTATAGAGCACCATTATCAGGGCGGTTTCGTCGCTCGATACCTTCATATAGCCCGAGTCAGCATAGATTACCGACACATTTCCCCTCCTGTCGCGGTGATCGTAGATTATAAGTTTTTCCATCAGGTTCGTGTACGGATCTTTGGTGGTTACCTTTATGCTGAATCCGTCAATATCGTTGTTGAATGTGCCGGCCTGTATGTTGATGTCCGGTCGTTTTCTCCTGATGTCGTATAAAAGTGTTCTTGCCTTCCTGTTTGAATAAGGGAGTACATTGTTGGAAAAGAAGAACGAGATGACGGAAATAAAAACAATCAGGATCATCAGTGGTCTCATTATTCTTTCGAGCGGGATCCCTGATGATTTAAGTGCAGTAAGCTCACTGAACTCTCCCATGTTCCCGAAAGTCATAAGGGCTGCGAGCAGGATTGCCAGGGGGAAGGCGGTTGGAACGAATGATAGTGTGAACTGGAATAATAGCTCAGCTATTATCTTGATATCCAGGCCTTTCCCGGCAAGTTCATCAATATACATCCACAGGAACTGCAGGATCAGAATTATCAGAACAATGAAGAACGTAAGTATCAGCGGTCCTATGAATGATCTGAGAACGAATATATCGAGCTTCTTCACCTGTCTTCAATTTTTCAGACTGCAAAATTACTCGAATTTTATTAAAAGTCACAGCTTTTCAGGGCACTTTATTTACTGCGGGGGGATATACCGGAAAGGGGTAAAAAAGCCATATTTACATCCCCAGCGCCCTTTTCAGGTCGGATATCTGGGAGTCCCAGAGGTAGATCGCGTCCTCCTTTTCGTCGGGTTCGGCAAAATCGGTAATTAGCAGTGCGAGGTCTCCGGTGAGCTCTTCGATGATTATTCTGAATTCGAAGTAATTTGATTCCTTGTTATGTCTGTCGGTCCATTCGAATCTTACGCTTTTGTTCTCTCTCAGGGATGAGATACGGGCTTTCTGTTCCGATTTATTCCAGTGGAAAGTAAAAACATCGCCATCGACGGTAACGTTGTCAGCAAACCATTCACTGAGACCTTCAGGAGTGCTCAGCCTCGAGAAAAGGACTTTGGGTGAGCAGTTCAGAGTGTATTCAAGTTCATACCTGATTCTCATGGGAGCGATTGCTGAAATATTACTATTCTGCAATATAGAAAAAATAATCAAAACAAAAAACTGTATTGATTTTTTGGCATTATCTGTTTATATTTGCACCCGCAAAAAGAATTGCTTTTGCACCGTTAAATCCGGGCTTCGGCGGTCAATGGGCCCACCTTCGCTAAAGCTTCGGTGGACAGGGCGAGATAGCTCAGATGGTTAGAGCGCATGATTCATAATCATGAGGTCCGGGGTTCAATTCCCCGTCTCGCTACAACGGAAAGCCTTGCCGCACAGCGGCAGGGTTTTTTGTTTTGATGCCCTTGAGCTTGCTCAAAAGGGCTGAAAAACAAAAAAGCCCTGAGCCACGCGATCGCGTGGCAAGGCTTTCCTTTGTTAAGCACCCCCTCAGGGAATCGCCGTAAGGCAATTCCCTGAGGTCACACAGCGTGGCAAGGCTTTCCGTTTTTTTGTATATTGTAATATGGTTTACTCGGTTTAAATAATCTACAGTCAGTCAATAGACAGATATTATACGGGATATTCGCATAATCTTGGTGCTACTGCCTCTACCAGATCAGGCAGGCCATGGATACTGGTTTACCTGGAGGAATGCAAGGATAAAACCACAGCCATCAAGCGGGAATCAGTAATAAAAAAGATGAAGAGTCGGAAGTATATCACAGAACTTATAAGACTTAAGTCACCTGATAAATCATAAGCCCCCGGAGCTGTTTCCCAATGGAATTGTTATATTGCACAGCTGAATTAATTCTCAATAAACTCCTCAATACACCAGCAATTGCATTTGTCATGTTCATCCTTTCTTAACCTTTCGCATCCTTTACTTGTAACATTTGATTTTTTTAAAGTAGTGTTACCTGAGAAAAGGTGAAGACATGTGATAGTGCAAGTGCCCATTTCAGCCTTTTCGCAATCACTGAATAGAAGTAATGAAATCCCAATAAGAAATAAAAGTTGCAGTGGTGTTTTTCTTTTCACTGGTTAATTACTTAATGTTCAAAGTGCAATTAATTGACAATATCAAAATTACACCCCCAAAAAGCCAAAGTCAAATTTATTTTCAATTCAAAGCACATGAATACCAACATCAGGGAATCGTCGACTTCGTCGGACGTAGCCGACCATGCAGGCGAACTCCGAAGGCAATTCCCTCTCTCGCTATACAGACAGGCGAGAGGTGGTCAAGGTCAGGGTTTTTACACATTGGTTTCTCCGGAGTATTAGCTGTTAGGGCGATTTTTTACAGGCTAACAGCGTAGCGATGACCCCGCTTCCGTAATTGATCACGGGTTGCCTATTCGGTAGATAATGGCAAAGTAAACTTAAAATCACTCCCTTTCCCAATTTCACTTTCAGCCCAGATTTTTCCTCCATGTAATTCAATGAATTCTTTACAAAGCAATAAGCCTAAACCTGTACCTTTTTCATGATTGGTGCCTGTTTTAGAATAAAATCCATCATTCTTAAAGAGGTTTCTTTGGGCTGCGCGCGACATCCCAATTCCGTTATCTTTCACGGCAATTTCAACATATTGTTCCCTTTTCAGTGCACTTATATTTATTTCGCCGCCGGTTTTTGTATATTTTATGGCATTGCTTGTTAGATTCCTGATTACAGTCCTGATCATTTGAATGTCTGCAGCTATAATAAGATTGGGTGCGATGGAATGATTCAGCTTAATTTGTTTTTGGTTAGCCGGGGCACTGATATTATCAATTTCATCTTTTAACAATTCCCGTAAATTAATTTTAACCGGATTAAAGCTTTTCCCGTTATTTTGGGCAATAGTCCATGTTAAAAGGTTATCAAGAAGGTTTAGTGTGTTGTTTGCTGAATCTGAAGCAATGTCGATATAATTTACAATTTCACATTTATTGAGATTATTCAGGTTTTCCTTTATTATTTCCAGGGAGCATAAGATAGAACTGAACGGGCTTCTTAAATCATGTGATAAAATGGAGAGAAATTTAGTATTTGTTGCGATAACTTCCCTAAGTCTCATTGTCCGCTGTTCAATAAGCTTTTCCAGAAAGGAATTGATCCTTTCCATTTCCTTCAACCGTAACATTAAACGATTTTCCGATACCTTGCCGACAACTGTTAACGTGCGATTCAGATCCTGCGAATTTAAACCCTCGGTTTTATCAGATGCAATATTCTCCCGAGGTTTCATAATTTTCAATGAGGAGTTTCCCATTAATTATTTCTTTAAATTAATCAGTACAGAAAGCCCACCTCAACTATTGCTGAATGACCATCAGGATGGTGCATTACAGATACTTAATGCAAATTTAGGCTGTTTGTTCTGGTGAATTGTTACATAATTCTTTGGCAGATTTACATAATTCACATTTTATCCGGCATGATGGGTGTTCCGGACCTGTTACCTATCGACCATAGCCGGACAGCTGCGTTAATTTCTTCCGGCAGCCCGAAAAAACAGAACCCGGAGTGTTGATTGCTCCGGGTTCTTTATCATAATGATTAAAATCTGTCAGATCAGATCAGGATCTGTCTTGCGTACTGAACACAGGTTTTGGTCTCTTTAACTGCGTCAGACCAGGGTTTTATTTCATATTCAAGTTCAACGTCGCAATAGATGGGCCACTTATTCTTTTTGATCAGCAGGAGGATATCAGCCAGAGGTACCTCGCCCTGACCCCATACCTGGTTGGTGTTGGCCGGTTCTCTATTTGGTCCTGTCTTGTCCTTAATATGAATGCTGAAGATACGGTCGTGATACTTTTCAATAATTGTATTCGGATGTATTCCGGTTGAGCCAAAAAAGTGCCCGACATCGAAGTTCATCATTACTGCCGGCGAGACGGCAAGGAAAGGGTCGTAGCTGAAGCCAGGCGTGGCAAACTGCATATGATTGTGGAAGATAGCATACATGCCATGTTTCGCGGCAATCGGACCCAGCTTATTGACCGCATCCTCTCCAATTTCTTCAGTAACTCCCTTTGCACCCATTGCTTTCGCTGTCCGGAAAGCATAGTCAATCTCTTCATCTGACCAGCGGGAAGGTGAAAACTTCACAATGTGAATATTAATGCCTGCATCATTGAACAATTTGCGTGCTTCCAGGATTTTTGCCTCCGGCAGTGATACGCGCCATTCTTTAAGGTCCTGATTGAATTTGGCTACTGCAGCTTCCTGTTCGGGCGTCAGCTGACGGCGCTGGAAACCGCCACCCTGAGCTCCTGCCGGGGCTGCGCCCTGGCCTGCGGGCCGTGCACCTGCTGGCGGCGGCGGCGGGGGAGGAGCAGCAGCTGCCTGCTGTCTCTGGGCCGC
>DIKJ01000155.1:14986-22853 GCA_002424525.1 Bacteroidales bacterium UBA5621 | reverse complement strand
AGGAGAGCACGGATCTCTCTCGATCCTGGTTTTTTTACACATCTCTTAAACCCTCCGTGGATTGATTATTTTTCCATTCTCCTGCTTCTCCCCTCGAATTTTAAATTCCCGGGGGCTTGTTATTGTTAAAATACTTCCTCTTTTAAAAGGAATTTACCGTAAGTTTTTTTTTCTTTACGCAATTTAATTCAAACCAGATGTCAAGAACCCGCTTTTCGGTTCCTCTTCACTATCAGATATTAATTGCGATCGTCGCAGGAGGGTTTTTCGGTTATATATTTCATGACCAGGTGATCTATACCAACTGGGCAGGTGAAATTTTTCTCCGGGCCCTTAATATGATCATCGTTCCTTTGATCCTTTGTTCGATTACAACCGGGGTTGCCAGTGTCGGGTCCGGAAGTAATCTGGGCCGGCTGGGACTGAAGACGATGGGATTCTATTTGTTTTCGACGTTGCTGGCAATTGTCACCGGCTTTTTTTTCGTTACGCTGATAAAGCCCGGCACCGGCGCTGATCTGGGCTTCAGGGTGCCTGTGGAAGATCTTACTGCCGTTTCAGACGGTTTCGGCGGAACGCTTATAAAAATAGTGCCGACTAATATATTTGAGGCAATGATGCAGGGACAGATGCTATCAATAATCTTCTTTGCGATTCTGTTTGGATTTTTCATGACCAGAGTAAGCGACAACCGGCGCATTATCCTTTTGGATGTGATAAACGCCCTTCTGGATGTAATTATGAAGATCACCCTGTTCATAATCAGGTTCACTCCAATTGGCATCTTCAGCATAACAGCAAAAGTGATTGCACAGCAGATTAACATGGGGAACGAAATCAGCGAGATAATAAGCAGGCTGGGGCTTTACTTCATTACTGTATTCCTGGGATTGCTGCTTCATGGCGCTGTTACCCTGCCCCTGCTGGTCAGGCTGATAGGGAAAGCCAATCCTTTGAAGCATTTAAGGAACATGGCTACACCATTGCTGACAGCTTTTTCCACTTCATCTTCAAATGCCACACTTCCTCTTACGATGGAAGCTGTTGAAGCCAAGGACGGTGTTTCAAACAAGATAGCCAGCTTTACCCTGCCACTCGGAGCCACCGTAAACATGAACGGAACTGCACTCTATGAGTGCGTTGCAGTAATGTTCATTGCCCAGGCATATGGAATAGAACTTACAGTTGCACAACAGTTGATAGTGGTAATGACAGCATTGCTTGCAGCCATAGGATCTGCTGGTATACCGATGGCAGGTCTGGTGATGATGGCGGTGGTTCTGAAAGCGGTCGGGTTACCGCTGGAGGGTATCGGGCTTGTCCTGGCAGTAGACAGGATACTCGACATGTTCAGGACAACCATCAATGTTTACGGCGACACATGCTGTGCCGTAATTGTAGCAAAAACAGAAGGGGAGACTCTTAAGATCTGAGCGGGGAGCGTAGAGCGTAGAGCGTAGAGCGCAGAGCGTAGAGCGTAGAGCGTAGAGCGCAGAGCGCAGAGCGTAGAGCGCAGAGCGCAGAGCGCAGAGCGCAGAGCGTAGAGCGTAGAGCGTAGAGCGTAGAGCGCAGAGCGCTTAGAGGAGATTCAGAAGACGACAGAGATGCGTATTTCCGGATTGCTGTAGAGTCCGTAGCCCGAGTCGTTAAGGGCCCATAAAACCATAAAATTCAATGCCGCCCTGCGACCGATCGGCTGGCTGATTCCGCCTCCGGCAAGGAGTGTGCCGGTAGTGAACCTATCCGACTGATAAGGAGGAAGTTTCCAGAATGAGGTCTCCAGACTCAACACCTCATATTCAGTGTGGAGAAACATCCCTATATGAATTCCCAATGGCACTACCGAATTAAGATCCTGAATAAAAAGGAACTGAAGATATGACCTGCCCCCATAGATAGTCGTCTTCTCAAAAGGGTTTTTGTAAAACCTGAAATTTGGTCCTGCTGCAACTCCCAGCCGAGGCAATAACCATAGTCCCACGACAGGAGAAATCTGAATATCCGTAATGGTCCCGAACTGGAGGCCAATACTTCCGCCATAGAAGAGCCTCTCTTTAAAAGGGGGAATATCCTTTTTGACTGCCTGTGCACAAAGAACCGAAAATGAAGCTATAAATACCAGCATCAGAGAAACGGATTTTCTGAAATGCCGCACCCGGTCCGAAGTATCTCCGCATGGAATCATATTGTCAAATTTGTATCTTTACGCATTATCCTGCAAATAAACGAAAAAAAAGAATTTTAAACATCACGGCAGATCATGAATATAATAGTTAACGGAGGCACCCGCGGGATCGGCAGGGAGATTGCACTTTATCTTGCTCAGGACAGGGACAACCAGATAGTGGTGACCGGCAGAGATACTGAAGCGCTCGGGAAACTGGCTTCTGAAAGCCTTTACGACAACATATCATCCATCGAGGTTGACCTTTCAGTAATTGATAGCCAGGCTGCATCATTCAGGGATCAGGTTTACAACAGATTCAGTCTGATTGATATCCTCATCAATAATGCGGGTTTGCTTACAACCAGGGAATTCATGAAATTCACTAATCAGGAGGCCAGGCTTATAATGGAAACCAATTTTTTCGGCCCTGCCACTGTTATCAGATTGCTTAAGCCACTGATGATCAGTGGATCACACATAGTCAATATTGCCAGTATGGGAGGGTTTCAGGGAAGTTCAAAATACAGGGGACTCTCCTATTACAGTTGCTCCAAAGCTGCACTTGCCTGTCTCACGGAGTGCCTCTCAGAGGAATTCAGGCAAGATGGCATCATTGTTAACTGTCTGGCTCTTGGCTCGGTACAGACTGAAATGTTTGCTGAAGCATTCCCCGGGTTCAGGGCCCCTGTCAACGCGGAGGAGATGGGGGTGTTTATTGGTGATTTTGCCCTCAGGGGCAGACAATTCTTCAATGGCAAAATAATCCCTGTCGCCTTAAACAATCCATAAATAGTTTTTATTCAGTCATACTCCTTTATCTCAGCCTTGCCGTCAAGTGCCAGGAGACCGTTGTATGCCAGTGCCTTCATTTCATCCTCTCCGGGATAAATTATCACCTCAGCGATAAATTGAACCATTTGTTTAATAAACCCGGTATGAGATTCCTGATAGGCCATTCCGCCTGTAAGTATTATGGCATCGACCTGCCCGTCAAGAACGGCTGCCATCGCTCCTATTTCCTTGCCGATCTGGTATGCTGAAGCCCTGGATATCAGAAGTGCTTGGGGATCACCGTTTTCTGCCATTCTGCATACCTCCACAAAGCTGTTGGTGCCGAGATAGGCTACCATCCCTCCTTTTCCGGTTAACATTCTTTTGACTCCCTCCCGGTCATATATCCCGCTGAAGCACAGGTCTGCAAGCTGGCCGGACGGTAATCCGCCAGAGCGTTCGGGAGAGAAGGGTCCGTCGCCGTTGAGGGCATTATTGACATCGATCACCCGGCCCTTCTTATGAGCACCGACACTCACACCCCCTCCCATATGCGCAATAATCAGGTTCAGATCTTCATATTTCCTGCCAGTTGAGTCAGCGTAAGTCCGGGCAACAGCTTTCTGGTTAAGGGCATGAAAGATTGATATCCGTTCGATTTCCGGATGTCCGGAAACTCTTGCAACCGGCTGAAGTTCATCCACAACCACGGGATCTACAATAAATGCTGAAGCCGCACCAAGGGATGAAGCTATCTCGTCGGCTATCAGACCGCCCAGATTGCTGGCATGCTCACCTCTCGATCCACTCCTCAGATCATCCTTCATCCTTTCGTTCACCCTGTATACACCCGATTCAATCGGTTTAACAAGTCCCCCACGGCCAACAACGACAGCAATCCGGGAAAAATCGATACCTCTCTCCTTCAGTTCACCCATTATCAGATCTTTTCTGAAATGAAACTGGTCAGAGACTCTGCTGAACACTGATAATTCAGATGAAGAATGACGGAGAGTTTTTTCAAAAATCAGCACATTCTCCTCAAATAGGGCGAGTTTTGTGGAGGTGGATCCCGGATTGAGCGCAAGAATCAGTCGGTTACTCATGGGATGAATGTGTGATTTGAGGCAAATTACTAAAAAAGAATTATCTATGCCATAAGGCATGCTAAAGCGATACAGTAATATTTTGAGTTTTCGCTCTCGCTTCTCGACATTACTATCACAGGCTTGGTTGTGCCTCTTATAAGCCCGGCAAGCTCTCCGCCTGCGAACAGTACGAGCCCTTTATAGAAGGGGTTGCATGATTCAAGAGACGGAAAGAGAAGAATATCGGCATCACCCTCAATCGGAGTACTGACACCCTTTATCGCAGGACTTTTGCTGTCGCACGCAAGAAAAATGTCGAGTGGCCCGTCCATGGTGCAACTCCTTATCTGACCCCGGTCGGCCATTTTACACATCACTGCATAATCCACCGGATTATCGAAGTGACGGCTCATCTTTTCAGAGGCTCCGATAAGGGCAATCCTGGGTTTTGTTATCCCAAAACGCTCAGCCATTTCAATTGCATAATCCGCCATTGCAACCTTTTGATCAAGGTTTGGAAAAGGGATCACGGCAGGATCGGTAACAAACAGAAGTTTATGATAAGCTGGTATTTCAATTGCGCAGACGTAGCTGAGTATTGCACCGGGAATCATTATTCCCCTTTCCCTGTCCATAACAGCCTTGAGGAATTTGTCAGTACCCACCTGGCCCTTCATTATAATATCTGCTTCTCCGCTGTCTGCCAGTTTGATGGCACGGGCACAGGCATCCGTCTCACAGGATGAGTCAATAATGCTGAAGGCGTTGACATCAATCCCCTGAGCGGAACAGATGCTTTTGATCCTGTCAGGCATGCCAATCATCAATGCCTCAATGAAACCTTCACTTACAGCCCTGGATATTGCGCCAATGCTGTTGTCGTCGTGTGCCCAGGCAACAGCTACCCGTTGCCTTTTCCCCTGCGAAAGCACCTTTTCCACTATCTGGCTTAGGGACCTTATCATGGCATTCGGTTATTTGCTTGCAGCTGCAGAAAGCAGAATACTGTCGTATTTTGCCTGTTCTGAATCGGATCTCGAAGTGAGGACAATCGGCACCAGTGCACCCAGTATTATGGATGCCACCTTCGCTTTGGCGAAGAAGACGAGCGATTTATAAAGAACATTCCCCACTTCGATATCAGGCATCAGGAGAAGGTCCGTATCGCCGGCAACTTCACTTTTTATGTTTTTATGTCTGGCGCTTTCAAGACTTATGGCATTGTCGAAGGCAAGGGGGCCATCTATGATGCAGTTTCTTATCTGATCGCGCTGGTTCATTTTCGAAAGAAGGGCGGCATCGAGCGTTGCTTCCATATTCTCGTTTACCATTTCAACGGCTCCCAGTACGGCTACTTTTGGCATCCTGTAACCAAGCCTGTTTAGAAATGCCACAGAGTTATTGACAATAGCAATTTTATCTTTCAGGTTAGGAGCAATATTCATTGCAACATCAGTAACCGCTATGAGCTTGTGGTATGTCTCAACCTCAAACAGGGCAATATGAGATAGAAGATTTCCGGTCCTGAGGCCCCATTCCTTGTTGAGTACACACTTCAGCAATGTTGACGTTCCCACTTTTCCTTTCATGAGAATGTCAGCCTGTTTACTGCTGAGCATCCTTACTGCCATCTCCACGGCCATTTCGGTGTCGGGTTCATGTATAATCCTGAGGCCCGCAATATTATACCCGTTCTCGTCAGATATATTCTGAATCCCCTCCTTGTCGCCGATAAGAATCGGCTCGATGATATCATCCACCCAGGCTCTCAGTACGGCACTCAGCGAATGCTGATCCTGCGCGGCCGCCAGAACCAGTTTTCTGCGTGGTTTGCCGGCAACGATGCTCTTCAGATCACTCATATTTTTCAATACCATAGCGCTGTTGTATTAGTTCCGGGTTTCTTTTTACGTTTCAGACTGTATGATGCTCGACTATATACCGGGTGTCAGATGCTATGACCAGTTCCTCGTCAGTGGTAATGGCCATCACGGTTACCTTCGATTCAGGCCTCGATATAATCTTGTCCTTACTCTTGACACCATTGTTGGCATCAAAATCGAAGAGTATCCCAAGATTCTCCATATCAGAACAGATCATTGCCCTCATCTTGAAATCATTCTCTCCGACACCGCCTGTAAATATAAGAAGGTCAAGACCATTAAGAGCGGCAATATATGACCCGATGAATTTTTTTACCTTGTATGCGTACATGTTGAGAGCCAGTAATGCTTTTTCATTTCCTTCTGCTGCAGCAAGTTCCAGGTCGCGCATATCTGAAGACAACTGTGATATTCCGGCAACCCCGCTTTTTTTATTAATAAGGTTATTCACTCCGGTTACATTAAGATGTTCCTTGTCTGCTATATAAATAAGGACTCCCGGATCGATTTCGCCTGTTCTTGTCCCCATAATAAGACCGTCGACCGGAGTGAAACCCATCGATGTGTCTATCGACCGTCCGTTTTGCACGGCAGTAATTGATGCTCCGTTTCCCAGGTGGCAGGTTATTATCTTAATATCCTTCAGATTCCTGTCCAGAAGTCCGGCAGCCTTGGTTGCCACAAATTTATGACTGGTGCCATGGTATCCGTATTTCCTTATCCTGTACTTTTCGTAATACTCATAGGGTAAGGCGTACATATATGCATAATCAGGCATTGTCTGATGAAATGAGGTATCAAAAACGGCGACCTGCGGGATTCCGGGAATCAGTTTCTCAACCGACAGGATTCCTTTCAGATTTGCCGGGTTATGAAGCGGGGCGAGCTCACTGAAAAGTTCAATATTTCTTTTAACATCATTATCAATCAGCACACTCTCCTTGTAATCTTCTCCTCCGTTGACCACTCTGTGACCAACAGCTTTGATTTCGTTTACATCATCAATTACTCCGTATTTCTTGTCGGTAAGAGCAGCCATTACCATATTGATCCCGGTTGTATGGTCAGGTATATCCGTAATTACCTTGTAAGGTTCCTTACCTGTTGGTTTATGTGTCAGGATGCTGTCGTTCAGTCCAATACGTTCAAGAAGACCCTTTGCCATCATATGAGTGCCATCTACCATGTTGAATAACTGGTACTTGATGGAAGAGCTTCCGCAATTTAAAACGAGAATGATCATAATATATATTTTCTTATTTGGTTTTATATTCCTGTTATTTGCCTGCTGCCTGATTGGCAGTAATTGCTATCATGCTCACGATATCATTAACTGAACAACCTCGTGACAGGTCGTTGATCGGTGCTGCCATGCCCTGCAGTATCGGACCGATGGCTTCTGCCCGGGCAAGTCTCTGCACAAGCTTATATGCTATATTGCCCGATTCGAGGTTAGGGAAGATAAGGACATTTGCTTTCCCTGCAATTTTGCTTCCCGGAGCTTTCTTCTGGCCGATAGATTCGACAAGTGCGGCATCTGCCTGCAATTCTCCTTCAATCATGAGATCGGGCGCCATCTCTTTTGCTAACCTGGTGGCATTAACGACCTTATCAACCATCGGGTGGCATGCGCTTCCCATCGTGGAAAAGCTAAGCAAAGCTATTCTTGGTTCGAAACCTGCAATGGCCCTTGCCGTATGAGCTGTAGCTACCGCAATTTCTGCCAGCTGTTTTTCATCAGGATCCGGATGAACTGCGCCATCCGCGAAAATCAGTACCCCTTCCTCTCCGAAGTTCCTGTCCGGCAATATCATAATAAAGGCGCCGGAGACAACTGATATTCCCGGAGCAGTTTTAACATAATGAAACGCAGGCCGCAGAACATCGCCTGTTGAGTGATCGGCTCCCGACACTTCACCATCAGCGTCCCCGTTCTTGATCATCATGACCCCGAGATA
>DIKJ01000155.1:11635-14966 GCA_002424525.1 Bacteroidales bacterium UBA5621 | reverse complement strand
AGCTCCACCATCATTTCAATGTAATGAGACTTTTTATCATGAGATGCGGGATTGATAATGGTGGCCCTATCAATGTTCAGTAATCCGAGCTCCTTTGCATGACTTCTTATCCCGTCAGGATCCCCCAGCAATATTATCTGAGCAAGTCCATCCGCAATAGCCTCGTCAGCAGCTTTAATTGTTCTTTCTTCATAGCTTTCAGGTAATACAATACGTTTATTATATTTTCTGGCATTCTGTTTGATTCGATCCAATAACTCCATTGTATATCAATATTTTAATAAATTTTATTCGCCTAAATGTACGAAAAAAAAGTTCGACTACACAATTTTCAGGTATATGATTATTGTCAGGGTTAACATTATTTCACAAAAAATGCAGGTGCAATCAATTCCGGTGAAACCTGATCAAATCATTTTCCTAAATTAGCGTTTTTAATTCTGCCCATGGAAATAAATCCTGTCGTTTTGCGGTTGGATGCACTCAGAGAAACACTTGAGGGTGACCTGAAACACGATCTGATAACCCGCACGATTTATTCGACCGACGCATCAGCTTATAAGGAGATGCCGCTTGCTGTTGCCTGGCCCCGGGGAGCATCCGACATAAAGAAGATCCTCGCTTGGGCCGCTGAAGAGGATATAAGCGTAACTGTCAGGGCTGCAGGTACATCTCTTGCAGGTCAGGTAGTAGGCTCAGGGATTATCGTGGATATCTCGAGGTATATGAACAAGATTATTGAGATAAACAGGGATGAGAAATGGGCAAGAGTACAACCGGGGGTGGTTCTGGATGAGCTTAATATGGCTGTCAGGGAGCATGGATTATTTTTCGGACCCGAGACGTCAACATCCAACAGGTGCAATATCGGCGGGATGGTTGGAAACAATGCCTGCGGGGCACATTCTCTCGTTTACGGTTCCACAAGGGATCACACTATTGAGCTGAAAACACTGCTCAGTGACGGTTCGGAAGCAACTTTCAGTCAGGTCGGCCGTGATGCCTTTAGCTTGAAATGCAGCCTGCCAAACCTCGAAGGGGAAATATACCGAAACATAAAAGAATTACTCGACAATCCGCTTAACCGAAAAACCATCAGGGAAGAGTATCCGCATCCTTCAATTCCAAGGAGAAATACCGGATATGCCCTTGATCTGCTCCTTGATTCTGAAATGTTTGATGAAGAATCAGGCAAAGAATTCAATTTCTGCAAACTCCTTGCCGGATCCGAAGGAACCCTGGCCATAATTACTGAAATTAAACTGAATCTGGTTCCTGTACCACCACCGCATAAGGTACTTGTCTGTATTCACCTCAGAGACAGGAAAGATGCCTTCAGGGCGAACCTTGTGGCTCTCAAATTCGGCCCTTCGGCTGTCGAGATGATGGACAACAGAATTCTTGAGCTGACTGCGGACAACATCAGCCAGAGAAATAACAGGTTCTTTATTGACGGAGAACCCGGGGCTGTGGTAATAGTTGAATTTGTCCGGGAGAGCGGCGAGGAGACCGATAAGGTCGTTGCTGATATGATAAATGCCCTTAAATCTGCCGGCTACGGATACTCCTGGCCTGTCATAAAAGGCAGGGATATATCAAAGGTCTGGGAATTGCGAAAAGCAGGTCTGGGCGTTCTGACAAAAATGAAAGGTGATGCCAAGCCTGTTTCACTCATTGAAGATACAGCCGTGAGGGTGGAGGAGCTTCCTGATTACATTGATGAATTTGAGAAAATGCTCTCCACATACGGCAAGGATGCTGTTTATCATGCACATATCGGGACCGGAGAACTGCACATGCGACCTGTTCTGAACCTTAAAGATCAATATGATACCGAGCTTTTCCGTACCCTTGGACTTGAAACTGCCAGGCTGGTTAAGAAATACAGGGGCTCAATGAGCGGGGAACACGGGGACGGAAGGCTGAGGGGAGAATTCATTCCCGTAATTCTTGGTGAACACAATTACGAACTTCTGAGAAGCCTTAAAAAAGTGTGGGATCCGGCAGGGATACTGAATCGCGGTAAGATAACGGATACCGGGAGGATGAATACTTTCCTACGGTACGAACCAGGTGTAAAAACGCGGGAAATCGAAACAATCTACGATTTCTCATCAACAGACGGGATCATAAGGGCCGCTGAACAGTGCAACGGATCGGGAGATTGCCGCAAATCAGTGAAAATCGGGGGTATAATGTGTCCCAGTTTCATGGCCACCGGAAACGAGGAGTACAGTACGCGGGCGCGTGCAAATATCTTAAGGGAGTTTTTGGGCAGAGAGGATTCCGATCCCTGGGATCATCATGAGATTTATGAAATCCTTGATCTCTGCCTGAGCTGTAAAGGATGCAAAGCAGAATGTCCTTCAGGGGTTGATATTGCCAGGCTTAAATCAGAGTTCCTGCAACACTGGTATGACAAGCACGGTGTGCCGCTACGGACAAGGCTGATAGCCTATATATCAGTGCTTAACAGGCTGGGGGCATTAGCTCCGGCAATATTTAATTTCTTAGCACGGAACCCCCTTTCATCCGCTTTAATAAAAAGGGTTGCCGGCTTCGCTCAAAAACGTTCTGTACCTTTATTATATAAGACAACATTAAGAAGATGGATTAAAAAGGAGCTGGTAAAACTAAATCCGGCAAACCCGGCAGGCTCGGTTGTGCTTTTCGTTGACGAGTTCACCGATTATAACGATACAGCCACAGGGATAACAATCATAAAACTGCTGACGGCATTGAATTATAAGGTAATAATAACGGAACATGACGTCAGTGCCAGGACATTCATTTCGAAAGGGCTGATAAGAAAAGCCAGAAAAATCATAAGAAGAAATATTGACGCACTCTCAGGCCCGGTGACACCTGATATTCCACTGATAGGTATTGAACCCTCCGCCATTCTCGGCTTCAGGGATGAGTATCCGGAACTGGCAGGAAGTGACCTTAAGGAGAAGGCTGAAAGACTTTCAGCCAGCAGTTTTCTCATCGACGAATTTATAGCCGGCGAATTCCGGGCCGGAAGGATATCGCGCGACTCTTTCACAAACGAAAAAAGAAAAATATTACTGCATGCACATTGTCAGCAGAAGGCAATCGCCTCTTCGGCCTGCACTATTGAAATGCTATCCATCCCTTCAGGTTATTCGGTCAGTGAGATCCCTTCGGGGTGTTGCGGCATGGCCGGATCGTTCGGTTACGAAAAGGAACATTATGACCTGTCGGTCAGGATCGGGGAACTGGTTCTTTTTCCGGAGATAAGGGAGAGTGACGATGATACGTTAATTGTTGCTCCCGGTACCAGCTGCAGGCATCACATCAGTGACGGCAC
>DIKJ01000155.1:9558-11606 GCA_002424525.1 Bacteroidales bacterium UBA5621 | reverse complement strand
ACAGGATCAGATCAACAGACTTATAATCAATTCTTTATTGAATTGTAGTACTCTGTGAAGATCTCATTGATAAGAGGCCTGTAATAAAGCCAGAAGAATCTCCTTGTGTCTTCAGGCTTGTCTGAATAAAGGATTCCCTTCAGCTTTTCAACACCAACAAATCTTGATGTGCAGTACAAGACAGGGCTTGTGGCGAAATCTCCTGAAAAATAATAGGTCCTTCTGTCAACCGGATCAAGAATTGCAGCAGGGAACTCATTATCAAGCATATTATTAAAGAGGATGGTATCTCCTGCCGCCGTGGTTTCAAGCCTGAATTTCGAAATTATCTCATTCTCCAGAGGATCAATAATATCAAACCAGTTCCCGAATGCAACGGAAGAAGGCACTCCGTATTTGGTGCATTTTTCCGGTTCGGTAATAATATAAGGTATAGGATTGGTCAGGTGCGTCCCCTCTTCCAGCACAATTATATTCTTTTCGGTCAGGAGTACAACACCCGCTTTTGTAAAGGTCCACGGCTGCTTGTATTGTTTTCTGTACATTGCAGTCAGCCAGATAGGGAAATCCCTGTCAAGGCTGTCAAGCTTCGGAAAATATTTTCCGGTCCATCCCGTAAATCGCAGACCAAGTTTTTCCTGCGTCCTGTACGATTCGAACTGGGCAGTGGGGAAGTCAAAAGTATTGTATTCGAGAATGACCAGCTTGTTCTTCTCCTTCATCTCATTAATGAGAATGTAGTCGTTATTGTTCAATCCGCCATAAAGCCTTCTTGACCTGCGGCTTTTATTGATCCCCGCATAAAAGTCGTTAAAAAAGACCCCATAGGTATCAGCTATATAAAGCGCGTCGCTCTTTTCGGGAAGATCGATCATATCGGAAAGACGGTATTCCCTTTTTGTGCTTCCCCTTTCCTTGAGGGGCCTTGTGGGAGAGAATCCGTAATAATCCTTTTTGTAGGAATAACTGGCTTTATTATCCTTTTTAACAAATCTGTTGTTTGTAAGTATCCATACAAATGATTTGTGCTTGATGCGCTCCAGAGTGGGTACGGTCTTGTTAAGAATTATTATATCCAAAGGCTTTTTTTCCTGAAAAGTCCAGCGGATCAGATTAACTACAGGCAGAGCTACTAAAACTGCCAGAATAATAATTACTATTAGCAGAGGCTTTTTCATAACTGGATGAATATCTGAAATAATTCAAATACTTTAACAATAACCTTGATTACCAAGAATTTTATCAATTAATAAACTGTTAAAAGTATTAATTTATTTTTTCAAATGAAACAAATTTACGGCAATTTACCAAAAAATCTTAATTTTCAATTGATTGGGTATTAATAACCGCAAGCTGTATTATCACCCCTTGGGTCAGCTCCTGCCGCTTTTCTTCCATCCGGGAGGATCTGTATGGCATTTACCCTGCCGATTGATGAGCGTTCGGTGAACACATGTCCCATCTGACTGAGAACAAGCAATGTAAGTGAGTCAAATCTCTCCTTTTCGTGGTATATGCAATCAGGGAGCCACTGGTGATGGAACCTTCCAGCAGCGACTGCATCGCTTACGCTCATTCCGAATTCAGCTGTGTTAATCAGAACCTGAAACACTGTTGTCGGTATTGTTGACCCGCCGGGGGAGCCGAGCACGAGGAACAGCTCTCCGTTTTTCTCCACGATTGCAGGGGTCATTGAGCTCAGCATCCTTTTGCCGGGCCCGACTGCATTTACCTCTCCGCCCTGAAGACCGTACATATTTGGGAAACCGGGTTTCAGCGAAAAATCATCCATCTGGTTGTTAAGCAGAAAACCTGCGCCATCCACAATTATACTGCTTCCAAACGTGCCGTTGAGTGTTGTTGTAGCAGCTACGGCATTGCCCCGGGCATCAACGACCGAATAGTGTGTTGTCTCTTCTTTCTCCGCAGTGAGGGGACTTCCTGGTTCGATACTTCCGGACAAAGAGGCTCTATTCTCATTGAAACTCTTCATTCTTGACGCATTGTACTCTTTTGTCAGCAGAAGATCAACAGGTACTTCCATATAA
>DIKJ01000155.1:5337-9462 GCA_002424525.1 Bacteroidales bacterium UBA5621 | reverse complement strand
CAGGATTATGCCACCGCCTGAAGGAGGGGAAACCGTGGTGACCCTGTAATCTTTGTAATCTGCCGACAGAGGCTCCCTGAAAACAGCTTTGTAATCATTCAGGTCATGATAACTGATTATTCCTCCTCCCCTCTCCATCTCCCTGACAATCAGACCGGCCGTTTTTCCTGAATAAAATCCATCCCTGCCATGATCCCTTATCCGCTCAAGGGTCTCTGCAAGCTCAGGCTGTCTGAGAGTATCGCCTTCTTTCCAGGGTGTATCTTTGACGAACGCCGGCGTTTTCAGATTCCTTTCAATGAACTTATCCCTGTTGGCATTAAGCGACGCAGCTCCGCCGGCAGTAACGGGGAATCCGTTCCTCGCCAGATCGATCGAGGGTTGTATCACCTTCCTGAACGGGAGTTTTCCATACTTTTCGTGGACCTCAAGCATCCCGTCAACTGTCCCGGGCACCCCGGAAGCGAGATGAGAGCCGGTGCTCATCCCCTCGATCACATTTCCCACGGAATCCAGGAACATGTCTCTCATGGACATTGACGGTGCCTTTTCTCGATAATCGATCATCAGGTAATTGCCTTCATGCGTCTTTATGACCCAGAAACCGCCGCCGCCGATATTGCCTGCCTCGGGGTAGCATACGGCCAGCGCAAATTCAGTTGCCACGCCGGCATCAATGGCATTACCCCCTTCCATCAGTATCCCCGCTCCGGCGGAAGAGCTCCGCGGGTGTGCTGAAACAACCATTCCATTGCCGGTTATGATATCCCTACCCTCAATAAAGTTTTTTCCCGGGCTGCTGCAGGAAAAGAGAATTGAAGCGACAATTGCGAACAGAATAACTTTTGCCATGATCTCTGAATTTCTGACCTCAAATTTAAAAAATCCGGAATTGGTTCACAGCCGATATTAAAAAAAAGGAATGGTGGAAAATAACTTCTCCAAACTTGTCCGGTTTTTATGTAATTTTGGGCAAACATTTTCACCATGCTGGCAAATCAGCCTCTTGCAGAAAGACTGCGGCCAAAAACCCTTGATGATTTCTGCGGACAGGACCATCTTGTAGGCAGTAATGCAGTTCTGAGAAAGGTTATTGAATCTGGAAATCTGCCTTCATTTATTTTGTGGGGACCTCCCGGAGTAGGAAAAACGACACTTGCCGGTATAATTGCCCATACCCTTAAGAGGCCCTTTTTCCATCTCAGCGCAGTCCATTCGGGAGTGAAGGATGTAAGGGAGACCATAGAGAAGGCAAAAAAACAGCAATTCTTCAACCAGCCAAATCCGATACTCTTCATCGACGAGATTCACCGTTTCAACAAGTCCCAGCAGGATTCACTGCTGAGTGCTGTTGAGCAGGGGATAATAACCCTGATTGGTGCAACAACGGAAAATCCTTCTTTCGAAGTGATCTCCCCTCTCCTTTCGCGATGCCAGGTCTATATAATGAATCCGCTCAGTGAACAGGAACTTGCCGGGTTGCTGGAGAGGGCACTCACTAAAGACGCATATCTTTCGAAATTCGATTTAGAAATTGTTGAACATGAAGCGTTTATCCGAATATCAGGAGGCGACGCCAGGAAGCTCTACAATGCCCTTGAACTGGTTGTTGCCTCTGAAGCAGATGAGAGTCTCTCGCAGAAGATAAAAATCGATAATGACAAGGTTCTGAAACATGTCCAGAAGAACCTTGCACTCTATGATAAGAACGGGGAACAGCATTATGACATCATTTCCGCATTCATCAAATCGCTCAGGGGCAGTGATCCCAATGCTGCGGTTTACTGGCTCGCCAGGATGGTCGAGGGTGGTGAGGACCCGAAATTTATTGCCAGGCGCATGCTGATCCTGGCTGCGGAAGACATCGGCATTGCCAACCCGAATGCGCTTCTCCTTGCACAGGCATGCTTCGAGGCCATCAACGTTACTGGCTGGCCGGAATCAAGAATAATACTCTCGGAGACAGCTGTTTACCTTGCATTGTCTCCCAAGAGCAATTCATCCTACCTTGCTATTGAGGGCGCCATTGAAGCGGTAAGGGATACCGGCGATCTCCCTGTGCCGCTTAACATCAGAAATGCGCCCACAAAGCTTATGAAGGATATCGGGTATGGCAAAGGGTATAAATATGCCCACAGCTATAAAGGCAATTTTGTTGCTGACAATTTCCTTCCCGAGCAAATTCAGGGCAGGATATTCTATGAACCCGGTACAAATCCCAAAGAAGATGAGATAAGGAAAAAGCTGGAAGGTATGTGGAAGGGTGTTTATAAATATAATAAGGACCAAAGCCTTTGAATTGACAATTTTGTTATTTTTACAGGTCAATGAACCCCAATGGAATAAATATCCCCGGGCTTAAATTCCGGGAGTCTGGCAATTTCCTCCTGATCGCAGGCCCGTGTGTGGTTGAAAGTGAGGATATAGTTTTCACGACAGCTGACAAAATAAATCAATTGTCTGAAAAGTATGAGATACCTTTTGTATTCAAGTCGTCGTACAGAAAGGCAAACCGTTCGCATGCCGGATCTTTTACAGGCATAGGTGATATAAAGGCGCTCGAGATCCTTGGAAGGATCAGGGATCACTTTTCTGTTCCCGTCATTACAGATATACATAATCCCGGAGAGGCCGGAATTGCTGCAGAATATACTGATATCCTGCAAATACCGGCTTTCCTGTGCCGGCAATCCGACCTTCTTGCTGCAGCTGCAATGACCGGCAAATGGATTAATATCAAGAAGGGGCAGTTTCTGTCAGGGTCGTCAATGAGATTTGCGGTGGATAAGGTGAGAAATTCCGGCAATAATAATATTATGGTGACTGAAAGGGGCAACATGTTCGGTTACCAGGACCTGGTTGTGGATTTCAGGAACATCCCTGCGATGCAGGACATCGGGGTCCCTGTAATAATGGACATCACACATTCACTTCAGCAGCCAAACCAGGAAACAGGCATCTCGGGCGGGAAACCGGATCTGATTGAGACAATAGGCAAAGCCGCAATTAGCGTTGGTGCTGACGGAATTTTCATTGAGACACATCCCGATCCGGCCTCGGCAAAATCAGACGGCGCTAATATGCTTAAACTTGATAAACTTGAGGATCTGCTGATAAAATTATCTGCAATACGAAAAACAATCAATTCATTTTAAAATTACAACTAACTTTTTCTAAGAACATTTAAAAACAAACTGTATGAAAAAACTATTTCTGGTTATGGCAGGACTATTGGCAGCCATTGTCATTCAATCCCAGTCGCTGGAAGAGATCGTTAAAAAGTATTCCGATGCCAACGGACTCGATAATCTTAAGAATGTTACAACTATCAGGATCACAGGAAAGATGTCCACAATGGGTATGGAAATGCCACTGGAAATGTTTATGAAAAACCCTGACAAAATAAAAATGGTATACAGCTTCAGCGGGCAGAACATGGTAACAGTTTTTGACGGGGAAAAAGGATATATGGTGAATCCCCTGATGGGTTCAAGTGAACCGGTGGCCCTCACACCGGAGCAGACAAGGCAGATACAGGACAATAATGCCTTCAAGAACCAGCTGGTTGAATATCTCAGCAGCGGAAAACTGACGCTCGAGGGTGAAGAGGCAGTTGCCGGGAAACCTGCCTACAAGCTGAAAGCAATGGTTGACGGGACGGGTCCGGTATACATGTATGTCGATAAGGCAAGCTTCTATATTGTCAAATCTGCGACTACCGTCAATCAGATGGGAAATACCATGAATGTTGAGACTCTGATGTCGGATTATACGAACACCAACGGAGTTGTACTTCCAAAGAAAACTACAACCATTGCAAATGGTATGGAGGCGGCATCTGTTACTTTTAATAAAATAGAGGTGAATGTGCCGATTGAGGACTCAGTGTTCAGAATAAAATAGTTACTGTATAATAAAACTGAAGCAGGGACATTGAATTTCAATGCCCCTGCCCTGTGCAGCTGGCCTGTAAGCCGGATTCTGTCCCGGTCCTGTTATCTGCAAAAGAAGTTAAGACCGGTTTTCATCATTTATCTTGTCACGATATCACTATCGTGATCTTACGACCCACCCCCCGGCATCGGACGAGCAATCCTTTTAAGCCGGTATACATGGTCTTTCAAC
>DIKJ01000155.1:0-5283 GCA_002424525.1 Bacteroidales bacterium UBA5621 | reverse complement strand
ATCGGGACGGTTATTTTCTGTTACACTGCTATACCCTTGCGGATATCTTCCCGTTAGGAAGCATGGTGCTCTGTGTTGTCCGGACTTTCCTTCCCGGTTTTCCGGCTAAGCCGGTCCGGAACGATGAAACGTCCAGCTGCACTGCAAAGGTAGTAAAATAAGGAATAACTGAAAAATTGGCTATTTTTGCCAGCAAGTGAAAATGAAAAAGATTGAGACACTTGCAGGCCGGATCAGTATGGCAGACTATGCTTATGATCTACCCGAGGACAAGATAGCCCAATTTCCTGAAAAAGAGAGAGATAATTCAAAATTGCTCTTTTGCAGGGGAGATCTGATCAGGGATGACATATTCCGGAATATTGCCAATTACATACCCCGGAATTCACTTCTTGTTTTCAACAATACCAGGGTTATAAGGGCGAGAATTCTCTTCCGGAAAGAGACAGGAGCCTCAATTGAAGTCTTTTGCATCGAACCTCTTGATCCGGGTGACTATGAACGATCGTTCAGTTCGACCAAGCCTGTTATATGGAAATGTATCGTCGGCAACCTTAAGAAATGGAAAAGCGGAAGCCTGACGAAGAGAATTCTTTCCGGAGACAAAGAGAGTGAGGTAATTGCTGAAAAAGCGGGATCAAACGGAGAAACGATAAATGTAAGATTCAGCTGGGACAATCCCGGACTTAATTTTGGTGAAATAATTGAAAAAGCGGGTCGTCTGCCTCTGCCCCCTTATATTAAAAGAGAAGACGATGGCAATGATGCGGTCTCCTACCAGACCCTCTTCTCGAGGGTTAACGGTTCCGTGGCGGCGCCGACAGCCGGACTCCATTTTACCGGTGAGGTTCTGGAGAGGATCAGAAGAAAAGGCATCAGGAGTGCTGAACTGACTCTCCATATAGGTGCCGGGACCTTTAAGCCTGTAAAGACCATCAGTGTTCTGGAACATGAAATGCACACCGAACACTTCATCATCGACAGAAACACCATTGAAACGATCCTGGCTTTCCGGAACAACATCCTTCCGGTCGGAACTACCTCGGTCAGGACACTTGAAAGCCTTTACTGGCTGGGAGTTAAAACCATCACCGGCGGAGTGCCGGTAGCTGGTGCCCTTACCATTGACCAGTGGGAATCCTACGAACTCATCGATTATATAACTGTTGATGAATCACTTACAGCATTGATTGAAGCGCTGGACAGTAAAGGTGAAAAGTATCTTCATGCTGCTACCAGGCTGATGATCATACCCGGATATAACTTCCGGATGATCAGGGGGTTGATCACAAATTTCCATCAGCCTGGAAGTACCCTCCTGCTTATGGTATCGGCCTTCACAGGGGAGAAATGGAAAAGGATCTACGATCACGCACTCAGAAATGGCTTCAGGTTCCTCAGCTATGGAGACGCATCACTTATTTTAAAATGATATGCCCGGGCAGGTTGTTATCTGCCGGGCAGACATTTTTGAACATATATTGACAACATCTGACGGCAGGAAATCTGTGGCTAATTTTTTTTATTTAACTTTGTAGTCAGAAGAACATTTTTTTTTCTTGATTGCGTAATGATTTTTTTGTTTATTTGGCAGTTTAAAATATTCTGATGGAAACTAACAGACTATTAAGACAGATGGGGGCAGTATTTGGGGTGTTCATGGCGTTTTTCTATGTTGGTATAGGGATCTATCTGGCCTTCTTCTTTGACATGAGCACACTCGATAAAACCGTTCAGGTCATTTTGGGTGTAGCCTTTATAATTCTGGGAATATACAGGGCTTTCCGGAGTTACCAGAAGATTGTTGAAGCTTTTTTCACACATGATCCCGAAGAGGAATGAATTATCATGCTCTCAGGGGCCGGACAAGTGTGGCATAGGCTTTGCAGAGACATTTTCAGGAAATTATTGCTTTACTGACGGAAAAGTTTCTATGAGCAAATTATCAGATATACAAAATTTTATTAAGTTTGCCTGCCAAAACTCTCTTTTGGGGATCAATATGCTTAAAAAGATCATAGGCCAAATTTTTCTGACGGGACTGAGATGTATGCTCATTGCTGCTGCAGTGGTCCTTATTTCCTGCCAGGGAGGAAGCACGTCCGGGCCAAAAGAGACTCCCACCAGCGGAAACATCAGGATAGCTGTTGATGAATCGTTCCAGCCGATTATTGACGATGAGATTTACATATTTACAAGTCTCTATCATAACGCACATATAGAACCTCTTTATATGCCGGAAGTTGATGTGGTAAACTACTTCATGAACGACTCAGTGAGAATGATGGTTACCGGAAAGAAGCTGACAGACAATCAGATAAAATATCTCCGTGACACACTGGTCATTGCTAGAACAACCACTTTTGCATACGACGGGCTCGCTCTTATAACCAACCTGGCAAACAATGACACATTGCTGAGATATGAAACTGTGCGTGATATCTTCAGGGGAAATATCAAAAGCTGGAAAGAGATCAATCCAAAATCTAAACAAAACCAGATAAATGTTATTTTTGACAACACCAGATCGGGGAACATCAGATATTTCAAGGAGATCTTTGAGATTGACGGGGCGCTTGGAGATAATTTCTTTGCGGTGAATAATAATCCCGAGGTGATTGATTATGTCTCAGGGAACCCGGACGCACTGGGCATCATAAGCGTAAACTGGATAAGTGAACCATATGATTCGCTGAGCAGGAGCTTCATGGAAAGGATTAATGTAGTTGCTGTGTCGCGAAGGTTTATAAGCGACGGGACCTACTACAGGCCATACCCGGGATCTATTTATGAAAAGTCATACCCTTTTATCAGGGAGGTCTATATGATCTCCAGGGAAACATTCAGCGGTCTTGGATCAGGCTTTATTCAGTGGGCCACTGCAGAACAGGGGCAGAGGATTGTGCTTAAATCAGGTCTTGTGCCCGCTACCATGCCTGTAAGGCTTGTTCAGATAAGGAAATGATAATGTACTTTAATTGATATATTTGATATTTGACAAATCGTGAAAAAAGAAAAATAATTAATGAATAATTGTGATAAAAACAAGAAAACTATGAAACTCAAATTCTTCAGACCGGTACTTTTACTGGCATTTATTCTTTCAGTCATACTGACAGGGAATATTAAGGCACAGGATCTAAACAGTGCTATCCTCCTTACCAAGAGTGAGCAATATGAAAGAGCCAGGACCATGTTTCAGCAACTGATACAGAAGGAGCCTTCGAATGCCAGGAATTTTTTCTTCTTAGGAGAAAACTATCTGCTCGGCTACTTTGCTGACACGATATCCAATTCACTCACCGTGGCAGCCAGTGAGGCAAAGGAGATATATCAGAAAGGAGTATCAGCCAACCCCAACGAACCACTTAATTATGTCGGGCTTGCAAAGATTGCTTATTACCTGGGTGACGACAGGACCGCCGATGAGATGCGGACAAAAGCACTGAGTTTTCTTCTTCCTTACAAGAAGATCAAGAAGATCGTGCCTCCGGCCAGGTATTATGCTTTTACTCTTGCTAAAGTTGCAGAATCCTATATAAAGGATGGCAAAGTGGATACCGCAAAAGCCCTGCCTCTGATCAGGCATGCGCTGAAGATAGATAGCAAGAATGCTGAGATATACCTGATTGCAGGGGATATTTACATGCTGGTGAACGATGGTTCCAGTGCGATCAGGAATTATAATCTTGCACAATTTGCCGACCCCAAGTCTCCGACAGCAAACATGAAAATCGGTTATGTATATGCCAGGAGCGGAGCCCTGCAGTCTGCACTTGAATACTTTGAAGAAGCCATAGGCCTTGATGACAGCTACGCACCTGCATATCGCGAACTGGGTCAGCTTTACTGGAGGGCAGGCCGGCTCGAACAATCAAAAACAAATTACAGGAAGTATCTCGATCTTACAGCAGGCAATATCCCTGCAAAGATCCTATATGTCAACTCCCTGTTCTATGCCAACGATTATGATGAGGTAATAAAGAATGTGGAGGAGATACTTTTGGTTGATCAGTCCAGGACCTATATGAACAGGATAGCCGGCTATTCCAGCTTCGACAAGAAAAACCCGGACTATGACAAGGCTCTGGAATACATGGATAAACTATTTGCTTCTGTTGCACCGGACCGCATAATCAAGAAAGATTATCAATATATGGCAAGGATTCTGCTGGCCAGGAACCAGGGTTATTCCAAGCTTGTCGATGAGCGAAACACTTTAAATACCCAGCTTGACAGGGAAAAATTACGGCTTAATGCCGCTACCACCGCTGCTGACAGGACAAGATTCAAAACATCCGTTGACAACCTGAGCGGGAGGATCGCAAAGCTTGATGGTGATATCGGGAAAGCTGACCTGGAAATCGACAGGGCTTTTAAGGCATACGACAAACTGCTTGAATATAATCCTGAAGACAGGGTAATCCTGAACGAGATAGCTGCAAACTATTACTCTTTCAGAAGGTTCGAGGGAGCTGCAAAAACATGGGGCAAAATGATAAGCCTTGGCAAAGATGATATTGAAGATTATATGAGGGTAGGAAGGGCATATTACAACGGAGCAAAGTACAAGAGTGCCGATTCGGTTTTTAACATCGTTGTGAAAAGGGCACCTGATTATATCGATGCCTATGTATTTATTGCCAGGACCTATTCAAGGATGGATCCTGAATTAAAACTCGGTCTGGCAAGACCAAAATTTGAAACGCTTATTGAAAGGGCAAAAGTGGATTCCGTCAGGAATGCTGTTCAGATGATCGAAGCGTTCAGATATCTTGGGAGCTATCACACCATGAATAACAATCTCAGCAGGGCCAGGGATTATTACAACCGTATGATAAACCTCGACCCCAACAACAAAGATAACAAGGTTATGGGGTATCTCGGGATCGGAACTATTGAGACAGAATTAGCAAGAAACGAGCAGACTCTTGAAGGAAAAGTCGCCATTCTGAACCGGGCAATAGAGGCTTACAACAGGACCCTGGAGATTGATCCTGCCAATGCCTCGGTAAAAGCAATGCTCAAATCCATTCAGGATTACCAGGTCAGTATCAAAAAAGGTATCAATCCCAATGAAATAAAGGGAGTTATCAGGAATTCAGCAGGGCAGCCTATCCCCTATGCCTCTGTCAGAGTCAAGGATACTGCTGCTGAAAATCTTGCCAACGCCAAAGGGGAATACAAATTTGAGATCCCTCAGGGGTCAGAGTTCCTTATCATTAGCGCCGATGGATACGCATTAAAAGAAATACCTGTCACAGCTACAAGAACTTACAATGT
>DIKJ01000154.1:1353-32888 GCA_002424525.1 Bacteroidales bacterium UBA5621 | reverse complement strand
ACTATACGCAAATATCATCAGGTCATATCATAATAAGCTATTGGCATGCGTTAAAAAGAAGAATCAGTGAATTATCACGAAATTCGCCTGATACCTATGGGCTAACCACAATCAATACTATTCTGACAAAATTACAAATTATTAACTAAATTACATATATATGTGAACTAATTATTATATTTCTATTATTTAAATTAATTTCATTTGGAATATTCAAATTATTTTTAATATTTTTAACCCTGATATTTTTTGAATTTTTTACAATTAATATTATTAAGAATGTGCGGAATTGTAGGAGTATTTGATCTGAAAACGAGTCATCCTGATCTGAGGACGACTGTTCTGAAAATGTCGAAAAAATTAAGGCACAGGGGCCCCGACTGGTCAGGGATATTTCACTGTGAAAAGGCTTTTCTTGCGCATGAGAGGTTGTCGATAGTGGATCCTAAATCGGGCAAACAGCCCCTTTACAGCAAGGATGGCAATCTGATACTGTCTATAAACGGCGAGATCTATAATCATCAGGAAATCAGGGGAAGATTTACCGGTTCATATGAATTCATGACGCGATCCGACTGTGAGGTTGTCCTTCCCCTCTACCGCGAAAAGGGGCCCTCGTTCCTGGAAGATTTGAACGGCATTTTCGCCTTTGCCCTGTATGACAGGGAGAAGGACTCTTATCTCATAGCGCGCGATCATATCGGCATAATACCGCTTTATATGGGATGGGACCAGTTCGGCAACTTTTATGTTGCCTCCGAGCTGAAAGCTCTGGAAGGCGTCTGCAATGACATAAAGGAGTTTCCTCCCGGGCACTACCTGTATAGCAAAGACGGGGTTTTAAAGAGATGGTATACCCGCGACTGGATGAATTACGATGCCGTCAGGAATAACAGTACTTCCATAAGCGATCTCAGGATTGCCCTCGAAGCCGCAGTACACCGTCAGCTTATGTCGGATGTGCCCTATGGTGTCCTTTTATCCGGAGGCCTTGACTCCTCCATCATCTCTGCCGTGGCAAGGAAATATGCCCCGAAAAGGATTGAGGCAGACGACAAAACCGATGCCTGGTGGCCGCGGCTTCACTCGTTCGCTATCGGTCTTAAAGGATCACCTGACCTGGCTGCTGCCAGCAAGGTGGCGGAACATATCGGGACAGTGCATCATGAAATATATTTTACAATCGACGAGGGTCTGGATGCCATTAGAGACGTTATTTATCATATTGAAACTTACGATGTTACAACGGTAAGGGCTTCCACTCCGATGTATCTTCTCGCCAGGGTCATCAAGTCAATGGGAGTGAAGATGGTGCTTACCGGAGAGGGGGCAGATGAGATCTTCGGAGGATACCTTTACTTTCATAAAGCTCCCAACCCTCAGGCTTTCCATGAGGAGACACTCAGAAAACTCAGCAAGCTGAACCTCTACGACTGCCTCAGGGCAAATAAATCCCTGGCGGCCTGGGGCGTGGAAGGAAGAGTTCCTTACCTCGACAAGGAGTTCCTTGATGTTGCCATGAGACTCAATCCTTCCGACAAAATGATCTCAGGTGAACGAATCGAGAAATGGGTGCTCCGAAAAGCGTTTAAGGATTACCTGCCGGCAAGTGTGGCATGGCGTCAGAAAGAGCAATTCTCTGACGGTGTTGGCTATAACTGGATCGACACTCTCAAGGCTCTGTCGGCAAAAGAGGTATCAGACGATCAGCTGGAAAATGCAAAATACCGTTTCCCGGTAAATCCACCATTGTCAAAGGAAGAATATTACTACAGATCGGTCTTCTCGGAACATTTCCCGTCTGCCTCGGCAGCTTCGTGCGTGCCTTCTGTTCCGTCGGTTGCATGCAGTACCCCGGAAGCCCTGGCCTGGGATGAATCATTCAGGAACAGGCCCGATCCCTCCGGTAGAGCTGTGAGAAATATACATAAGGATTCGTATTCGTAGGGGCGTTGCATGCAACACCCTTACTATGTCAAAAAAATAGTTTAATTTTAAGGCAGTGGATTTTGTATTTACAAAAAAACCTGTCTTATGAAGAAAGATGAGATTGATTATTTCAGGATCATTTTGTACCTGATCCTTTTCCTTCTTTTCGGCATCATCATAATCACCTGCAAACCAGCTCCTCAGGAATATATTATGTCGGTAAGCGGACCGGTTCCTGTCCAGGAAATGGGCATGACACTTACCCACGAACATATACTCGTTGATTTTATAGGCGCTGACAGCACAGGCTATTTCCGATGGAACAGGAATGATGTGGTCAGTAAAGCCCTTCCTCATCTGATGGCTTTAAAAGAAGCTGGCCTTCAGACTTTTATTGAATGTACCCCGGCATACCTCGGACGCGACCCGTATGTGCTTAAAGAGCTGGCTCAAAAGACTGGAATAAGTTTTATTACCAATACCGGCTACTATGGCGCAGTCAACAACAAATATCTTCCCGCCGGCTTCTATGACACCGATGCCCCCGGGCTGGCTGAGATCTGGATAAACGAGTGGGAGAACGGGATTGAGGAGAGCGGGGTAAAGCCCGGCTTCATCAAGATAGCAGTCGGGACGTCAGATACTCTCTCTCCTGAACATAGAAAGATCATAACAGCAGCCGGTCTTGCTCACCTGAGTACAGGACTGGTGATTGCTTCACACACGGGCCCCGAAAAACCCGCCATCGAGCAAATAAGTATCCTCAGGGAGATGGGAGTCGATCCCTCCGCCTTTATCTGGGTACATGCCCAGAGCGGTTCAATGGAAGCACTTGTCAAAGCCGCAGAAGAGGGGGCCTGGATATCACTCGACAATGTGCGGGCGCGGCCTTCCCTGGAGCCTGGAGAACCCAACAGCATTGAGTGGTATGCTGACAAGATCATTGAGCTTAACAGGAACGGGCTAATCAGCAAGGTACTTATATCGCACGATTCAGGCTGGTATGACCCCTCACAGCCCGATGGAGGGAACTTTAACGGATTTATGGATATTTTTACGGCACTCATTCCCAGGCTTAAGGAAAAAGGCCTTAAAGACTCCGATATCGACCAGATTATGATCAGGAACCCTGCAGAAGCTTTCAAAATTAAGGTCCGCACCCTCTGACCCTCCCGACCCTAAACTCCGCAAAATCCGAATTTCGCAATCCGCGATCCCTAACCCCCCTGCCTCATGAATACCAAAATCCCTGTCGCCCTCGCCACTTCACTCGCCCTGGCATCGTGTGCACAACCGCAAAAGGAGGAAAAACTGCCCAATATAATCTATATCCTTGCTGACGACCTTGGATATGGAGACCTCAGCTGCTACGGCCAGCGGAAAATCTCCACCCCGAATATCGACAGGCTTGCGCTGGAGGGTATGACCTTCACCCAGCACTATGCAGGAAGTACCGTATCAGCACCTTCCCGCTCATCGCTTATGACCGGAATGAATACCGGAAATACCCCCATCAGGGGAAACAGGGAATGGAAACCTGAAGGTCAGTGGCCGCTCCCCGCCAGCTCGGTCACCGTGGCTGAGGTGCTTAAGACCAGAGGTTATGTGACCGGGGCCTTCGGAAAATGGGGACTCGGGTTTATCGATACGGAAGGGGATCCGAACAAACAGGGCTTCGATGAATTCTACGGGTTCAACTGCCAGCGCCTGGCTCATAATTACTATCCCTGGTATCTGTGGCATAATCACGAAAAGATCGTTCTTCCGCAAAATGCAGACACCCTGACAGGTACCTATGCTCCCGATATCATACAGGAGGCGGCACTCGGATTCATCAACAAGAACCGCGATAAGCCATTCTTTCTCTATTATCCCAATATAATACCACATGCTGAGATGTTCGCGAAAGAGGAGAATATGGCCATCTTCCGGGGGAAGTTTGAACCGGAAAAATCATTTAAGGGTGTCGATGATGGCCCTAACTACAGGCTGGGCCCCTATGGTTCGCAGCCGGAGGCTCATGCCGCTTTCGCCGCAATGATCAAACACCTCGACGACTATGTCGGGGAAATACTCGACAGGCTGACTGAACTCGGACTGGAGAAAAATACCATCGTTATTTTCACCTCCGACAACGGACCGCATCTCGAAGGGGGCGCAGATCCCGACTTTTTCCGGAGCAATGGAGGCTTCAGGGGATATAAGCGCGATCTTTACGAAGGAGGCATCCGGGTACCCATGCTTGTGAGATGGCCTGAAAAGATCAAAGCAGGATCGACAACCGATCATATCTCGGCTTTCTGGGATATCCTGCCCACCTTCGCTGAAATAACAGGAGCTGAATCCCCTGAGGGTATTGACGGGATCTCTTTTCTGCCGGCACTGCTCGGGAAAAAACAGCCTCAGCACGAATATCTCTACTGGGAATTCCATGAGCAGGGCGGGAAGATGGCAGTCCGGATTGGCAACTGGAAAGCCGTAAGGCTCGATGTTAATAAAATTCCCCGGGGCGAAACTGAGCTTTATGATCTGTCGAAGGACTTCGCCGAGTCGAACAATATAGCTTCAACGCGACCGGATCTTGTGAAAAAAGCTGAAGAGATCTTCATTAAGGCCCGCATTCCATCCGAAATCTTTCCCCTTGCCTTTGAATCTGTAACAGACCAGCAATGAAAACCCGAAACAGTTTATTGCAGACATCTGTCGGATTACTTGCTCTGGGGACAGTACAGATCTCCTGCGACAGCAGGGTCAGTAAGCCGAACATCGTAATAATCTATGCGGACGACCTCGGTTACGGGGATGTCAGTTGCTATGGTGCCACAGAGATTGCCACGCCCAATATCGACAGAGCAGCCAGGGAGGGATTATTATTTGCGAATGCCCATTGCACATCAGCTACGAGCACCCCTTCGCGATACTCCCTCCTTACAGGTGAATATGCCTGGAGACAGCGCGGTACGGGCATTGCAACAGGTGATGCCCCGGCAATAATAGAGCCGGGAAGGACAACTGTTGCATCTGTGCTTAAGGATGCCGGTTATTCCACCGGAGTTGTCGGGAAATGGCATCTCGGACTGGGCCCTGCAGGTGGAGCTGACTGGAACAGTGAGATTACACACAGCCCTCTCGATATCGGTTTCGATTACAGCTTTCTTATACCTGCCACAGGCGACAGGGTCCCATGTGTATATGTGGAGAACAGAAGAGTGGTCGGACTCGATCCGGCTGATCCGATCAGAGTGAGCTTCAGGGAACCTATACTGATCGAGCCTACCGGAAGGGACCATCCGGAGCTCCTTAAGATGCATCCCAGCCATGGCCACGACATGACCATCGTTAACGGGATAAGCCGGATAGGATATATGAGCGGGGGAAAATCGGCCCTTTGGATCGACGAGGATATGGCTGACGTAATAACCGGCAAGGCTGTTGAATTTATTGAAAAAAACAGGGAAAAGCCTTTTTTCCTCTATTTTGCCACACACGACATCCACGTTCCCAGGGTACCGCATCAGCGATTCGCAGGCAAAAGCGGAATGGGGCCCAGGGGTGATGCAATTCTCCAGTTCGACTGGTGTGTTGGCGAGATTGTCAGTACCATCGATAAGCTTAACCTTGCACGTAAAACCCTGATCATCATCACCAGCGACAACGGGCCGGTTGTTGACGACGGATACAGGGATGATGCAGTGGAAAAACTCGGTAACCATAAACCGGCCGGGCCCCTGAGAGGAGGAAAATACAGCGCTTTTGACGGGGGAACTAAAGTCGCATTTATTGTCAGATGGCCCGGTAAAGTGAAACCGGGTCGCACTGATGCTCTCTTCAGCCAGATAGATCTTATGGCATCCTTCGCCACTTTGACAGGTCAGGAACTTTCCTCAGGGGCAGGCCCTGACAGCTTCGACCATCTTAATACCTTGCTGGGCAAAGTAAAAACCGACCGTGAATGGCTGGTTGAACATGCTGCAAATGGAAGACTCTCAATCATTAAAGGCAGGTGGAAATATATCGGGCCCGGGCCAGGACCCAGAGTGAATCTGAACGTAAATATTGAACTTGGCAATGATTCACTTCCGCAGCTTTATGATCTTAAGACAGATATTGGTGAAAGACACAACCTGGCTTCAGAAAACCCATCCGTTGTCAGGGAACTGACAGATCTTCTGCAGAACATAAAAGATAACCAATGAAAAATCCAAAATTTCTTCTGGGTGTTGGTGTTGCTGCAACAATCCCCTTTGTTTCATCTCTCACCAGCTGTAAAACTGAAAATTCAAAGCCAAACATCATTTTCATTCTGGTGGATGACATGGGTTATACTGATCTCGGTTGCTACGGAAGCACCTTCTATGAAACGCCCAATATTGACCGCCTGGCCAATGAAGGCATCCGCTTTACGGACGCATATGCGTCATGCCCGGTCTCTTCTCCCACGAGGGCGTCGATAATGACCGGCCTCTATCCGGTGAATACCGGTATCACCGACTGGATCCCGGGAAGACAGGCAACAAGAGGCGGTGCACCCGATGATAAGCTGATCGCATTGCCTTTCAGGCAACAGCTTGAACTGGAAGAGGTCACAATCGCGGAAGTACTTAAGAACGAGGGATACTCCACGATGATTTCAGGGAAATGGCACCTTGGGCGCGATCCGGAATATTGGCCCGAGTTTCAGGGTTTTGATATTAACAGCGGTGGACATGGGGCAGGAGCACCCACCCGCAATAATTACGCCGACGGGTACTTCTCACCTTATGGCAATCCAAAACTTAGTGACGGTCCTCCGGGAGAATATCTTACTGACCGCCAGACCGATGAAGCGCTGGAGTTCATCGGGGACAAAAAGAATAAGCCTTTTTTTGTCTTCCTTTCATACTACACGGTTCATAACCCCATGCAGGCAAAAGAGGAACATATCCTCAGATTTACCGAAAAAGCCGAAAAGCTTGGACTGACGGAAATGCAGCCATTTACCCGAGAGATTTACTGGATCAGGGAGCTGATGGGCGATAACTACAAGGAAAGGGTGATCCAGAGTAATCCGGTGTACGCGGCAATGATTTACAGCCTTGATGAAAACATCGGCAGAGTATTGGAAAAGATCAATGAGCTCGGATTAGAAAAGAACACAGTTGTAATATTTACTTCCGATAACGGGGGTCTCTCCACATCAGAGGGTTCTCCCACCTGTAATTACCCGCTGAGAGCCGGGAAAGGATGGCTGTACGAGGGCGGTATCCGTGTTCCTCTTATAATCAAAACACCCTTTTTCAAAAGGGTGAAACCTGAACTGAATTGCCCGGTTACTTCTGTGGACTTTCTTCCAACCATTGCAGAACTTTCCGGCACAACAGCCAATACTCCCCTGGTGCTGGATGGTGTAAGCATTGTGCATACACTTAAAACAGGGGAATCCATTGACAGGCCACTCTTCTGGCACTATCCCCATTATTCAAATCAGGGTGTTGAACCCGGAAGCGCAATCAGACTGGGAAAGTTTAAACTCATTGACAACTTTGAATCAGGAAAACAGGAACTTTATGATCTTGAAAACGATATTTCAGAATCGAACGATATTTCAGAATCAGAACCGGCGAAAACACAGGAGTTATTCAGCCTTCTGAATGACTGGAGATCAAAAACGGGTGCAAAAATGATGGAGCCCAATCCAAAATGGTATAAATTAAAATTGCCTGAACCACAAAATGATAAGCAGTAAATCTTTTTTAGGTCTGGGTGTTCTTTCGGCCGCAGCCCTGTCAGGTTGTATGCAGAAAAGCAATACTAATTCAACTGCTCCCAATATCGTACTGATCTTTATTGATGACATGGGCTATGGGGATCTCTCCTCATTTGGCGCCACACAGTTCAATACTCCGAATATCGATCAGCTTGCCGTTACCGGGATGCGATTCACGAACTTCTATGTGGCCCAGGCTGTCAGCAGTGCCTCACGGGCCGGACTGATGACCGGTTGCTATGCTCACCGGGTGGGTATCTCCGGAGCCCTTATGCCATACGACAGTATCGGAATTAACCAGGAGGAAGAGCTGATCCCCGAGCTACTGGGGCAGAAGGGTTACAGGAGCTGTATTGCCGGCAAGTGGCACCTGGGTCATCATCTCCCGTTCCTGCCGCTTCAGAACGGCTTTCATGAGTATCTCGGACTCCCATATTCGAACGATATGTGGCCGGTCGATTATGATGGGCTTCCCGCCACAAAGGATAAAGCGGCCGGAAAGCTTGTCTATCCGCCTCTTCCCCTTATTCGGGGAAATGACATGGTCAGGGAGATCAGGGATCTGAACGACCAGGCTGAGCTGACAACACTCTATACCGAATTTGCCGTGGATTTCATAAACAGGAACCACAAAAATCCTTTCTTCCTCTATCTTGCTCACTCCATGCCTCACGTTCCACTGGCCGTCTCTGATAAATTCGCGGGGAAAAGTGAACAGGGGCTTTATGGCGATGTCATAATGGAGATCGACTGGTCAGTCGGGGAGATCATGAAAGCTCTCAATAAGAACGGGCTGAAGGAAAACACACTTGTAATCTTTACATCGGACAACGGGCCATGGCTCAATTTCGGGAACCATGCAGGATCGACAGGAGGACTCCGCGAAGGTAAGGGATGCAGCTGGGAGGGAGGACAAAGGGTTCCGTGTATAATGTCGTGGCCGGCAAGAATACCTGCCGGAACGATCTGCAACAATATCGCCTCAACAATCGATATATTGCCAACATTGTGCGCAATGACAGGCGCCGGCCTGCCTGCGAAAAAGATCGATGGTGTCAATATTCTGCCGCTTCTCGAAGGTGATTTCGAAGCCAACCCCCGCAACGTTTTTTATTATTTTTACAGGAGGAACAGCCTGGAAAATGTAAGGAAGGATAACTGGAAGCTTGTGCTCCCTCACACTTACCGCTCCTACGAAGGGGTTATGCCCGGCAACGATGGCTGGCCCGGGCCATATTCAAGCGGCAAAACCGACTATGAACTGTATGATCTGAGAAGAGATCCGGGTGAAAGGTATGACGTAAAGGAACTCTACCCCGCAATTGTTGAAGAACTCACAAAGCTTGCCGGAGAGATGAGGCTGGACCTGGGTGACGAGAACATTCAGATGGCTGGACCTGGTGCCCGCAAGCCGGGATCAGTTAAAAAATCTGCGCAATGAATCAACCAGCAACTCTTACCCGCCAAAGCCCTGGCGACGGCGGGCAGCAACCAGTAACTAGCAACCAGTAACCAGCTACCAGCACTTAGATTAATTAATAGCAACATGTCAGATTTAAAATCCTTGTTCGGAATTGGCGTTGCATCCCTGCTTGCACTCCAGGGAAACGCACAGCAGGTACAGAAGCGTCCTAATATTCTGTGGATCTCCACCGAGGATATGAGCCCGCACCTCGGCTGTTATGGCGATAAAACAGCCCGGACGCCAAACATCGACAAACTCTCATCACAGGGCATCCGCTACACCAATGTTTTTACCACTGCTGCAATAAGCGCACCGTGCCGCGCCGGAATAATCACAGGCATGTATCAGACCTCGATCGGATGTATGCATATGAGAACCACTTCCTACAGGCGGTCAGTGGATAACCCGGTGCCCTTCACAGCTGTACCCCCTCATTATGTAAAGGCATTTACAGAATACATGAGAGCAGCCGGATATTATTGCACCAACAATTCCAAAACCGATTACCAGTTTGCGCAGGACCCTGTCCCTGCAAGCATCTGGGACGAATGCAGCAGGAATGCTCACTATAAATACCGGCCGGACAAAAGTCAGCCCTTCTTTGCAGTCTTTAACCATACCGGCACACATGAAAGCCAGAACTGGGATATATCTAACGTGAAAACAGATCCTAATTCAGTAACAGTGCCTCCGTACTATCCTGATAATCATATTATAAGGCTGAACATAGCAAAAATGTACGACAACATAGCAAGGCTCGATTCCGTTGTTGGTGTTCTGATTGCCGAACTTGAAAAGGAGGGGGAGCTCGGTAATACAATTATTTTCTTCTGGGGAGATCATGGTGACGGGCTGCCCAGGGCAAAGAGGTGGCTTTACGATTCCGGATTGCTTATTCCCCTGATTATTAAAGATCCCGGAAAAAGCGGAGCAGGAACGACTGATGACAGACTGATCAGCTCCATTGATTTTGGCCCCACAGTGCTTTCGCTGGCAGGAATACCCGTTCCTTCTCATATGCAGGGGATACCTTTCCTTGGAGATCAGTCGGGTACTCCACGAGATGCCGTATTTGCTGCCCGCGACAGGGTGGACGAATCTTACGACATGATCAGGTCGGTTCGTACAAAAGATTATCTCTATATACGTAATTACTATCCGAATGAGCCATTCCCCATCTGGGTCCCGTACCTCAGCAGTATGCCGATCTACAGGGAGATGCTGAGGCTCGATGCAGAGAATAAGCTTACAGGCCCGCAGAAGAGCTGGATGGCATACTCCAGGCCTCCTGAAGAGCTCTACGATGTAAGAAAAGACCCGTACCAGATCAATAACCTCATAGGTGATCCTTCGTTGAAAACTGTGCTCGGCGATCTACGGGTGCGTCTCGCCAAATGGACGCTTGAGACAGGCGATATGGGTCATATGAATGAACCTGAAATGGTCGAATATATGTGGCCGGGCGGTGTCAGACCGGTAACTGATGTCCCTTATTTTATAATAAACAGTCCGGAAGACCGGGCTTCAAAGAACTACCGGACAGGCGGCACATGGTCATCACCCATGACACTTGGCTTCTATTGCCCTACACATGGGGCATCGCTTGTGTATACCTTCGAAGAGAGGGCTAACCCTTCATGGCAATTATATACAGGACCACTGCACCTTAAACCGGGCACTTATGCCATTCGCACAAAGGCCGTCAGATATGGGTACACCGACAGCGAAGAGCTGACAGGAACCTTTGTCATAAAGTAAAATGTTAAAAAAGCTGAATTCTGCGGATCATTTTGAACTTTCCCGGATTTCGCCGGTTTACAGTATAAAAGGTCAGAATGAAAGCAGATCACCGTGTGCTCTCTTCAATATTGTTAATTGGCTTAATAGCCTCTATATCAAATACATCAACAGGACAGGATGTCAAAAAGATCGGGATCCCTGAACTTGAGAAGATCCTTAAGTCTCCTGATGATAAGCTTTTTGTTGTCAATTTCTGGGCCACCTGGTGTGCCCCGTGCGTAAAGGAATTGCCCCTCTTCGAAAAAGCGGCGGGTAAATACGACAAAAGCAAGGTCAGCTTTCTCCTGATAAGTCTGGATTTTCCCAGCCAGATAGAAAAACAGCTCATACCATTCCTTAAAAAGAATAATATTTCACTTGATGTTACTGTAATGACCAATCTTGATTACAATTCATGGATTGATAAGGTTGACCCTTCATGGCACGGTAATATCCCGGCAACTCTGTTCTTTAACAATCAGAAGAAAAAGAGACATTTTCATGCCGGTGAAGTTGACGGAAATGAGTTGGAAAAACTGATCACCAGATACCTATAATATTGTTGAATTTAAAATGACTGTTTATGAAAAAATCTATTCTTCTCTCAACCGCAGGTTTACTGGTTGCGCTGTTAACAGTTGCAAATGAGCCTTATAAGGCAGGGGACACGGCTTCCGATTTTAATCTCAGGAATGTGGAAGGCAAAATGATCTCACTCTCGCAGTTTAACGATGCAAAAGGCTTTATTGTGGTCTTTTACTGTAACACATGCCCTGTTGTACACAAGTACGAACAGCGTGTTATTGATCTTCACAGGGAGTTCAGCAGTAAAGGTTTTCCCGTTATTGCAATCAATCCGAACGACAGGAATGTCTCACCCGGTGACTCATACGAAGAGATGCAAAAACTTGCAAAAAGCAAGAATTATCAGTTCCAGTATCTTTATGATGAATCACAGGAGGTTGCCAGGAAATATGGTGCGACAAACACCCCGCATGTGTATGTACTGTCAAAAAAGAGCGGCAATCTTAAGGTTGAATATGTCGGAGCGATTGATAATAATGCTGACGATGCCTCAGCCGCAGATAAGCATTATGTGGCCGATGCAGTCAATAAGCTTCTGAAAGGGGAACAGGTTCCGGTTGCAGGAACCAAGGCCGTCGGATGCACTATCAAGTGGAAGAAAGTTTAATAAGCGGTTTCCCCGCACAGCAATTCTTAAACTTCTTCCCGCTTCCGCAGACGCAGGGATCGTTCCGTCCGGGCACCGGTGCTGACTTGACAACCTGTTTCTCCCTGTTCCGGATCCAGCTCATGACATTTGCCGGCGGACGCTTGTTCTTAAGCTCACCGGCCATGTAGTGCATATAGGGCTCAACATGCTGGAAAAACAGCTTGTATCCCTCGCAGAGATAGTTCAGTCCGGGCTCTCCCTCAGGCGATTTAAGAAATCTGTGTTTGGGACACTCTCCGTGGCAGGCATAACGGACCTTGCAACGCAGACAGTAACGGGGAAGCTGGTTCCGCTTGTTGATCCCAAAATCGAACTGTTGCTGGGTATTGATCAGATCCGGGAGAGGTGTTTCGGCAATATTGCCCAGAAAATATTCGGGGTATACAAAATGATCACATGAAAAAAGGTCGCCGTTATGCTCCATTACCAGCGCATCCCCGCATGTTTCCGAGAAAACACATATCCCGGGCATTTCGCCGGCCATATTGGCCAGAGTGGCATCAAATATCTGCACGTAGTACCGGGCTACATCGTTCCGCACCCATTCATCGAATATTGTTATAAGAAACGTACCAAATTCAAGGGGCGGCACTGACCATGCCGTCACGGATGCTTCCCCTCTGTATTGGGGCTCCACAAGGCTCAGCCTGCTTTTTCCTGCAGCTCCGGCACTCCTCTCAACAACCGGAAGAAACTGGAGGAACATGCTGCCGATCCCTTTCAGGAACCTGTAGGTCTCTGAAGCAAAATGAACATTGTAATCATTCACAACACTCAGGGTATTGAACTCGACCCTGTGCTTCTGAAGCAGTTCAATCCCCTTCATAACCCTTTTAAAGGTCGGGCCTCCTGATGCTGTCTTCCTGTAATGATCGTGATTATGTTCTGCACCATCAATTGATATGCCAATAAGTATTTTATTGTCCGCGAAGAAGTTGCACCAGTCATCGTTCAGCCTGGTGCCATTGGTCTGGAAAGAGTTTTCTATCGTTTTTCCTCCGGCATATTTCTTCTGGAACTCTATGGCTTTCCTGAAAAAATCGAGCCCCATCAGAGTCGGCTCTCCGCCCTGCCATGTAAAAGTTATCTGAGGCACTTCCTGGCTTTCGATATATTCCCTGGTGAATTTTTCAAGAAGGCTTTCAGTCATCCGGAAAGCAGTGCCATCCTGGAAAAGGTTACTCTTCTCAAGGTAATAACAATAAGTACATTTTAGGTTACACGACGGCCCGGCCGGCTTCAGCATCACCTGAAAAGCTTTTGGTCGTTTAAGCTTCAGGGCATCCGTAAAAAGGAGAGTCGTTTTCTGCATAACTTAACTATCCTGCAAAAATAGCATAATCATGCAGACTAACGGAATCTCAAACCTGATCTCTCTGAATAATCAGGTGCGTCTTGTATTGTTCCGTGAATAATAGCGATTTCTGGCCTCCTCGGGATCAGCATCCATCGCTATATAAAGCTTTGTTCTGTGGTCAATAACAACTACCTGAAGCTTGTTCAGGTCAGGTGATTTATGGACTACCTGTTTCTTGTCGTACACTGAATTGTTCCTTTCGTTCAATAGTGTTGGTTTTTGTAAATTGTTGTGTGTCAAAAAAAAAGTCCCACCTTGGGCGGGACTCAAAATTTTAAATGTCTATAATAGATAAACTAAGAAAGCTTAACATTTACTGCATTTAATCCTTTTTTTCCCATTTCAACGTCGAAGGTTACCTGGTCATTCTCGTTGATCCGGTCTATTAAACCGGTTGAATGCACAAAATACTCCTTGTCCGAATTTTCTTCCTTGATGAATCCGAATCCTTTCGACTCATTAAAGAATTTTACTGTTCCATTACTCATAATCTTTGTTTAATTAAATATTTCGCAAGATACGATTATTTATCGGGATATTTCATTTATTTTCAATAAATTAATATTTTAAAGGATTTTTAACAGTTTACCCTCAGACCGGTAGCGAAAAAAAACTTGACTTTTGCCTGCAGGTAGCATATCTTTGTATAACGAAATGCTTCAGGGATCAAACGATCCGCGATCCGTTCTTTTCCAGAATATTGAATATGAATGTTTTATAAATCCATTCGGAGGATTGAATCATGCAGACCTCGAAAGTTCTTTTTCGGTTGGTCCTGGTATTCTTAATTTTCAGCACTAAAGTATCAGTTGCACAGCAGGGATCTTCATGTCTGGCTGTGATTACCAGTATCAGCGGTGATGTACAGGTAAAGCAGACCGGCAGATCAGAATTTGTCAAAGCTTCCTGGGGGACTCAGCTCTTTCAGGGCGATCAGGTGAAAACCTCTGCCAGGTCAGCGGCTTCTCTTCTCTTTGCAAACAGCAGTCTGGTTACGCTTGATGAGAACAGTGCTATGACGGTCTCAGGCAAAACCGTCTCTGCGACCCAATCAGGCGCAAGCATTAGAAAAGTCTCGTCTGCGTCAATGCTGGATCTCTCGGCTCTTACCTCAAAAAGGGACAGCAGAAAGGATGAAGGCATACTGGCCGGTTTACGATCGGCTGACGCTGAGAAAATTATAGAACTGGCATCTCCCTGTAATACCCTTATCAAAACCAGTTCTCCCGGATTTTCGTGGGTTCCCAGAAAAGAGTTTGACAATTATGTCGTAAATCTCTACAACAGCAGAGGTTTAGTCTGGAGCAGGAAAGTTAACGGCAGGTCCCTTGCATATCCGGAAAATGAAAAAGAACTGGAGTTTGGAGAAACATATTTCTGGAATGTGGAAGGAGAAGATCTTATTAACACTCATAAATCACCCAACCAGAGATTTTCTGTTCTCTCTTCTGAAAAATCAAGAGAAGTCGCGGAACAGGAAACCATGATCAGGAATACATTCAGGGAGGAACAGGAAAGCAGCAGTCTCCACTCCGTGCTCGGCGCATTTTATATAAACCAGGGATTGCTACAGGATGCAATCAATGAATTTCAGATTATCGCGGAAGTAAATGTTGATGCACCCTTACCTCATGAAATTCTGGGGTCCCTTTACTCGGATGTTGGCAATAAAGACAAAGCTATTGAGGAGCTTCAAAAGGCACTGAGCCTGGCAAAGAATAAGAATGAATAAATCTTTGAAATAATCCGGTTTAACCTTGCTTTTCCTCCTGCGTCATCATTTAAATCAACTGTCATGGCATTAATCAACAAACTAAAAAGAGCCTGCAGAATACTGTGTATTGCATTGGTACTTCTCTTTATTTTACTGTCAGGGAAGTCTGTTTCTCCTCGGGATGTTCAGCAGCAACTTACACGCGACGAGTTCACTTCCGAACTAATGAAAGCTGTTGTGGCAGATAATCAGGAATTATCAGAATCATTGATCAAAGACCACAGGCTTCTTGTTAAGCCTTTTGTGAATGCTCTTATAGCTGAATGTATAATAATGGAGTTGAAGGGAAAAAACGCGGAATCGAAGCAGGTGCTTTCAATAGCAGAAAGAACTGCTGACATTTTTGAGACCATCTTTGGTGAAAAAAGCCTTTCGATCGGAGTTAGTTATATGATAATATGGTCAAAAGAGCAAAAGAGGCTGAAATTAGTGGCTGATAGTCTTTACGGTCTTGGATTGAGACTTAGGGATAGTGAACCTGAAAAAGCTATTGAATGCTATCTGCAGGCATTAAATACCTTCAGGAAAATAACAGACGAGAGAGGGGAAGCTGAAGTGCTGGGCGGACTGGGACAAATCTACTGGGATAAGGATAATCAGGCTTCCCTCTCTTACTATAAGGAAGCACTGGATAAAAGGGAGAAGGTTGATGACAGACAGTTAATTGGAAACACTCTGAATAGTCTTGGATTGTTATATTCTACCTTCTCTAAAGATTATCAGCAGGCAATTAGTTATTTTGACAGAGCTGTATTAATAAGAACAGAGATCGCCGATCAGGTTAATTTAAACCGGACCTTATCCAACAAAGCCGAAGCACATTTAAAAGCAGGGAATGAGCTAAATAGTGCAGGGAATTATCCTGAAGCATTGGAAAAGCTCGAAAAAGCTTTACTGATAAACAGGAATTTATATAGCAAGGTAAGAACAGGAGTTGTTCTTAATCAGATGGGGTATGTATATGCAAATATGGGAGATCTCCCCGGTAGCCTGGAGAAACTTAATGAAGCTGCAGATATTATGAAGGAAGAAAATGATATGTGGGAGCTGGCTGGTGTATATAATCATTTTGGAATTGTTCTGCAGAATGCAGGAAGAACTGAGAAATCGCTTGAGTACTATAATAATGCACTTGCATTATATGAAAAACAGGAAGAGGTTAATGAGATTCTTCCCATACTAAGCAATATCGGCACTATTTATTTTAAATTGAACGATTATGCCAGAGCAGAGGAATATCATATAAAAGCTCTTCAAATCAGCCGCCAGACAGAGGTAAAAGATGATGAAGTCCGATGCCTTTTAAATCTGGCAAATGATCAGAATCTTCTTGGAAAGCTGGATGACGCAAAAGCCAATTACAGCAATGCACTTGACATTGCCACTACGTTGAATAACCCTGATTTGATCTGGAGAATTATTGCCGGAATGGGAGAGTACTATGAACAAAAGGGAGATATTGGCAAAGCTGTACAATTAAATGATTCTGCCCTTTTAATGCTTGATGGGATAAGGAATACTTTGAGAAGTGAAGAGTGGAAAACAAGTTTTATGGCTCAGGAGCGCTTTGTGTTTGAAGATGTTATCGATTTACTGGCGAACCTTCATATAAAAGATCCTAATAAGGATTATGATGTACTGGCTTTCCAGTACGCTGAACGCAGCAAAGCACGGGCATTCCTGGATCTTCTGGCTGGATCTTTAGCCAATACTGAATCAGGTGATGATCAAAGATCTGATGTCTTTAAGTATTCGCTACCTGTTTCACTTCAGGAGACAAAAGACTTATGTCCTGACAAAAATACAGTATTTCTGGAATATTTCGTGGGCGACAGCAGCTCTTGTCTATGGGTCATAACGAAAAAAGATCATCAACTATTTCTGGTTCCTGGTCGAAAAATCCTTCAGGAACAGATCGAAACTATCAGATTTGCCCTTCTTGATCCTGAATTGAGCAACAGGGAATTTTTCACAAGAACTGCTAGCTCTCTCTATGAGCAATTGATTAAACCAGCGGAACCATATCTTTCACCAAAGAGCAGGCTTGTTATTATTCCGGACGGAGTATTAAATTATCTGCCCTTCGAAGTATTATTAACCGGTACCAAAGGAATAAAACAGGAGATACCCTATTATGACATGCCTTTCCTGGTGAAGAAATTTCCAATAAGCTATGTGCAGTCAGCAAGTGTGTTAAGGAGTCTCCTGTCAGAACAGACAGGTTCGAGGGAATCGGGGTCAGGCAATAAGAAACTTATTGCTTTTGGTGATCCGGTTTATGGAGGGGAAAAGGACACAGCTTATGAAATTACAAAAAGCTATGAAAGGCTCCAATATAGTGGAAAAGAAGTCGAAAATATTGCATCATTCTTCAGGAATGGAGATGCTGAAATCTATATAAGAAGTGACGCAACAGAGGAAAATGTGAAAAAGGAGCGTGAGTTCAACAGATTTGATTATTTGCATTTTGCCACCCATGGCTTTATTGATGAAATAAAACCCGATTTCAGCAGCCTTGTACTTACTCATGATGTAAACAGTGAAGAAGACGGATATCTTCGGGCATCGGAGATATTTAATCTGAAGCTTAATTCTGAACTGGTTGTATTATCAGCCTGTCAGACCGGTCTGGGAAAATTGATACGAGGTGAAGGCATGGTTGGTCTTACGCGTGCCTTTATGTATGCCGGGGCTCCTTCCATTCTGGTAAGTTTATGGAGTGTATCGGATATCTCCACTGCAACGCTTATGGGAGAGTTTTATAAATATCTGATCAAAAATAAACTATATAAGACCGATGCTTTGAGAAAAGCACAACTCTCTTTGATAACTAATCCCAATTATTCCCATCCTTTTTACTGGGCTCCATTCGTTCTGATAGGAGACTGGAGATAACATCCCCTAGTTTTGTGTTTATCGTTTAGGGTATGTGACCTTTGTGCTGACCTTTGTTCCTTCTAGGTAAAACAAAATTCTTAATCAACCCTCCGAAATTCTCACATTTCCATAATTACCAGGATTTGATAAATAATTTACATGATTGATAGAATTTTAATACTATTTGAAACATAAGTGATATGTACTGCCCTGAATTTCGATTTAACTTACTCTGATATTTGAAAGGAAATCTATGTCAATTTGGATAATATATACTAAATACTAAAAAATATGAAAAACCTGAAAAGAATTTTTACCCTGACTTGGTGGCTGTTCATATGCTTTCTGTTTTTTCCAATTACAGAGACCAAAGCTCAGGTAATAAAAATGTCAGCAAAAGACCTGACTAAAGAATCGACTGCGGTGCTATATGGAAAATGTACAAAGCTGAAATCTGAATGGAATGAAGACAGGAGAGTTATTTACACCTATGTTACAATTGTTGCTGAGGAGTACATAAAAGGCAACCTGGGTTCAGAGGCAGTAATCACGGTTCCGGGAGGAAGGGTAGATGATATTATCTACGAAGTATCGGAAATGCCGGTATTTACGGAGGGTGAGGAAGTAGTAGCATTTATCCGGACCAACTCCAGAGGCAAAAACCTTGTGACGGGCGGCTTCCAGGGTAAGGTGAAGATTGAGAAGGACAGTCAGACAGGAAAAAGGATGGTACAGGCAAATATAATTACGGAGGAAGCTGAAGATCAGGTCCCGGGTCAGGTGAGAAAAGCTGAAAGAATGCAGCTGGAGGATTTCGTTATAAAGCTAAAGGGCTATGCAAAAAACTGATCCTGAAATGTTTGAAACAACTAAATACATGAAGTCATGAAAAAGATTTTACTCAAAATACTGACAATAGCTAGCTTATTTTGTATTATTACGGGTTCATTGTCTGCTCAAGCTACGATTAAAGGAGTTGTAAGAGTAGGTAATTCTACTTCTACTCCAACAGGGATCACAATTAATATTCAGGGCACCTCAACTTTTGTTTCCCCAGATATATACGGAAGATATACATTGACAGCTGAACCAGGGATACCTGTAACTTTGGTAGCCAGCCTGATAGGATATGATAATTTGATTAAAACCATAACACCAGTTTTAACTTGGATACCAGGACTTTCAAATTATGTTGATTTCTGGTTTGAGCCTCCGCCTGAAACTATATCTGATTTTGACGGTAATATTTACAAAACTGTAACCATAGGACCTCAGAGATGGATGGCTGAGAATCTTAGAGCAACACATTTCCAGGACGGTGCTGGTATTCAATACGTTGCAAATGAAGTCTGGACTTCCGAATGGACCAACCCTCGAACAAAATATTGTTATTATAATAATAATGGGGACTCTTACAGATTCGAGTATGGTGCTTTGTATAATTATTATGCAGTTACTGATGGAAACCTTTGTCCTACTGGCTGGCATGTATCGACAAATACTGACTGGACAACTTTGGCATCATTATTAGGAGGTGAAGGTATAGCGGGAGCAAAACTTAAAGAGATTGGCACATCTCACTGGGCTCCTCAAAATGCTGATGCAACAAACGAGACAGGGTTTACAGCTCTTCCTGGTGGTAGCCGTGATCCATTTGATGCTGGTTTCGAAGGACTTGGTTCTATTGGATTCTGGTGGTCAAATGATTTGTTAATACCGTATTTCAGGGTTATTCAATACAATAGCCCAGAATTAGTTGGTAATAACACAACCAGAACTCACGGTTTGTCTGCACGTTGTGTTAAAAACATGCTTTCTTCCTTATCAACAACCCCAGTGTCCTTAGTAACTACATCCTCAGCTCAAAGTGGGGGCAATATAACCTATGATGGCGGTGCAGCAATTACCCGGCGAGGTCTATGCTGGAGCACCTCACCCGGCCCAAACATTACTAACGATACAACCTGGGACAGAGGAAGTTCAAGCACGTTTACGAACATCATGAGGTATCTAGTTCCAAATACAACTTATCACGTCAGGGCATATGCAACAAACAGCGAGGGAACAGCTTATGGAAATACAATAAGTTTTACCACCTCACCCTATCCTCCATTAGCAACCTCTCGTGTCGCAACAGCAGTTGCATCAGTTACTGCAACACTTAATGGAACAGTAACCGCAAATGATGCAAATACCACTGTTACATTTGAGTATGGGAATGACATCAATTATGGCGCAAGTATTAATGCTACACCAAATATTGTTACCGGAATAACCAATACGGCTGTATGTGCAGTGATTACTGGTTTAACGGCCAACACTGCTTACCATTTCAGAATTAAAGCAGAAAACTCAGGAGGCATAGCTTATGGTGAAGATCTAACTTTCACAACACCTTCCAGGGTAAGTGATTACGATGGCAACAATTATAATATTGTAAAAATCGGTGATCAGTTATGGTTTCAGGAGAACCTCAAAGTAACAAAGTACAGGAATGGCGATCTAATAATTTATACGGATAACTGGGCGGTGTTGGGAAATTCTACAGATGGGGCTTATTGTAATTACGACAACAGCTCTGCAAATGGGGATATGTATGGTAGATTGTATAACTACTACGCCACTGTTGATAACCGAAATCTGTGCCCGACAGGATGGCATGTGCCAACTGATAACGACTGGGTAGTTCTGGAGAACTATCTCATAGCAAATAGCTACAATTATGATGGTACAACCACTGAAAATAAAATAGCAAAGGCATTGGCAGCAGCCAGTGGTTGGGAGACTTCCACGGTTGAGGGAGCAGTAGGTAACACTGATTACCCTGCCTACAGAAATAAAAGCGGTTTTACTGGTCTTCCCGGGGGACACATTTACGCGGATGGAATATTCCGTGCCTTCGGTACCGGGGCTGTCTGGTGGTCATCTACTGAAACAGATGCTACTCATGCCATTGCTTCAAGCATTTGGAAAGATTATGCTTATGAACTTCGAAGCGACGAAGGAAATGATTTTAAAAGTGGCGGATTTTCCGTACGTTGTCTGCAGGGCGAAGGGATTGTCCTGCCACGGGTCTCTACTGTAGTTTTATCAGAAATAGCAACAACAACTGTAACTTCGGGAGGAAATATTACCTCCGATGGTGGCTCACCTGTAACTGCCCGCGGCATATGCTGGAGTACTTCGCAAAACCCAACAGTTGAAAACAACTACATGCCAGAGGAGGCTGCAGGAATTGGAACTTATACAAGTTACATTAATGACCTGGTTCCGGGTACCACTTATTATGTAAGGGGTTATGCAACAAATAGTATTGGTACAGCATACGGCAATGAGCTAGTATTTACTACTTTGCTTTTACCACCTGTTGCCACATCAAATGAAGCTACAGGTGTATCAACTGCAGGAGCTGTATTAAATGGTATCGTTAATGCCAATGGATTAGATACGGATGTTACATTTGAATATGGTTTAACTACAACATATGGAAGTACTATCCCTGCCACCTCAGTTCCGGTTACAGGAATAATAACTGCTCCTGTAATTGCTTATGTTACGGGATTATCAGAAAATACTACTTATCACTTCAGGGTAATAGCGGAAAATACGGTTGGGAGAGTTGTTGGGAGAGATTTAACATTTACCACCTCCTTTAAAGTAACTGATTTTGATGGAAATGAATATAATACTCTTAAAATCGGCGATCGGTTATGGTTTCAGGAGAACCTTAAGGTGTTGCACTATAGTAACGGTGATGCTATTCCAAATGTCACTGATGATACATGGAAAAGTACACTATCCGGAGCTTATCGTAATTACGGAGATGATGAATCAAATGCATTAATATATGGAAGATTATATAATTATTACACCACAATCGATAGCCGAAGTTTATGTCCGACAGGATGGCATGTGCCAACCCAAGGTGAGTGGGTAAACCTTGAAAACTACCTGATTTCTAATGGTTATAATTTTGATGGTACTTCGAGCGGGAATAAAATAGCTAAAGCTTTAGCTTCAACTAACATTTGGGAATCCTCAACAGTTGAGGGTGCGGTTGGCAATTTCGATTACCCGGCTTTTAGAAATAAAAGCGGATTTTCTGGACTTCCTGCAGGATTAATATATCCAGTTGGACCATTCCAGGCTTTCGGTTCTGGTTCTGTTTGGTGGTCATCTACAGAAAAAGATGCTACATTTTCAATCGCTGCCAGCATATGGAAGGATTACATTGACATGTTTAGAAGCGCTGGAGAATTCGATTATAAAAATGCTGGATTTTCAGTTAGGTGTATCCAAAATAGTTCGAACCAGACAATTGTCCTTAATACAAATGATAATGGTGAAGGAAGTCTTCGAAATGCTATTGAATATGCAAATGCAACCGTTGGTGTAAAGGAAACAATCACATTTAACATCCCTGCCGTACCATATATTATACAACCAACAACCCAGTTACCTGCGATCACAGACCCGGTTATAATCGACGGGTACACACAACCTGGTGCAAAACCGGCAACTGAATCGGGGCCTGCAACAATCCTTGTGGAAATTGTTGGAAATGCTTCCGATAATACTGCTGGTTTAATATTGAATGCAGGCAATTCAACTATATCAGGCCTGTCAATAAAATACTTCCGGGTGAATATGACTATAGGTGGTACCGGTAATAATATCGTAAAAGGCAACTATTTTACCGGAATGAATGGTACCCGGAATAATATATACATAAACAGTTCGGACAATGAAATTGGCGGAAGGTCACCTGCAGCAAGGAATGTAATAACAGTAGCTGAAGCAGGCCACGGTATAGAAATTAATAATACAAATAGTCACTTCGTAGGACGGAACAGAATAGTCGGGAACTATATCGGGATCGACCCGACAGGAGAGCAAAAACGGGGAAATGATTTTGCCGGAGTATCAATAGTGGAATCACCTGATAATATAATCGGAGGCCCGTCTGAAGGGGAACGAAATGTAATATCAGGAAATATTACCGGAATTTCAATATCGGGGGTTGAAGCAACAGGCAATAGGATTGAAGGGAACTATATCGGGACTAACGCTGGAGGAACGAAAGGTATTGGCAATGATACCGGGATTTACATTAATGCCCCCGGAAATTTCGTTGGCGGATCAGCTCCAGGGGCTGGAAATCTGATATCGGGTAATGGAGGACCCGGTGGTGGTTATACTATCAGGCTTAATGAGAAGGCTGACGGAAATGTTATCCAGGGGAACCTGATCGGAACCGATCGGACAGGCTTTAATGCAATCCCTAATCAATTAGGGGATGTGATAAAAATTACTGGCGGCAATAATAACCAGATTGGAGGATTGGTCCAGGGTGCACGTAACATTATTGCAGGAAATTGGGAAAACGCAATTCAAATCGATGGGACTGCAACAAGTGCTGCTGAAGGCAACAAGATACAGGGAAATTACATAGGAACCGATATAAGCGGCAAAACAGCACTTGGTAACAGCATGAATGGGATAGTTTTTGGGAATTATGCAAATAACAATCTTGTTGGCGGTAATGAACCTGGGGCAGGAAACATAATTGCATTTAACAAAAGTGCAGGAGTTGCGGTGGGGGGGACTGGTAATCCGGGAAAAGGAAACGCAATACTCACTAATTCAATACATTCAAATGGTGGTCTTGGTATTGACCTGGGAACTACTGGTATAACTTCCAATGACTCAACTGCTGTACTTAATGAAAACACAGGTAAATATGATATTTATTTTGATTGGGATGATGGTCCAAACAACCTTCAGAACTTCCCGGTTATTGCATCGATTACTTATAGCAGGAGTGAGGTCGAAATAACAGGAACTTTGAGAAGTGCTCCGAATACTGAGTATAACCTTCAGTTTTATGCAAATAAGTTAAGCGATGAATCCGGTTATGGTGAAGGCCAGGTATATCTTGGATCTGCATCTGTCACGACCAGTTCCCTCGGAGTTACTCCATTTTCTGAGACTTTCACAAGAAGTACATCAGGTGAGGTTTTTACAGCAACTGCGACTGATCCATCCGGAAATACCTCGGAGTTTTCAAAGGCTATCGGCGGCTTGGAAAGCCAGATATTAGCTGAAAACAGGTTTAGCTTCAGGGTAAATGAATTAGGAGTACCTAATGTACTTGATGATAGTGACATAGATGCTGTAGTTGAATCTTTTGCAGCTTGGTCGGATATTGAAACAGCTGACATTGAATTTACTGATGGTGGTACTACGGAAGAAAAATATGCTGGTTATGATGATATGAATCTGGTCACTTTTGTTGATGATAAGTATGATATTCCCTGGATGGTACTCGCTATGGCTGCAAAAACATGGCATGTTGACGAATCATCAAATACTACTCAAATTGTGGATGTTGATATTATTTTTAATCCCTATTTTGTTAACCATCATACATACAATCTTGGAGTTGAAGGAGGAACTTATGATGGTTATTTTGATATTCAGAGTGTAACAACCCACGAGATCGGACATGTCCTTGGATTGCTACATTCGGGTGTATTCAATTCAACAATGTGGTTTCAGATTGGAGAAGGTACAACTGTAAGAGAACTTATTCAGGATGATAAATCTTGGGCAAGTTATCGCTATCCATCAACATATTACAACACCACTTTCGGCTCAATATCAGGTAGGATAACTTATGGTTATGATCAGCAGCAGCCGGTAGCCGGAGCACTTGTACTGGCAATAAATACTGCTACTGATGATACCATTCATGCATACAGCGATGCAAAAGGTGATTATCTGGTTCCCGGTTTGTTTCCGGGAGATTATTATATCTTTATTGAACCGCTTGATGGGGATGTCAGAGGCAGGGAGCTCTGGCCCGGCAACATAAGCTACTATATTGGGAATAATACAATCTATCTTGACTATCCCGGGGAATTCTATAATGAAAGTGACAATGCTCTTGATTCTGATGACGCTGTAACCAGTGTGAGTGTTACGGTAGGATCAATTACAAGTGGCAAAGACATTATTACCAATCAGGATAAGACACCTCCAACAGTTGAGTTAGTTAAGCCAACTTTAGCTTCAGGTGCACTGGTCAATATTTTGTCAAATTTCAACATAAGGTTCTCAGAACTTGTTGATATGGAAACTCTTAATGATGGAACCTGTTATTTAAGCACAGCTCTGAATGGGACGACTGAAAAAGTAACAGGAAGCTTCACCAGATATCAGGATTATCCGACAACTATCCTTTTTGATCCGAATGTGGATCTCAAACATAATCGGCTTTATACACTTCATTTAACGACAGGAGTTAAGGATCTTAGAGGTAATGGTTTAGAAAATGAATATTTGCTCGACTTCACCACTATTCCAAAGGATGAAATAGCTCCAGAGATCAATGAAGTGATCCCTGCAGCCAATTCGACCAGTGTATATATATCCTCCACAGTTAAGTTAATATTCTCTGAACCAATGAAAATGAGTTCTGTCCAGGAGGGTTTTTCACTTACGTGGACTGAAGAAAGTACTCTGAAAACTGTCGGGGGGTCCTTTAGCTGGAAAGACTATAACAAAATGGTTACTTTCACTCCATCGGGATATCTGCTGGAAGGAACAGTTTACACAATCAGTGTATCAGGTGATGTTGAGGACCTTTCAGGAAATACTATGGGAATCGACAAAACCTTTACTTTCACAACCGTTAATGAGGCAGCTCCTATAATCCTTTATGTCGGACCAGGAAATGAAGACACTGATGTTACAATAACTACGCCTGTAGTGGTCGATTTTTCGGAACCTATTAACACCTCTTCCGTTAATGCATCAACATTTAAATTAATACCAGGTATCAATCCGGAGCCGGATCCAAATGCTGTATCGATTACAGGTACATACGAATTCTTTAATGAAAATTCCACTGTAGTATTCAGGCCTTTAAGCGATCTGACCATTAATCAGGGATATACTATTGTTCTTACTAAAGGGATTAAGGATGTATCCATCCCGAGCTCAGCTCTGGAAATGGACAATGTAACAACATTTACAACGGCTGGCATAGTCTCGGAACCGAAAATTATCTATCTCGAGGCAGCCAACGGGGTAACTGGTAATATTGTTACAATTTCAGGAAGTGGATTTGAACCTGACCCTGTTAAGAATACAGTAAAATTCTGTGGGATCAACGCAGTTGTCAATAAAGCCAATCTTACAAGCCTGGAAGTCCAGGTACCTGCTGATGTGAAATCAGGATCAGTGTATGTTGTTGTAAACGGAAAGACATCAAATTCAAAACATTTCGATGTCCTTACTGAACTCCTCGACCCATCGGGTAACGTAATTGTTAACGCGCCGATAGGTACGAAGTCAACCCACGGTACTGCCGCAACGCCAGAAGGTGCATATGTTTATGTTACAAATCCTGAGGAAGGTACGGTTTCTGTTGTGGATATGATCACTCTTGATGTTGAAACCATAATGATCGGAGAGGGAAGATATCCGTTAAGAATAGATATCAATCCTGAGGGTACAAAAGCCTACGTTACCAATTATTATTCCAGTGATGTTTCAGTGATCGACCTGATTCCCGGTGCTGATTATAACACTGTGATTAAAAACATTTCTGTTGGGATCGGGCCGTTTGGTATTACAGTGACACCGGATGGAAAGAGGGTTTATGTTGCTAATTATGGTTCCGGGAACTTGTCTATGATTGATACTGATCCAACCAGCGGCGGGTTTGACCATGCTGTTGCAAATGTGAGTACAGGTAGCAATTCAAGAAGTGTAGCAGTATCCCCGGACGCAGGACTGGTTGTTGTGACCGGCGATTTTGGCCTGATAATTATAAACTCTGATCCGGATGATAAAGATAAATATAACACCGCCATTGCCAATGTCAGTGCGGGCACAAAAACAAGGGAAGTGGCTATAACTCCGGATGCAGCATTTGCTATCGTATCCACGGATGACGGATACTTGCTGTTGGTCGCTCTGTATCCTGAAAACGGTGATTATAAGGATGCTGTTGTAGCTAACGTCAGTACCGGTTCAAATGTGTCGGACATTAAAGTCAGAGGCGATTGTGGATATGTTTACCTGACAGATACTGAAGGCGATCAGATCCTGGTATATAAAATCGCAGCAGGTGGGACAGGAAATACAAATTCATCAATTCCTGCCGGCATTGGGATGACTCTAATATATGTTACCGCAATTCCTGTCGGTGATACTCCTGAAGGTCTGGCATTAGAAGCTGACAGACTTTATGTAATTGATGGAACACTGACTAAATCAGGAGAAAGAAGAGTTACCGTAATCCAACTGGGTCTGCTTAGTGTTTCTGATGGTTTTTCCAGAGTGATCGAAGTTATTCAGGGCATGATCAACGCTGGTGAAATTAAATCAGCTATTGGTAATGATCTTATTAGCAAACTGAAAACTGCCCAGAAATATCTTGAAGCAGGTAAGACTAAATCTGCACTGAATAGTATCAATATGGTTGTCGTCAAAATAAAAGACCTGATAAAGAGTCGTCAGATCGATGAAATAAAGGGAAACTATATATTGAATATGCTATATGTGATTATTGCAGACATAAATGATGGGACCAAATCCGGTGAAATTGACAATTACTATTTTGATCCGCAAAAGGAAGATTTGGAATTAATACCCGAAACTAAAATAGGTAATATCTTTCCTAACCCATCAAAAGATGCGATTACCATAGATTACGAGATTGCTGAAAATGAATTGAATGCCGGAAAAACTTCGATAAATGTTTATGATCTAAGCGGCAGGCTGGTCAGAATACTTGTAAACAGTACCCTCGGACCGGGCCGGTATTCAGTGTCATGGGACGGAAACTCTGAAAACGGAACTCCGGCTCCGCGCGGGATCTATTTCATCCGCCTCGAATCCGGTAACACCGAACAGGTGAAACAGATATTACTGGTCAGGTAGGGGTCGTAAGGGCGTTGCATGCAACGCCCTTGCCATCATTCGATGATAGATTGCAGATGCCTTATGGTGATCTCCTTCAGGTGCCGTGCTGCCGGACCGGTTTCCGCCGTGTCAGTTTCGAGCCTTATGTAGTTCTGCCAGAACTCGATGCTCCTGGTTACCTTACCGGCAGCTTCATATGACTTTGCAAGGAAAAGGCAGGTCTCGGGTACATCCGGTCGAAGGCCCCACGAGAGCTCAAGGTATCTGAGGGCTTCATCATACTGATCCATCATGAGGTGGGAATTCCCCAGGTTCTTGTAAACAAGGTAAAGATATTCTGAATCAGGGGATTTTTCTATGGCAGTGGTGAGGATCAGAACTGCATCGACAGGCTGGGAAAGCTGATTATATACCCTCCCGAGAGCACTGTATGCAGGCACAAATGAGGAGTCGATCCTGATCGCCTCAGTATACCACCTGACGGCCTGATGATAATCTTTCTTGTCGTCGAGTGCAATTGCCATATTATAGGCTGCCTCGAAGTTTTCAGGATCAAATTTCACAGCTTCAATGGTCTGCAGCACGGCTTTATTCAGATCTCCCCGGGCGACGCTGAGAGCAGCAAGAGAGCTCCATGCATACGAGTATTTCGGATCGCTGGCAAGCGCCAGCTCAAGCTCACCGGATGCTCCGGCAAGGTCCCCGGCCTGAAAAGAGAGCTTCGCGTTGTTTACATGCGACCTGGCGGCTACCCTCTTGGGATTCTCGATTCCAATGATCTCTGTAAACCTTTGCTTGAAGATAATTATCAGTATGACAGGTGTAATGATCAGGATCGGAAAAACAATTTTTTTAAGACCGGCATATCGGTAGAAAACTGAACTCTTCGTCTTTCCGGGTCTCTTACTTGTATCCATTCCCTTCTGGCGGGCGAGCTCCACCCCTTTAGAATCAACCCTGTCCGTAACCTTAATTCCCTCGGGAGTGATATCATATATCCATGTCAGAACTATGACAAGGATGAACACTATGATAAGAAGGATCAGAACAAATTTGATGGTCCAGTCAGGTAATTCCAGAAGAGGAAAGATCGTGTCAGAGGCTTCAAGTATAGCCCAGGCTACTGCAATATACACAAACGCAGCCTTAACTACCTTGCGCCTTTTCAGTTCTTCCCAGAAACGGAACAGATCGGGTGGTTTGCCGGGCATTTCCGGGTGTTGTTAATTTATCTTAAACAAATTTAATATTTTTCCTATTTTTAGACAATTAAATCATCATCATTATGAGAAGAAGAGACTTCATTAAAATAAGTTCAGCTGGTACGGCAGGACTTGTATCCCCGTACATAATTCCCTCGGCACCCCAGGAGAGGAAGCTGAGAATAGGCCTAATAGGTGCCGGCTGGTACGGGATGGTAATAACAACAGCCGCCCTGAAAGCCGGAGGTGTTGAAGTGATAGGCATATGCGATGTCGATTCAGAACATCTCAGCAGCAACGCTGCCGAGGTCGAAAAACTGCAGGGTACAAAGCCGCGGACATTCAAATATTATCAGGACCTGCTTGATATGAAGGGTCTTGAAGCTGTGTTTATCGGGACTATCCCTCACTGGCATGCGCTTCAGTTCATTGCAGCTTGTGAGAAGAGGCTTGATATCTATTGCGAGAAACCGCTTTCCTACGATGTCATTGAAGGCATTGCTATGGTCAACGCATGGAAGAAAGCGGGTAATATTGTACAGATGGGATTCCAGCGCCGCCAGAGCCAGGCCTTCATGAAGGCAAAAGAACTTATTGAGAATGGCACCATTGGCGAGGTGCGCCAGATTGTTGCACAGATACATTACAATCCCGGACCACAGGATACAAAAATCCAGCCGCCCCCTGCATCGCTCGACTGGGAGGAATGGTGCGGACCTGCACCCAAGCTCGATTACCGGCCCAGTATAGCCCACCGGTCGTGGCGGCTGGAGAAGGAGTATGGCAATGGCCATCTTGTCGACTGGGGTATTCACCATATCGATATAATACGCAAGGTAATGGGAGAGGGGATGCCCGGCGAGTTTTACACCACAGGAGGTATCTTTGCCCTTAAAGACCAGATAACATCGCCGGATACCCTTACCGCGCATATGGCTTTCAAAAAGGCACCCGTCATATGGCAGCATCGCCTCTGGGGAAATGGCGACGTTACCCGTGAGTTCAATAACGGAGTCTTCTTCTACGGTGAGAAGGCAACAATATTTGCCGAAGATAACAAGGTTGTTGTTTTCCCGATGGGAAGGAACGCACAGCGCGAGGATATCTCCATCCCCACACCAATGATGCAGGATAACCACGTCATTAATTTCCTTGATGCAGTCCGGAAGAAAAACAGGAGCCTGATAAGCTGCGATCCTGAAGATGCCTTCAAATCAACCGCAACGGTACAACTGGCAACCATAGCTTACAACACGGGATCGGTAGTGAAATGGGATGAACAAAAGAAAGAGGTCATTGGCAATCCGGCCGCTACTGCATTGCTGAAGAGGGAATACAGGGGTAAATATATACACCCCTGAGAGGCTTTCTATTCTTCAAAATGAGTCAGGAAGTCACTGATGCCGTATTCGTTGCATAATCCCCTGAATTCTTTCAGAAGCTCAACACTGAAAGGCATGCCCTTGATTTTTCGTTCCATCCAGGTGTAATGCTCCTTCTCGCCGGCAGTATAGATACGGTCCTGACCGGGCATCTTTTTTGACACCCTGAGCTCCCTCAGTATATCACCGGTGGTCTTTTTAAAGTCAGCCGGGTCGGTAAAGGTGCTGATGTCAATAACAATAAAGAAGTGCCCGATCGGATAAGGTATTTTCTTCCCATCCTTAACTCCAAGCAGCATCTTCATGAAAGCTCCCTGCTGCAACGCTGCCGAAAGGATCTCCACCACAGTGGCATAACCGTACCCTTTGTACCCGGCCGTTTCTTCTCCGATACCTCCAAGTGGTGTAAGGGCTGCTTTACCACTTATCAGGTCTTTCAGGACTTCGGCCGAATCGGTTTCACTCTCTCCGTTCTCGTCAATTACCCATCCCTTGGGCAGTTCCTTTCCCTCACGGGCATAAAGCTCCACCTTTCCGCGCTGTGTTATGGATGTGGCACAATCAAGCAGGAAAGGAAACTCCTCGTCGGTCGGCATACCAAAGGTGAGGGGATTGGTACCCAGCATGTTTTCAACACCAAACGTCGGCGCGATTGACGGACGGGCGTTGGTGCCGGTTATTCCTATCATATTCTCCCGGACAGCCATTAAAGGGTAGTATCCTGCAAAGCCGTAGTGCGTCGAATTGCGAACGGCCACCATACCCATACCGAATTGTTTTGCCTTTTCGATGGCAACATTCATTGCTTTAAAACCAACAACATGTCCCATTCCGTTATGCCCATCCACAACCGCCGT
>DIKJ01000154.1:0-1194 GCA_002424525.1 Bacteroidales bacterium UBA5621 | reverse complement strand
CAGACTCCATGAATCTCTCAACCACCTCGAATTCGATGTATTTATGTATCATGTTTACCCCCGGCGTTTATGTTTATGTTTATGCTTAAGTTCTATCTGGCCCAAAGTTAAATTGTTTTAAATGTAAGGGACATTATAGGATATTTTTAAAATAATTGACCTGATTACTAATTGAAAAGGCTCCTTTACTCATTTGGCCTTGACAGGTGACCTCAGGAAATGTAACTTCAGGCAATAAAACGTAAAAGTCATGAAGAAAATAAACAGTTTCTGGTATTGCGTCATTTTATTTGCAGGATTGGTACTTATGGCAAATAAATGCGAAAAAGAACCGGAAGAAGAACCCCAGACAATTACTGACATAGATGGCAACCTCTATGAGATAGTACAGATCGGTGACCAGTGGTGGATGGCTGAAAACCTGAAAGTAACAAAATACAGGAATGGTGACCTGATAGAAACCACTAGTCCTGCTACACTCAATCTGAGAGAGGTTGTTTATAATGGAGGAAGGCCAAAATACCAGTGGGCTTATGACGGAAATGAAAGCAATGTCGGGCTTTACGGCCGTCTCTATACCTGGTTTACGATCACCGACGGACGAGGTGTTTGTCCTGCAGGCTGGCATGTACCATCCTACGACGAATGGATGATACTTCAGGATCACCTTATAGAAAACAACTATAACTATGACGGCACAACTTCCGGAAACAAAATAAGCAAAGCGATGGCAGCCCTGACGAACTGGGTCCAGACTGATATCACGGGAACACCCGGGAACACAGATTTTGCTCAAAAGAGAAATGCATCGGGCTTCCGTGCACTTCCGGCAGGGGTCCGCTGGACAGACGGGAGATTCGACGGACTGGGTTGTTCAGGAAACTGGTTCACCTCAACAAATTACTACGACGATTATGACGGAATTTTCAGGGCTTTCGTGATCTATACAAACTCTTACACGCTTGTAGCAGCAACCTGTGATCATGAAGCAGATGCCATCTCTGTCCGTTGTGTCAGGGATTAGTCTTTCTTGGGCAATACATAACACTGTTAAGTTATAAGTAGGATTTCTGGTGAAGATCAGCTATCTTAAGAGTTCGTTTTTATGGGATACCGCTGAGAGATGAAAGGACCAGCAATTTCACTGATACTGAATTATATTCTTTCTGTAACCCTGTTTGCATTTGTAGCAGG